>JASFUX010000036.1:0-17146 GCA_050050115.1 Maricaulaceae bacterium | reverse complement strand
TGCTCAGAGGAATAGTAGATCCGAGGTCGTTGCTTCATGCGCTCTGCTCCAGCTCGCAGATGAACTAAAGCGTTGCGTCGACCCGTTGAGACCACAGTCGAAAGCGGTCATGACCATCGCTTGTGATTGAGAGCCTCCCGCGTCTTTGGCTTGCTCTGATTGCCCCATCATGACGCAAGTCTCTCCATCGCAGGTCTACTCGAGAGCCGTCTCGATCGCTGCGATAAGCGCGTCGTCGGAAAACGGCTTCTCCAAGATCGCCGCGACCCCGGCGCTCTCGGCTCGAGCACGCTCAGCGCTGGTGAGATTGCCCGATATCATCACGATAACGGTCCCCGGCCGCTCACTCTTGAGCCGCTCGGCCAGCTCCACGCCGGTCATGCCGCTCATACGGTGATCGAGAATGACCCCGTCAGGCCTGCTCTTCCCCGTCGCCTCAACGAACGCGGCACCCGAAGCGAAGGCGCGGAACGCATACCCTGCGGATGCGAGCAGCGCCGACAGCGAATCGCGCACGGCCTCGTCGTCGTCGACTATCGCGATCGTCTTGGGCATCAGGTTGGGTTTGCTCCGTTCGGCAGTCAGGCGACCCGCCGGGCCTCTCCGAGAGCGTCGAGTCGAGCTGCTGAATGTGGGGCAAGCGAAAACCACGGAAAATACGGGGCGCTACCTACATGCTCGGCGTCACTGCATGAGAACGGCACCCACACTCCCGACCTACGAGTCAGTATCGTCCGCGCTTACCACGCCCGCAGCGATCGCCATGCGCACGAGGTGCGAAAGGTTGCGCGCCTGGAGCTTTTCAACGACTCGCGCGCGGTGAATCTCCACCGTACGGGGACTGATGCCGAGGTTGTAGGCGACGACCTTATTCGGGTGGCCCAGCGCGACCTGCTCGAGCACCTGCTGCTCACGAGGGGTGAGCCGCGCGAGGTTCGCCTTGAGCGCCTCGGCGGACGCGGCGTCCGCCTGTTGCTTGGCGCCTCGCGACAACGCCTCGCGCACGCTTTCAAGGAGCACGTCTTCGTCGTAGGGCTTTTCGATGAAGTCGACGGCGCCCGCCTTCATTGCGCGAACGGCCATCGGCAAGTCTCCGTGGCCCGTGACAATGATTACCGGAAGCGGAACGTTCATCGCCGCCAGACGCTCCTGCAACTCCAAGCCGCTGAGCCCAGGCATCCGCACGTCCAGAACGACGCATCCCGCCCAGTTCTCGTCCAAGTCGCTGAGAAAGGACTCGCCCGCCGCGTACGCCCTCACCGGATATCCGCACGACTCCAGCAGGGCCGAGAGCGAGTCGCGCACCGCATCGTCATCATCAAGCACATACACGGTGGGCGGCGCGCTCATGACGTCGCCTCGTCCGGCGCTGCGGGCAGGGTGAAGCAAAACGTCATGCCGCCGGTCTCGTTTTCTTCGGCCGACATCCGTCCGCCGTGGTCCTCAACAATCGAACGACAGATCGACAGGCCAACTCCCATTCCGGACGCCTTCGACGTGACGAACGACTGAAAGAGTTGTCCCTTGACCTCCTCGGCGAGACCGGGGCCGTTGTCGCGCACAGACACCTTCGCGCCGCCTTCCGGACAAGGCGCGGCGCGCACCTCGATGCGAGCGTCCTCAACGGATCCAAGGGCTTCGGCGGCGTTGCGCACCAGGTTCACGACGACCTGCTGAATGCGGATCTTGTCCATCAACACGGGCGAAAGTCCTGGCTCGCCGCTGACATCAACTGCAATATGGCGCACGCGAGCCGCCGACGACGCCAAGCTGACCGCCTCGCTGACGACCGCTTCGACATCCTCGAAGGCGCGCGCGCCGTCGCCCTTGAGGACGAACTGGCGCAGCCCGCGAATGATGTCCCCGGCCCGATGCGCCTGGGCCGCGGCTTTGTCCATGAGATCGAGCGCGCGCTCTTCGGCGTCCACTCCGCCGGCCCGCAGATATCTGCTGGCCGCCCGGACATAGCTCGAAATGGCTGTGAGCGGTTGGTTGAGTTCATGCGCGAGCCCCGACGCCATCTCTCCCATCGCGCTAAGTCGCGAGACGTGGTGGAGGTCCGCCTGCAGCGCGCGTGCGCGCTCGCGGCTCTGTTCGAGCGCAGCCTCGGCCTCCTTGCGCTTGGTGATGTCGCGAAACGAAATCACCGCGCCTACGATCGCGCCGTCGTCTATGATCGGTGTACTAACATACTCTACCGGAAAGCTCGTTCCGTCCTTGCGCCAGAACACGTCATCGTCGACGCGATGGACCTCGCCGTCGGTCAGCGCCGCGTAAATCGGGCATTCTGCAACCGGATAACGGCGCCCGTCTGCGTGCGTGTGATGGGTCAGTTCATGCTGGCTATGTCCCACCATATCCTCAAGCGTGAAGCCGCACATGCGGACGGCCGCGGGATTGGCGAACATTGTGATCCCGCTCTTGTCGATCCCGTAAACGCCATCGCCCGACGCCTCGAGGATGAGGTCGCGGTAACGCTGATTCAGTGCCGGGCGAGAATCGCTCACGCCGGTGCTCCTTTTCATCATCGTGCAGAGTGAAAGACTGCAATTATAGCCAGCCATGTTGATAAGGGCGACTACGTAGGGACATCTCCGAATTTCGTACTCCGGGCTCGTTTTCTACTTCTCGTCTCGCTCGAGGGCGGCAGCACTCGCAGGCCGCGCGACACAGGAAGGAACGACGCCATGGCCCAGACACTCGCCGTCACGCAGCGTCGCGCTCCGCAGGGCGCACGCAAGGTGAAGACCCTCATCCCCGCCGAGGACGCCGCTATGGCGTTGCTTCAACTCCAGCGGCGCATCGTCGAGCTCGAGCGTGAGAACGCGTTTCTGCGCGGCTGTATCCCCGCCGCCGCGGCCGTCGCGCCCCAAGCACTGCTCGGCGCATAGCCGAGCCCGCCGTCGGAGCGCCTCCCCTCCTGAACCCGCGCTCCGACGGCTCTCTCCTCGCTATTCCGTTCGCACACATCGCCGGAGCACCGACCATGACCGCCGCGCTCGTCCCCCCGTTCACGCGCGAGACTGCACTCGCGAAAGTCCAAGCCGCGCAGGACGCATGGAACACTCGCGAACCTGAGCGCGTCGCGCTTGCCTATACCGAAGACTCGCAATGGCGAAATCGCGACCGCTTCTTTTCCGGGCGCGACGCGATCAAAGCGTTTCTTCGCGAGAAGTGGACCAAGGAGCTCGACTACAAGCTTAAGAAAGAGCTCTGGGCGTTTACGGACGACCGCATCTCAGTGCGCTTCGCCTACGAGTGGCGCGACGCCGCCGGTCGGTGGTTCCGCAGCTACGGCAACGAGCAGTGGGAGTTCGCGCCTGACGGGCTCATGGCCCGTCGCGAAGCGAGCATCAACGACGTTCCCATACGCGCCGACGAGCGCCGCCTCTAGCCCTTGCGCGCCGCGCTGACCTGCGCGGCGATCGGAGACCGCCATGTCCCGCGCCTTCGCCGACATCGCCTTCACGCCCGCCGTGCGCGCCGCGCAGAAGCGCCTGGGCTCGGCGAACGCCTATGAGCGTTTCCTCGCCGCCGACACGCCCGCCAACGACGTCTTAGGTCCCGAGGAGGCGGCGTTCCTCACCGCATGCGACGGCTTCTTTCAGGCGACGGTCTCGGAGTCCGGCTGGCCGTACGTGCAGTTCCGCGGCGGCCCGCCCGGCTTCCTGCACGTCCTCGGTCCGACGCGGATCGGCTACGCCGACTTCCGCGGCAACCGGCAGTACGTCAGCCTCGGTAATCTCGCCGGCGATGATCGCGTCGCGCTCATCGTGATGGACTATCCGAACCGCCGCCGGCTGAAGCTCTGGGGTCGAGCCCGCGCGGTGGAGGCCGACGACGATCCCCGCCTCGTTCACAGTCTGCACGTCGAGGGCTATCGCGCGCGACCCGAGCGCGCCGTGCTCATCGACGTGGCCGCCTTCGACTGGAACTGCCCCCAACACATTCCCCGCCGCTTCACCCTCGACGAAGTGCACACGGAGCTTCAGCCCCTGCACGCCGAGCTCGCCCGGCTCACCGAGGACAACCGCCGTCTGCGCGCGCTGGTCGAGCGCGCGGACGCGCCGTGAGCGACGGCTTCGACCGCCTCTGACTTCAACCTCGCCCATTCGGGCGTTCATAGACAAAGGACCTTCGTTATGAAGACGATCAAGACCCTGCTCGCCGCCACGACGCTGCTCTGCGCCGTCTCCGCCGGCTCCGCGGCCCTCGCCGAAGACGAGTACAACACCTCGACGGGCACGACGCTCACTGGTGCGGGCGTCGCGCTGCGCGGCGACGACGCGGTGGCGCTGGCGACCGGCCTGGACGTGACGGCCGGCGATGCGACCTTCACGTTCGAGCGCGACGGCGTCGCCTACTACTTCGCGTCCGAGGAGACGATGAACCAGTTCGCCGCCGACCCCGAAGCCTTCATGCCCCAGTTCGGCGGATTCTGCGCCTTCGGCGTGGCCATCAACCGCAAGCTCGACGCCGATCCGCATTACGCCGACATCGTCGACGGCAAGCTCTACGTGTTCTTGAACGCCGTGGCGTTCGGCAAATACCTCGACGACAAGGAAGGCACGCTCGAGCTCGCCTATGCGAACTGGCCGGGCATGCACCACGTCACGGTCGAAGAAGTGAACGCGGCCGCCGACAGCGCGTCCTAGGCGCCGCATCGAGCGACGCGTCGCCAACTGCTGCGGGCGGTTGAAAACCGCCCGCAGCAGATTTGGACGCAGACCTCGCAAGCACGCTCAGCCCATCTGGTCAGGCACCCGCCTTGGGCGCTTGTTGGTCGTATAATGCAAACATTACGAATGACCGCTTTCGGCTGCGGCCTCAAGGGGTCGATGCAACGCAGGCGTTAAATCGCGCGGCCGGGGTCTGGAAGTCCAGGGTTTTCCGCGGTCTCTCATTAAGCCGTCGCGCGATCTTGTCGAGATGCGCCTGGCTGTGCACGGACAAGTCGGTTCCTTTCGGGAAGTACTGCCTTAAAAGCCCGTTGGTGTTCTCGTTCGAGCCGCGTTGCCAAGGGCTTTGGGGATCGGCGAAGTAGACCGCCATGTCGGTCGCCAAAGTGAAGCGGGCGTGATCGGCGAGTTCCTTGCCGCGGTCCCAGGTCAGCGACTTCGACAGCTCCCGTGGCAACGCCCGAGCCTGTTTGATCAGAGCCGAGATCACCGAGGCGGTGTCCTTGTTCGCCACCTTCGCCAGCATCACGTAGCGCGAATGACGCTCGACCAGCGTGGCGATGTAGGAGTTGTTCGACCCCGCGATCAGGTCGCCCTCCCAGTGGCCGGGGACCGCGCGGTCCTCGGCCGCCGCCGGCCGCTCACGGATCGAGACCGCGTCTTTGATCTGGCCGAGCCCCTGGCTCTTGAGCGAGCTCGTCCTGGAACGGCGGATCGCGCGCCTCGACCGCAGATGCTTGACGAGGTCCTTCTTCAAAGCCCCGCGGGCTTGGATGAACAGGCTCTTGTAGATCGTCTCGTGGGACACGCGGGCGTGCTCGTCGTGAGGGCGGGTCAGCTTCAGCCAGCCTGCAATCTGCTCAGGCGACCAGTCCAGAGCCAGCTTGCCAGCCACGACCCGGGCGAGGGCCGGGTTCCTGGCGAGCTTGGCCGGCTTGGGCCGAAGCGCGCGATCCCACGCGGCCTGGTCGGCGCGAGCGGCGCGGTAACCTCGCCACCCGCCGTTCCGGGCCACCTCGCGGCTGACCGTCGAGGCCGGACGCGACAGCCCGCGCGCGATCGCCCGCAAAGACAGACCCGCGCTCAGTCCGCGCGAAATCTCCTCACGCTCGGCCAGCGACAGCGCCAGGGCCGATCGTCGGCGCGGCGGCGGACGCAAGCCTCCGCTGGGCGCGAGCACCGCGAAGATCGAGGAATGTCCGCGATCGAAGACGCGTCCGATCGCATGGAGCGTCTCGCCCCGCTTCCAGCGATCCCAAATCTCTTTGCGCTGCTCAGAGGAATAGTAGATCCGAGGTCGTTGCTTCATGCGCTCTGCTCCAGCTCGCAGATGAACTAAAGCGTTGCGTCGACCCGTTGAGACCACAGCGAAAACCGGTCATTGGAGATCGTCGGAGTGAGCTAGAGCTTCAGATTCAGCGGCTGACGCGCAGGATATGGCAACTTGCCTCCGCTCGCCGCGACAAAGCTCTCGTAGTGTTGAAGTACCCGGTCGAGCGCATCTCGAACAAAGTCCAATTCTGCACGAGCATCATCCTCGCAGGACACCCCGGTTTCCCGAAGGCGATCCTCAATCGCGTTCAATCTCGAAAGCAGAGAGGCGATGCTGTCGCCTTGAAACACCACGCCTGGAAACTTCCGCCCGTCAACTTGAACGACGCAGTAGTTGCCAGCGGGCGAGAGCAATTGGACCTGATCCGACATTGGCTTCACCGCGTTGCAGACACTTTCCACCAACCTACATCGCATTCGCCCAGTTCAAATGTCCGCTTTCGGCCAAAAGCGGTCATTCGTAATGTCTCGATCGGGCAGCTGAAACTCACCGTGGACGCTCATCCGAACGATGTCCCATCCGCGAGGACCGGGCCGTAGGCGCCCGATCCGCCAGCGGATACGTTGAGCCGCATGCGCACCTACTACAGCTCAATCGCCGAGGTTTACGACGCATCGAGAGGATACCCTCCGCATGTTTTGAGCGAGGTGTTTGAACTCATCCTTGATGATCGAGACCTCGCCGCAGTTCGCATCGTCGACATCGGTGCGGGAACTGGCCTGCTTGCTGTTCCCTTGGCTGAACAAGTTGCATGCGTGGTTGCAGTCGATCCATCGGAGGAGATGCTCGGCGTGTTGAGGCGCAAGGCCGACGCAAGCGGCGCGACGAACATCGAGACCATGCGAGGTGTGGCAGAGGCGTTGCCCGTGCCCGCATCCAGCTTCGACATCGCCATCACATCGCACGTCTTGCACCTGACCGATCGCGAGAGGGCGGATCAGGAGATTGACCGCGTCTTGAACGATGAGGGGGCGCACGTGGACTGCCGATGCAACTGGCCCAAACACCGTCAAGACATCGAGGCGATGTGGCTGGCGGCCAAAGCGGCGCATCTATCAAGTTCGCGGGGGCGACGGCACGTCGTGCAACGCTCTTCCGAGAGGGCGCCGGACTACGCCGTTCGTTGGCGGCTTGATGAAACGGTGGCCGATCGGCTTTGGGCCTATCGCCACCGTTCGCACGGATCGTGTTGGGGAATGGAGCAGCACACGTTCGATGCGGTCTTCCACGACTTCAGCGAGGCGGTACTCAAGGAATTTGGAGCGTCCAGCACGCCCCTATCTTCTGAGTGCATCTTCGAGGTGTTTGTGAGGCCGAAGTCCGCACTTAGAGCGGCGCGCACCTAGGGCCGCCGTAAGCCAGTGACGGCCGTTCCCAGGGACGATTACGAACGTTCGCTTTTGGCCGAAAGCGGACATCAGGCGATCAAGTGACTATGAGTTCATATATCGCCGGAGAGACCTGCTGGTGCATTTGCTCGAATGAGAGACTTCACGCGTTTCAGCGTCCTCCCGCCAACCTCTGCCGGGTCTAGTCGGACAATTTCGTTTCCTGACTGATCTCTTATGAACAAGACGCCCGTCCATAAATAGATTTTGGAAATTTGGCTCCAAGAGAGAAAATCACCCTGTTCTGTAATGACGCCAGCCGGTTCGAACTCTGCAAGCGGTTTGTTCTCGAGGGTGATCCTGGTCACTCGGTAGAGAAGCCAGACCATTAGCGATGTCCAGACGCAGACCATGAAGAAGAAAAGCCAATTCCTGTCCGCGATATCTGAACCGACAAATACCAGGATGTTCAGTACTCCGACGCCCGACATTCCGGCAAATAGCGCGATGTAAATGCCTTGGACAGTCCGCCTTCGTCGAACTGTAAGTCGGGAGTGAGAGTGAGTTTGCGCCACCGGAGATGTATCCTAAAGGGCCTCGTTCCGACCTCTGTTTTGCACCCACAATGTCAGCCGGCACGCTGGATCGCGCCAATGACGATGAACCTCATCGAAGGAAATGGCGCTTCCCGAAAGTCCGCTTGAGTTGCAGGCAGATAATGTCATGAAACATTACGAACGACCGCTTTCGGCCAAAAGCGGACGTTGGTAATGTTCGGCGCGAGTTCCTGCCTCTGATATCGCGGTAGTTGGGGAACCGGACGGCCAGGACCTCAGTGCGAAGCTGCCTTCAGCTTTCCCGGCTGGTCGGCCCGGGCTCAGCGCCATTTGGCGGGGAGCGTAGCTCAGGCGCGCGCCCGAGCGAGGGCGTGCTTTGGAAAATCGCCACAGCCTCATCGTTGGCGTCGGCGCGCGCCGGCCAGACGAATCCGTCCCCGCATTCGAGCTCCCGCGCGTTGGGCGGCGCCTTGGCGAAAGCGACCCAGCACGAATGGACAAGGTCCGCCGCCTGCTGATCTTCATCCGTCACTTGACCCTCGAGGCGCGCATAGATCGATAGGGTGTCGAACACGAACGGCAGCTCGCCGGCGTGCGGCGCACCGTTCGGGTTCTGCGCCCGGAGGCCGTGCGGCACGTAGTCGAAGAAGTATTGGAACACCGGCGCGCCGTCCTCGGCGAAGTTCGCGACGAGCTGCGTGCCGCGCAGACGGCCTTCGTCGCTGTTCGTGCCGAGCATCAGAAGCACGTCGTTCTCATTGCCGTCGGCGAAGCTGTCGAGGATCGACTGCGCTTTCACCCGACCGTCGAGAATGGTGCGCGAACCGCCGCCGTAGGTCCGGTTGTTGATGATCGACCAGGCGTCGAGCGCGCGCAGCTGCTCCGCAGTCGCATCGGCGCCGGGCAGACCGAGCTCGCTCGCCAGCGCGCCGCCCCGCTCCGCAGCGCGCGCAAGCGGCGTTGCGGGCGTTGGCAGCGAACCGGTGGATTCAAAGATGGCCTTGTCGAACAGACCGGCGGCCATCGGCGATGTGACGATGTTTGCGGTCATCGTCGCGCCGGCGGACTCTCCAAATAAAGTGACGTTGTCAGGATCGCCGCCGAAGACAGCGGCGTTGTCTTTCACCCAGGCGAGCGCCGCCATCGCGTCCAACAGGTGGTAGTTCGCAAAGCCGGCGCCATCGCCGGCGTCTGCCGTCAAAGCAGGATGGGCGAATCCGCCGAGAGCGCCCAGGCGATAGTTGATCGTCACAAGGATGACGCCGTCGCGCGCGAAGGCCGAACCGTCGTAGGTCGAAACGTTGCCTGCGCCGACCACTCCGCCGCCGCCAAAGAGCCAGACCATCACCGGCGCGTCCGAAGCCTCCGCCGGCGCCCAGATGTTGAGATAGAGGCAGTCTTCGCTGACCGGGCCGGCGTAGCCGCCGCCGTTGGGCGAGCCGTCCTCGTTGACGCGCTGCAGACAGGCCGGAGCGAACGCGTCCGCCGTATAGACGCCGTCCCAGGAGACGGGCTGCGGCGGCGCCCAGCGCAAATCTCCAACCGGCGGCGCGGCGTAAGGCACGCCCTTCCACACCCGCACGCCGTCGATCAACTGTCCCGCCAGGTCGCCCGAAGCCGTTGTCACGGTGAGTTGGTTGGAGCCCATCGGTGTAAGACCCGCGCACGCCGCGACGATGAGTGCGATTGCGCCGAAGGCGAGGCGAATTCGAAGCTTGATCATCTTCAATCCGTCGAATGGTTGGCGAACGGGGCGGCGGCAGCGCTAGCCGTCTCGTCGCGCAGTTGCGCGCACGGAGTCGTATCGGTTCATGTATTCTCGCTCCGACCGGAACGGATCTTCGACCACGGTCGCGGGGACCTCGAAGTGCATGACTGACCGTGAAGCGAGATCGTAGGTCGGCCATTGCGGGATGCCGTCGTGATTGGGATCGCCATTCCTCGCGAAGGATATCCAAGCATTCGCCATCGCGTCCGCCATGGCGCGGGTCTCGTCGGTCTCCGGCCCTGTCAGCCGCTCGGCCCGGTCGACGTTGTCGAACATGAACGGAAGATCGAGCGTGTGCTGACTGTAGCGGCGTCCGCCCTCGGCCGGCGACCGCCAGGTCACTTGGTACATCCATGTGGGGTTGTTTGCGCCGTTCAACTCGGCGCGGCTTTCCGCCATAAGGGTGGCGTTGAGGATGTACGACCGCCACGACGTCAACAGGAAGAATATCTCGGTCGGCGAAGCGTTCGGATTGGACTGCTGGAACACGTCGACGGCTTCATCAACCTCCTCCGGGGGAAAGAAGCGCGCGAGCCGCTCCTTGAGCCCCGCCTCATCGATCGTGTAGATCTCCGGATCGTGGCCGAGCTGGTTTGAAAGCTCCGTACGCGTCGTGCCCAGCATCATCGGGACCTGCGCGGTCTGCCTGGGCGCGTTCGGGATGAACGGATGCGCCTCGAAGTTGATCCCGTCGAGATTGGGCTCGAAGCGGTAGCCGGCCGCGCCGATCACCCGGCGCTGGACTTCTGACAGCGTCTCTTGCGGCACGTCCTGCAGCGCCCGCGCGTTCGCCGGATCAATCCCAAGCTCGGCGAGCAACGAATTGGTCAGCGCATGGGACTGTTCAGGCGTTTGCACGCGCAGATGAGAGCCCGATTGAACGACGCCCTTGGCGAAGAGGCCGGCGGAAGGCTTGCCGGCGAAGCAGACGCTGACCTTTCGTCCGCCGCCGGACTGGCCGTAGATCATCACGTTGTTCGGATCGCCGCCGAACTCGGCGATATTCTCCCTCACCCACCGCATCGAGGCGACAAGATCGAGATAGCCGACGTTGCCCGACTGGGCGAAGTCCTCGCCCAGGTGTTCTGAAAGGTCGCAGAAGCCGAACACGTTGAGGCGGTGGTTGATCGTGCAGACGACGACGTCGCCGCGCAGAGCCATATGCGCGCCGTCATAGAGCGCGCTCGAACCGCTGCCCGCCTCGAAGCCGCCGCCGTGGAACCACAGCAAGACGGGTCTGCGCCCCCGGCGCAGCTCCGGCGTCCACACGTTGATCCGCAGGCAGTCTTCGCTCATCGCCGTATCGGCTGCGAGCGAACCACGCGCTTGCGGCGTCTGATCGCCGTACTCGAACGCCTCGCGGACGCCGGCGAATCTCGGCGCAGACTGCGGCGGCATGAACCGACCCCGCCCGGCTGTCGAAGCGCCGTAGCGCATCCCCTTGAAGACGTGCACGCCGTCAAGCTGCAGGCCCTGGTATCGCCCCTCGGTGGTCTCGACGACCGAGTTTGATCCCGACAACGCGTGCGGGGTGCAGGCCGCTGCGCCGGCCGCAAGCAGGATGGTTCGGCGAGACAGGTGATGTCGGTTCATGATGCGGACTCCCCAAGAACGGCGCCGACGCCGTGCGTCGTGATCATATTTCCCGTCAGCTCGCGATCATTGGGATCAGGTCCGCGGCGCGGTCGAGATTTTCGATCTCCATCGTCACATCGATGACGTCCCGGGCGCGGCCACGGCCGAGCACCGGCCCCATCAGCTCCATCGCCTTGTCGACGACATCCTGGCGGGTCATCGGATGACTTGGAAAACCGCGAACATACGGCACGAACAAGTTGTGCTCTCCCGTCCGGCTGTCGACCAAGGTGACGCGCGCCGGCTCGGTGCGCTCCTCGCCCTCGGCGACTTCAAGGTCGGGGGCGTGCACGACGTCCATCTTGGTCATCAGCGCACGCACGCGGTCATCGGTGCTGAACCGCTCGCGGTCCTGCGCCGCGACGAGATCAAGCCGACCGTCCACGAGGATGATCGAGGCCAGGTAGCGCAGATTGAGCGCGGGCATTTCCGCATTGCGGAACGCGTCCCAGCGGCCTGGCATCTCCATGACGATGCTCTCTACCGTCTCGGGCGAAGTCTGCGGCAACAGCTCGAGAATCCCCTGGACCGCAGCCTGGGTCGGGCCGCCGACGGGGTAGCGCTTGTAAGCCGTCAGCGGCAGTTCCGACCGCGTGTCGAGGTCCTCGATCAAGTAATAGGGGTCGTGGTCGGCGCCGTCCCGGAAGACCTGATGGTTCATGTAAGCTTCGGGATTGTCGAAGCAATCCGATACGCCGGTGTAGCCCATCTCCACGAGCAACGCGGACTCTACCCCGTTGCGCGCCCCGACCCCGGCGAAAACGAACGTCTTTTCGATGTGGTCTACGTCGAGCAGCCATTGCCAGGAGCCCGAGGCCTGCTGGCAAGCGTATGACATCACGTAAGGAATGACGTCCGCGGAAAGACCCAGCATCGAAGCCGACGTCGCCGCCGCACCAAAGCAGGGCCCGATGCCGTGGTTCGCCAGGCCCGATGCATAGAGCGTGCGCACCCCGAGCGCCTTGGGCACGCGACCGCAAAGCTCATAACCGGCGACGCACGCGCGCAGCACGTCACTGCCCGAGCCGCCGCGGTTCTCGGCAATCGCGAAGGCGGCGCTGACGACCGCCGGTCCGGGCTGTACGAACGCTGACGGAATGAAGTCGTTGATCTCCGATCCGTGGACGATCATCGAGCCGCCGTAGACGGCGTCCACAAGCCCGACCCGCTCGTTCGTCGCCAGCATCGTAGCGCCGTTCGCCGCGCCGCCCGACTTCGCCAGCGCATAGCGTCGGCCGAGCACCGCCGGCTCGAGATCCTTGCACGACACCGCCGCGGCCAGCGTGTCGAGGATGTGGCGCTTGCCGAGCTCGAGGAACTCAGGGTCGACCGGCGCGGTGCGGATGTTGGCGATGTAGTCGCTGATCGTCGGGGTCAGGAAACGCCCGTCGCCGCGATAGGCGTTCGCCTCGCGCCCGCCCGCTGTCTCGGTTTCGCTCGACATGGCGCCGCCGGTCGCGCAGCCGCCGAGCATCGCCCCCACGCCCGCAAGGCCGACGCCGAGCGCTTGTCGCCGATTAGGTTCAAAGCCCGACTTCTGCGTTTGTTTCGTCATGCTTGGTTCCCGTGCTTTGAAAGTTTTCGGACGAGGGGGAGAGCGCTCAGACGGTCACGCGAAGCGGACCGGCCAGCACGTCCCAGGCGCGCTCGGCCGTTAGCGCGTTCACGCCGAAACCCATGGTCGACACTACGAGCTCGGACTCTGGGAGGACGAAGCAGTATTGTCCGCGCGCTCCGGCCGCGAAGTACATTGATCTTGGAGCGGAGGGAACGCGGCCCGAGGCGTTGAGCCACCACAGGTAGCCGTACCCGGGATTGAGCGGCGACGGCGTTGTGGCGTCCGCAATGTAGTCGGAGGCTACAAGCTGCACGTCGTCCCAGCGGCCGCCATTGAGATAGAGCTGACCCAACCGCGCCAGATCGCGGCACGAGATCAGGATCGAGCCGCCGATGCGGACGTTGTCGTTATGATCGACGCCTTCGGGCTGATAGCTGAAGTTCTCGCACCCGAGCGGGCCCGCAACTTCTTCGAGCATGAACCGGTGACTGCTGCGCCCCGCCGCGGCGGCGACGATGTCGGCGAGATGATCGGCCGGCGCGCCGTCGTAGAAGAACATCTCGCCCGGCTCGATCGTCAGCCCGTAGCCCGGCGGCGTGCCGGCTTCGGCCTCCTCGTACCACTCGTACTCCGCGCCCGGCCCCGGCGGCGCGGGGTCGTCGAGACGACGCGGCGGCACGGAGCTGGGCTTCATTCGCATCGTGCCGCCTGAGGTCATGGTCAGCAGATGCCGGATGGTGGTCGACGGCTTGAGCCCGGACTCAGACGCCGGATGATATCGGCTCGCCAAATCGTCGACGGAGAGCAGACCCTTCGTCACCGCGACGCCAACCATCGTCGAGCCGAACGACTTGCCCGACGAGAACGAGACGTTTTGCCACTCGGGCACAGCGCGTGCGTAGTCGGTTTGCCAGTAGCGTTCAAAGATCAGCTCGCCGCCATGGATCACGACGAAACCTTGCCGCTCCCCGGCCGACGCAAGCTCCTCGGCCGCCGCCGCGATCTCTGTTTCGGAGAACCCGTGAGAGGCAGGATCGGACATCCGCCATGGGCCGCGCCCGGGGCCCGGCGTAGGCGCGCTTGTGGGCGCGGTCGAACACGCGATCGCGCCGGCGCCGGCGCTCGCGGCGAGGAAATGACGACGGGTCAGCATGCTAGTCCTCGAGCGCAGCGATGACGTCGGCGGAGAACTTGGCGATGTTGAAGCCGCCCCGATAATCAAATCCGCGCCGCACGACGACGAGGTTTTCCGACGGCACGATCATCGCGTACTGACCATAGGCGCCAGCTGCGCTGTGCGCGTCCGCGGGCAGACCCTCGACGCCGTCGTAGGTCCAAAATTGCGCTCCATAGCCCCGCCCAGTGGCGGCGTAGGTCCCGCCCGGTTGAGGCCCTTCTTCCGTACGCACATATTCGGCCCAGCCTTCGGGCAAAATCCGCTCGCCGTCCCAGACGCCGTCGGCGAGATAGAGCAGACCGAACCGCGCGAAGTCGCGGACGGTGCTCCAACATTGACCCGACGCGAGGAAATCGTTGCGCCAGTCGGTCTCAATGAATGTGCGCGTCATCCCGATCTTCCAGAAGAACTCGCGATGCGGCCAGCTGATCCAAGTTTCGTCGTCGCCGTAGGCCTCCCGCACCGCGCGCACCGACAAGATCGTGTCCGAGCCGGCGTAGACGAACTGTCCGTTCGGCGGCGCGGTCACCATGTTGAGCGCTGACACCTCAGACGGCGGCGCGCCGACGCCGTAGATGTCCGACTGCGGATTGCCGCCGGCCTCGGTGTAAAGGCCGCTCGCCATGTGCAGCATGTCGTTGATCGTGACCGCGCCGCGCGGATCGCCCGGCGTGCGCCATTCTTCAAGCGGAGCCGGCTGATGGATGTCTACAAGGCCCTGCTGCACGCCGACGCCGACGAGGCTGACCGCCGCGCTCTTGCACATCGAATTGGTCCGCGCGGAGATGTGCGGGCCGAAGCCCTCGGCGTAACGTTCGGCGATGATTCTACCATCTTGAACGACAGCGACGCCCCAGGTGTCTCCACCGTAGGCGCCGTCCTCGTCCGCGAACGCCTCGTCGAGCAGGCCCGACAGCGCCGCTTCGATCTCAGGCGACACCGCTGCGACGGCGTCGACCTCGCCCATTGGCCAGGGCTCGGCGTCGAAGTCTGGAACGGCGAGATCTTCGGGGAACCGGCGCAGATTGGCCGCGGCGTCCAGCGTCGCGCCGACCGGCAGCTGCGCGCAGCCGAGGTTCGGCCGCCACACCGCAATGCGCGGCGGCATGTCCTCTATGTAGGTCACGGAGACGGTGCGCGCGGTTTCGTCGATCGTAACGCCCGCGTCGTCATCGCCGCTCGACGCCGATCGCGTCGCTTCGAGCGTTTCCCGGCTTTGGCCTGAGGAAAACAGTCCCGTGCACAGATGAAGGGCGCGGAACCCTGCAGCGCGCGCCGCCGCGTGCCGATCTGTAGTCAGGGCGTCTTGCGCGATCGCGCCGCCTGCGAAGCATGTCGCGGCGGCGACAGCGAATAGTGATTGGACTAGCTTCATCGACCAATTCTCCCCAACACGGTCGGAACGCCGCAATCGCAGCGCTGCGCCGATCGTTCGCAGTGAACGACGATCGTTCGGCGCTTCTTCCCTCAGGCGCGTCGACGCGTTTCTGTGATTTTCAAAGAAGAATGCGCGCGGCCGATTGTCAATCTGCGCGGACGGCAAAGGCGCCGGTTTAGCGCTGCTAGAGGGTAGATCGGCCCTTTGGTCGGCGAAGGTCTTCGGGTTTGCCGGATGAGCGGACTGTTTATTCGAGCGAGCGCGTCGCTGTCCTTGCGAAGGCTTGCGACGGGGGCTAGCCGCCCGCCAGAGACCGCACCGCCAAGTAGAGCACGGACGGCGCAAGCAAACAGCCCAGCCCCGTGTAAAAGGTCGCCGTCATCGCCCCATAGGGCACCAATTTCGGATCGGTTGCGGCCAGCCCGCCGGCGACGCCGCTCGTCGTGCCCATCAGCCCGCCGTAGACAAGAGCCGCTCGCGGCGTATTCAATCCAATGAGCGGCGCGACGAGCGGCGTGCCGGTCATGACCAGCACCGACTTCACCAGTCCCGCGGCAACCGAAAGCGCCACGACGTCGGACTCAGCGCCGAGCGCCGTTCCCGTCACGGGTCCGACAATGTAGGTCGCCGCGCCCGCGCCGATCGTGCTGATCGAGATAGCGTCGCGATATCCGAACGCCGCCGCAGCAACCGCGCCGACGACGAACGAAACGACCACGCCGATCACGACGGACAGGCCGCCGACCAGCCCGGCCTTGCGCAGCGCGTTGAGGTCGGCGCCGAACGCGGTCGATATGATCGCGAAATCTCGCAGCATTGCTCCGCCCATCAGACCGACGCCGGCGAGCACCGGGATGTCGGCCAGACCGCGATCGCCGCCGGTCGCACGGCCGCCGACGTAGGCAAGCACAAGCCCCGCGGTGATCGCGATCGCCGAACCGTGCAGCCGCCCGCGCGTCAATTTGTCCGAAACCCAATACGAGACCCAAACGAGCGCGCCGACGAAAACGAACGCCGTGATCAGCCCGTACTGCGCAAGCACGTCGCTGAGCGTTTCGACGAACATCATTGCGCGCCTCCCAGGCGCGACAGCACCGGCACGAGCGCAAAGCTCACCGCAACCGCGCCGACACCGGCGACGATCGCCAGCCATCCCCCCGACACGGCGGAAACAACGTCCTGCCGCGCCGCCATCGCGACGACGATCGGGATGTACATGGCGCTTCAAAAGGTCACGCCTTGCTGCGCCGGCCCGCCGAAGAACCGCGTGTCCTTGAAGCGGCCCGCCAAGAACAACAGCAGGAGCATGGAGATGCCGACCCCGCCGACGTTCGCGTCGATTCCGATGAGCCGTCCGATTAGCTCGCCGACAAAAGCTCCGACGAGCATGCAGAACGCTAATAGCGCCACGCCGTAGATGATCATTCCCCGCCCTCCCTGCGAAGCGACATCGCCGCTTGGATGTTGAAGCCGGCGGTCGTTTGCAGGATCGCCTTAAGCGACATTGCCGGAGAAACATATTGGACCGGAGTCGTCCGGCTCACTCGCTTTAGGGACCCAGGTTTGTGTGCGAAAGAGTCGATTGCCGAACGACCACTTGGGTTGAGAGCAGGTACTCTCCGCGAATATTACGAACGTCCGCTTTGGGTTGCGGCCTCAAGCGGTCGATGCAACGCAGGCGTTAAATCGCGCGGCCGGGGTCTCGAAGTCCAGGGTTTTCCGCGGTCTCTCAT
>JASFUX010000035.1:0-17279 GCA_050050115.1 Maricaulaceae bacterium | reverse complement strand
TTAGCGCTCCGTGCAATGATTAAAAGAAACCGAGGGCGCTTTACAAAGCTGGGCCCCGGAGAATTTGACGAAGAGCTGATGAGCTTGGACTAAGATTGAAGCGTTTCAACGCCTCCCCTCACAGCGGAATATTATCGTGCTTCTTCCACGGATTATCCTGCTTCTTGTTCCTCAGCGTCCGGAACGCGCGGATGACGCGCCGCCGGGTGCCGTGAGGGAAGATCACGTCGTCGATGTAGCCGCGCTCGGCGGCGACGAAGGGATTGGCGAAGCGCGCCTCATAGTTCGCGACATGCTCGGCCATCTTGTCGGGATCGTCGGCGTCGGCGCGGAAGATGATCTCGGCGGCCCCCTTGGGCCCCATCACCGCGATCTCGGCGCTGGGCCAGGCGTAGTTCACGTCGCCGCGGATGTGCTTTGAGCTCATGACGTCGTAAGCGCCGCCGTAGGCCTTCCGGGTGATGACAGTCACCTTGGGCACGGTCGCCTCGGCGTAGGCGAACAGCAGCTTCGCGCCGTGCTTGATCAGCCCGCCCTGCTCCTGGCGCGTGCCCGGCAGGAAGCCCGGCACGTCGACCAGCGTCAGCAGCGGGATGTTGAACGCGTCGCAGAAGCGCACGAACCGCGCCGCCTTGCGGCTGGCGTCGATGTCGAGCACGCCGGCGAGCGTCATCGGCTGATTGGCGATCACGCCGACGGTCCGCCCCTCCATTCGGATGAAAGCGGTGACGATGTTGGCGCCGAACTGCGGTGCGATCTCGAAGACGTCAGCTTCGTCGGCGATCTTCTCGATCAGCTCTTTCATGTCGTAGGGCGCGTTGGGATTGGCCGGCACGAGGGTGTCGAGCGAGTGCTCGACGCGCTCGGGATCGTCGAACACCTCGCGGCTGGGCGGCGCGTCGCGGTTCGACAGCGGCAGGAAGTCAACCAGCCGGCGGATCTGGGTCAGCGCTTCGTAGTCGTTCTCGAACGCGCCGTCGGCGACGCCGGAGACCTTGGCGTGCACGCTGGCGCCGCCGAGGCCTTCGTGGTCGACCACCTCGTTGGTCACCGTCTTCACCACGTCCGGGCCGGTGACGTACATGTAGCTCGTATCCTTCACCATGAAGATGAAGTCGGTGATCGCTGGCGAATAGACATCCCCGCCCGCGCACGGCCCCATGATCACCGAGATCTGCGGCACGACGCCCGACGCGAGCGTGTTCTGCAGGAAAATGTCCGCATAGCCCCCAAGCGAGGCGACCCCCTCCTGGATGCGCGCGCCGCCGGCGTCGAAGAGGCCGATGATCGGCGCGCCGTTCGAGAGCGCCATCTTCTGGATCTTGACGATCTTCGCCGCGTGGGTCTCCGACAGCGAGCCGCCGAACACGGTGAAGTCCTTGGCGAAGACATAGGTCAGGCGGCCGTTGATCTCGCCCCAGCCGGTGATCACGCCGTCGCCGGGGATCTTCTTCTTCTCCATGCCGAAATCGTTGCAGCGGTGCTCGACGAACATGTCGAGCTCCTCGAACGAGCCGGGGTCGAGCAGCACCTCGAGCCGCTCGCGCGCCGAAAGCTTGCCCTTCTCGTGCTGCGCCTTGATGCGCGCCTCGCCGCCGCCCGCGCGGGCCGCGGCGCGCTTGGCCTCAAGCGCTTCAAGCACCTCTTTCATGGCGGCCCTCCCCGAAACTGGCGCGCAATCGGAGGGCTACCCCTAGAACGATTTTCGATCGCAGGGAATGTTGGAGGGCCCGCGGGCTTCGCGCTCCGCCTCGATCCTCAGCTCACCGCGCGGGTTGCGGCGCCGAGAGCCGAATGCCGAGCCAGGCCGCTGCGCCGGCAACGGCCGCGGCGAGGCCTAACAGCGCGAAGGCGTCGGTGAAGCTGATGCTCATCGAGGACGACATCAGCTGCGCGATCGGACCGGCGATGGTGAAATTCATCACGCCGGTCATCACCGCGCCGACGCCGGCGAGCGCGCCCGACCACAGCTCGCTCACGACTTCAAGGAGCGGTCCGCCGGCGAAAATGATCGGGAAGATCAGCCACCACATCGAACCCCAGCCACACGCGCGCGCCCGGCGGGCGCGGCGGCGTTCACGCCAGGCTTCCCGGCGCTCGGCCTGATCCTCGCGCCACGCGGCGTAGGCTTCGGCCTGCCGCTCCCGTCGTTCCTCACGGCGCTCGCGCCGCGCCTGCCGGCGGGCCGCCTTGCGCGCACGGCGGCGCGTGCGCCAGTCCTCGTAGGATCCGCCCGACGCGCTGTCGCCGTAGTCGCTCATGTCGTCGCCGAGCTCGTCGCCCATGGCTTCGAGATCGTCGCCCAGCTCTTGCAGGCTGCGCTCCAGCGTCTCGCCGAACCGCCGCGCCGCGCGCGAAAACCGGCGTGAGCGATAAACGTGCATGTGAACGAACACGGGCCAGCTCCCTTATCGCAGAACGATAAGATACGCGAGGTCGCCCCGAAGATCAATAAAGCCGGCGGATCAACCCGCAGACGGCAGCCGCGCGCGCATCACCTTCTCGGTTGCGGCCAGCTCCTCGCCGAGACGCGCCGCGCGCGCAGCAGCCTCGGCGTCGACGCCCCAGCGGCTTTCCTGATGGCTCTCGTCGACCCGGGACGCCTCGAAGGCGGCCACGGCGTCGAGGCGCGCGTGCAGCAGCGCGAAGGCGATCACCGCCGAGCCGAGGAGCGCCGTCGCGTGGGCGAGCGCCACGAGGCCGATGTCGTCGAGTTCGACCGCCCGCGCCCGCGCCGCGGCGAGGCTGGCGTCGGGTTGCTCTCGCGCGATGACGCCGGCGACGGGCTCGAGCGCGACGCCCAGCGCCTCGCCGGCCCAGGCGCGCAGCGGCCCCCAAGCCGCCTCCTCGCGCCGCGCCAGCTCAAGGTCGTCCTCGGCGAGATAGCAGACGAGGTCCGTGCCCGCGTAGCTGGCGATCTCGTCGGCGAGCGCCTGCCGCGTCGCCTCGGCCCGGTCGATCGCCACGTTGACGAGGCGCGTCGCCGGCATGGTGTCGGGATCGATCGACTCGCCTTGGGCCTCCCACTCTTCAGCGACGAGGGCAGCGAGCGCTTCGGTCGGCGCGTCGAGACGACGGCCGGCCGGCGTCTTCACCGGGCGGCCGTCGAGGAGGATAAGATAGGCGCCGCCCTCTTCGGCGATCGACGCGGTCTTATAGAAGCGGCGCGGCAGGGCGTGCGGTTCAGCCGTCATCGCCCTCCTCCCGTCCGTCGGCGCGCTCGGACGCCGCGCGCACCTCGCGCAGACGCTCGGCGCGGCGGGCGCGGACCGACTTGCGGCGCTGCTCGCGGGTCTTCGCCGCCAGCGCATAGGCCTGCCAGCAGGCCCCTGCGGCGATGACGAGCACGCCGATGGTGATCCACAACCACTCGTTCACGCCACATCGTCGCGCGCGCCCGCGCCCGATGCAATCTCGGCCGCCTCAAGACCCGCCGCGAACCGGTCGAGCGACGCATTGAGCGAAGCAAAGTCCGCATGCAGTTCATGCGCGCCGCCAGCCTCGATTTCCTCGGCCTCGTGAAAGCCCCAGGAGACGCCGACCCCGCGCGCCCCGGCGTTGCGCGCCATCGCCATGTCGTGCGCGGTGTCGCCGATCACAACCGTGCGGGCCGGCGCGACGCCGGCCGTCTCCATCGCCTCGAGCACCATGCGCGGATGCGGCTTGCCGTGACCGGCGCAGGCGGTGTGCACGGAGAGGAAGTGCTGACCGATCGGATGGCGCTCGAACACTTTGTCGAGGCCGCGCCGCGCCTTGCCCGTGGCGACCGCCTGCAGCCAGCCCGCCTCGCTCAGCCGTTCGAGCGTCTCAAGCGCGCCCTCGAACATCGGCTCGTCGAGATCGCCGCTCTCGCGCTGGGCGATGAAGGCGCTCTTGTAGGCGTCGACCAGCTTGTCGAGCATCGGGCTGGAGATGTCCGGCGGCGCGATCTGGGCGATCCCCGCTTCAAGCGAGAGCCCGACGATCTGGCGCGTACGCTCGAACCCCGGCGCCGGCAGGCCTTCCGCGACGAACGCCGCATCCATCGCCTTGGTGATCGAACGTCTGGAGTCGACCAGCGTTCCGTCCACGTCCCAGACGGCCAGCACGAGGTCGCCCCGGGCCGTCATGTTCGCCGGCTCAGGCCGAGCGCCTGGTCCCTGCGAAAACCAGGAAGAACACCACCGAGAGCAGCACGAACGCCAGTTGGGAGGCCGATGCGAACAGAAAGGCTTCGTCCATCAAATCCTGACGTGTCGTCCATATCGTCTGGAGACCTATGATCAGGCCCTGACTGGTCAAAAACGCGAGGCCGGCCAGCCCTGCGAGAAACGCGAATATGCGCATGACGATTCTTCCCCTCACCGCTCGTAGGGGCGATCCTAGCGCGTCCGGGGCGCTCGACCCAGGATCGGGCGCAGTCACTCATCGGCGAACGGATCGTCATAGGCGCTCTCGTCAAAGCCCAGCTGCTCGAACGCGTCAGCCATATGCGCGCAAAGCGGCGCCGTCAGGGCGAGAGCGCGGTTTTGGCTCGGGTGCGGGATGACGAGCTCGCGCGCGTGCAGCATCAGCCCCTCGGGCAAGCCTTCGGGCTCGGGAATATCGCAGGCGTACTTACGGTCCCCGCAGATCGAATGGCCGATCTCGGCGGCATGAAACCGCAGCTGGTGGGTCCGCCCGGTCTCGGGCCGCAGCGCCAGCCAGGACGCGCGCTTGCCTGCGTTGGCGACGACGGCGTAGGCCGTCCGCGCATGCTGCGCTCCGGCTTCGCCGTGCTTGGCGCGGACCATCATCTCGCGATCGCCGCCGCCGGCCGGACGGCCTTTCTTGATGAAGCCCTTGACCCATCCGCGCGCCGGACGCGGAACGCCGCGGACGATCGCCCAATAGGTCTTTTGGGCACGATGAGACTGAAACGCCTTGGCCAGCGCCGCGGCGGCGGCCGGCGTGCGGCCCAGGATCAGAACGCCGGAGGTGTCGCGGTCGAGCCGATGGACCAGCCGCGGCCGCTCGCCCTTCTTGGCGAGCGCATCGAGCATGCCGTCGAGATGGCGCGTCGTCTTGGTTCCGCCCTGCACCGCCAGGCCCGCCGGCTTGTTCAGGGCGATCATGTCGTCGTCCTCGTAGATCACCAGTCCACGGACGAAGGCCTTGTCCTTGGCGGACACCGCCTTGGGCGCGCTTGGCGGCGCGGCTTCGGGCAGCGGCGGCACGCGCACCGACTGGCCCGCTTCGAGCCGCTTGTCCGCCTTCGCCCGCGCGCCGTCGACTCGGACCTGGCCGGTGCGCAGCAGCTTCTGCAGCGCCCCTTGGGTCACCTGCGGATAACGTCGGCGGAACCAGCGATCGAGCCGCGCGCCCGCTTCGCCGGCTTTGACCTCGACCGTCTCGACGCCGCTCATCCGAACGCGCTCCGCGAGAGCAAGAGGCCGAGCATCACCGCGCCGACCGCGGCGACGACCGACAAGCCGACATAGCCGGCCGCAGTCAGGACCGCCTTGCGCTCGATCATCATCACGACTTCTAGCGAGAACGCCGAGAAGGTGGTGAAGCCACCCAAGAGCCCGACCCCGAGCGCGTAGCGCAGCTCGGTCGCGTGCGCGCGCTGCTCAGACGCCAGCCAGCCCACCAAGAGCCCCATCGCCAGCCCGCCCAGGATATTGGCGAGCAGCGTCCCCCACGGCCAGCCGGGACCGAAAAAGCGAAGGCTCGCCAGTCCGACGAGATGCCGGCCCGTCGCCCCGACCGCCCCGCCGGCGGCGATGAGGAGGATGTGGTTCATGGGGCTCGAAATACGCCGCGCCGCCAGCGCCCGCAACGCGCCCACGTAGGTTTGACTTGACGGTCGGCGCGCCAACCTTATTGGCTTTCAATATAAAAGCCGGCGTATAAGCCGCTGGGCGAAGGGAGCCGTCATGACCACCGATCTGTTCTATCTCACGCTGAGCGCGATCCTCGCCGCGCTTTTGTGGATGCCCTACATCGTCTCGACCATCGCGCTCAAAGGTCTCCTCTCGCCGGCCGACTACAAGGCGCCGCTGGCGCGCGAGCACCCGGCCTGGTGGACGCGGCTCAAGCGCTGTCACGAGAACATGCTCGAATCCTTCGCGCCGTTCGCCGCGCTGGTCCTCGTCGCGCATCTGACCGAGACGGCGAACCAGACCACGGCCGTCGCGGCGATGGTCTACTTCTGGGGCCGCGTCGCGCACTTCATTCTCTACGCGCTCGGCGTGCCGTTCGGCCGCACCGCGGCGTTTGCGGTCAGCTGGGCGGCGACCATCGTGATCGCGGTGCAGATCCTGGTCTGAAGGCGATCCGCCGAGGTTCCGCCGACTACCGGGCGAGCATCTCTTTGGACACGGTGCGGGCGCACATCAGGAACAAGAATCCCGCAAACGCGTAGATCGCGCCCAAAGCCAGCATCGAGTTGCGCGTGCTCTCCGCGTTGGCCTGGTTGCAGAAGTCCAGCACGTCGGTCCCGACGGGCGGCGTCAGACCTTGGAGCACCTGGGCGGTCTGCGCGTCGCTCAAGACCGAAAGCCCTTCGGCCAACCGGAAATCACTCAGCGCCTGCTGGGCGCCGTCGCACGTCGCGCGCGTGACCTCGCCCAAGTATCCGGCGTCGCCCAGCAGCTGCCAGAAGAAGAAATCGCTGACGTAGCCGGCAAACACCGGGCCAAGCCCGTATCCGATCAGGTTGATCACGAACAGCATGATCGCAATGGCCGTCGCGCGCGTCCTCATGCCGACGACGCCTTGGCCGATCGTATACTGAGCAGCGAGGTAACCGTACTTCACAAAGCCGCCGATCATCAGCGTAACTAGGCAGATGGTCATCGAGCTGGTGGTAAACGCCCACCAATATACCGGCACGCAGGCGATGAGTCCGACAGCCGGCATCCATGCGACAGCGGACGGCGAGGATTTCGCCGCGCGTTCCATGAGCCAGCCCATCACAAATGTGCCCACCGCAGACGCGCCATAACTCGGCACGTTGAACCACACTGCAGCCTGACCGGCGCTCAAATCGAATGTGCGTTGAAGATAAAGCGACTGGAACGCGCCGATGGCGTAGCCAGAGAACGCGGCGAACGTCGCGCCAAAGGTCATCCACCAATAGGACGGCTTAGAGAACAGCTCCTTGAGCGCTTCGGTGAAGGCTGCGCGCTCCTGTTTCACTGTACCTGGCGGATCGGTGTAACCGCGAGGCGGTTCCTTGACAGTAAATTTGAGCAGGGCCGCCACCGCGATCCCAGGCAAACCGAGTGCGAAAAACGCCCAGCGCCAGCCGAGCGCATCCGTGATCGGACCGCCGAACCCGTTCGACAACATGGTGCCGATGGTCACGCCCATGGCGTAGTAGCCCAGCGCGGTCGAGCGCTTTACGGGCGGATAGTAGTCGGCGATCAGCGAGTTCGCTGGCGGCGTGCATCCCGCTTCGCCAATCCCGACCAGGACCCGGCATGCCGCGAGCACATAAAAAGCACCAATGGTGGCGCCCAATATCGTGATTTCCGTCGCCAGCCCGCAGGCCGCGGTCATGAACGACCATAAGATGACGCAAACCGTCATGATCCAGACGCGATGACGCACTTCGGCGACGCGCGCGAGAGGAATGCCGATCAAGGTGTAGAGAAGCGCGAAAACGATGCCGGTCAAAAGCCCGAACTGGCCGTCGCCGATGCCCAGCTCCGCCTTCAGCGGGCGCGCCACAACCGATAAGATCACACGGTCGACGAAATTGAGAATGTAGATGAGCAGCAGGACCGTCAGCACGTAGCTGCGGTAGGTTCTGCTTCCAAACCCCGTGATATGCCCGTTGTGCGCCTCGGCGCCGGCCGCGCTTGCGCCGCCGGCCGTCGTGTCCGCCGTGCTCATATGATGTCGCCCTTCCCCTTCGCGCGCCGGTTCGTGAACCCGAACTCTTCGCGTTTAACGTCCCTGTGCCGCGACGTTCGCGGATCGGCGCGCGCAGGTCAATGCGAGAAGGTGCGAAAACGAGCGATTCCCGACGTCATTACAGATATTTACAACTTAGCAGCGCTCAGGCCCGCTGTCCCCATGGCCGCGCGCGGACGCATTGCGGCATGATGCCGGCTCTCCTATAAGCGCCGGAATTTTGCGCCGCGTTCCATTTGTCGAAAGAAGCCGCTGAATGCCCAAACGCGACGACATCTCGTCGATCTTGATCATCGGCGCTGGGCCTATCGTTATCGGACAGGCCTGCGAGTTCGACTATTCCGGCGTCCAGGCGTGCAAGGCCTTGAAGGACGAGGGCTACCGCGTAGTCCTCGTTAACTCGAACCCCGCCACGATCATGACCGATCCGGGGCTCGCCGACGCCACCTACATCGAGCCAATCACGCCCGAATTCGTCGCCAAGGTGATCGAGAAAGAGCGCCCCGACGCGCTCCTGCCGACCATGGGCGGGCAGACGGCGCTCAATTGCGCGCTCGAGCTCGACCGTCGCGGAGTCTTGAAGCTCTTCGGCGTCGAGCTGATCGGCGCGAAGGCCGACGTCATCGACAAGGCGGAGAACCGCGAGCGCTTTCGCGAGGCGATGGACAAGATCGGCCTTGAAAGCCCGCGCTCGCGCTCGGTCAAATCCTTCGTCGAGGCCGAAGCCGCGCTTGAATACGTCGGCCTGCCGGCGATCATCCGGCCGTCGTTCACGCTCGGCGGCGCGGGCGGCGGGGTCGCCTACAATATCGAAGAGTTCAAGGCGATCGTCGAATACGGCCTCGAAGTCAGCCCGGTGCACGAGGTGCTGATCGAAGAGTCCGTTCTCGGATGGAAAGAGTTCGAGATGGAGGTTGTCCGCGACCTTCACGACAACTGCATCATCATCTGCTCGATCGAGAACATCGATCCGATGGGCGTGCATACCGGCGACTCGATCACCGTCGCCCCGGCGCTGACGCTGACGGACAAAGAATACCAGCGCATGCGCGACGCTTCGATCGCGGTCCTGCGCGAGATCGGGGTGGAGACCGGCGGCTCGAATGTGCAGTTCGCGATCAACCCGGTCGACGGCCGCATGGTGGTGATCGAGATGAACCCGCGGGTGTCGCGCTCCTCGGCGCTGGCGTCCAAGGCCACTGGGTTTCCGATCGCCAAGGTCGCGGCCAAGCTGGCGGTCGGCTATTCGCTTGATGAACTCGACAACGACATTACTCAGGGCGCGACGCCCGCGAGCTTCGAGCCGACGCTCGACTACGTGGTCGTGAAGATCCCGCGGTTCGCGTTCGAAAAATTCGCCGGCTCCTCGCCCTACCTCACCACGTCGATGAAGTCGGTCGGCGAGGCCATGGCGATGGGCCGCACCTTCAAAGAGGCGGTGCAGAAGGCCTATCGCTCGCTCGAGACCGGGCTCTCAGGCTTCGACGAAGCCGACATTCCCGACGCCGAAGAGGAATCGCTCGAATTGGCCGTGCGCGCCGCGCTCGGCGAACCGACGCCCGACCGGTTCCGCTTGACCGCGCAGGCGATGCGGCATGGCTTCACGGTCGAGGACATCGCTGCGATCACCCACTACGACCCCTGGTTCTTGCGCCAGGTCGAAGAGATCGTCGCGACCGAGGCGATGATCAAAGAAAAGGGCTTACCGGACCCGGACGACGCGGCTGGCTGGCTCGCGCTCAAGCAAGACGGTTTTTCCGACGCGCGCCTCGCCCAGCTGACCGGCAAGACCGAAGCGGACGTGCGCGCGGCGCGGACCAAGGCCGGCGTGCGCCCGGTCTACAAGCGGGTGGATTCCTGCGCCGCCGAGTTCCGCGCGGCGACGCCTTACATGTACTCGACCTACGAAACCCCCGCCTACGGACAGACGCATGCTGAATGCGAGTCCGAGCCGTCTGAGCGGAAGAAGGTCGTGATCCTCGGCGGCGGGCCGAACCGGATCGGCCAGGGAATCGAATTCGACTACTGCTGCTGCCACGCGGCCTTCGCGCTGGCGGACATCGGCGTTGAGTCGATCATGGTCAACTGCAACCCCGAAACGGTGTCGACGGACTATGACACCTCCGACCGGCTTTACTTCGAGCCGCTGACGCCTGAGGACGTGCTCGAGATCATCGAGACGGAGTCTTCAAAGGGCGAGTTCTTGGGCGTGATCGTGCAGTTCGGCGGCCAGACGCCCTTGAAGCTGGCCAAGGTGCTCGACGAGGTCGGCGTGCCCATCCTCGGCACCCCGTTCGACGCAATCGACCTGGCCGAAGATCGCGAGCGTTTCACCGCGCTTTTGAACAAGCTGAACCTGCGCCAGCCGGCGAACGCGACCGCGCGCACGGTCGAAGAGGCGAAAGAAAAGGCCAACGCGCTCGGCTATCCGCTGGTGTTGCGTCCCTCGAACGTGCTTGGCGGGCGGGCGATGGAGGTGGTGCGCTCGGCTGAGGACCTTGAGGGCTACATTGCCGAAGCGGTGAAGGTCTCCGCCGGCGCGCCGCTGCTGCTCGACTCTTATCTGCGCGACGCGATCGAGGTCGACGTCGACGTCATCTGCGACACCAAGGACGTCTACGTCGCCGGGGTGATGGAGCACATCGAAGAGGCCGGCGTGCACTCGGGCGACTCCGCCTGCGCTCTGCCGCCCCACTCTTTGAGCCCTGAGATCGTCGCTGAGATCGAAGCCCAGTCCCGCGCGATGGCGCTCGAGCTTGGCGTCCGCGGCCTGATGAACGTGCAGTTCGCGGTCAAGGGCGGCGACATCTATGTCCTCGAGGTCAACCCGCGCGCCTCGCGCACCGCGCCGTTCGTCGCCAAGGCGACTGGCGCGCCCATCGCCGCGATCGCCGCGAAGGTGATGGCCGGCGCATCGGTGTCCGAGTTCAAGCTCTCACGCCCAACCGGCCGCGGCGTTGCTGTGAAGGAAGCGGTGATGCCGTTCTCGCGCTTCCCCGGCGTCGACCCGGTGCTCGGCCCGGAGATGAAGTCGACCGGCGAGGTGATGGGCCTCGATGAGACGTTCGAAGCCGCCTACGTGAAAGCCCAACTCGCCGCGGGGATTCATCTGCCCACATCCGGCGTCGCCTTCGTCTCGGTCAAAGACGCCGACAAGGCCGCTCTACCCGTGCTCGCCGGCGAGCTGCACGAAGCGGGTTTTTCCATGCTCGCCACCGGCGGAACGGCGGACGAGATCGCCAAAACCGGCCTGCCGGTCGAGAAGATCAACAAGGTCTACGAAGGTCGCCCGCACATCGTCGACGCGATCAAAAACGGCAAGGTCGCCTTCATCTGCAACACCACAGAGGGCCGCAAGTCGCTCGAAGACAGCGCCTCGATCCGCAGCTCGGCCCTATCCCAAGGCGTGCCCTGCTTCACCACCCTCGCCGCCGCCCGCACCGCCGTCCGCGCTGCTCAACTGATCGACGCGCAGAGCCTTGGCGTTCGATCGCTGCAAAGCCTATAGTCGCTAGAGTCTCGGACCTCGGTCGCCAAGCGCGCAGGCGCACTGCTCCGCTCACGACCGAAATTCCCGAGAGAACATGCATCGCGCGTGGAGGGAGAGGCGCCGATGACCGAGGCCGCCCGGAAAAAGCCAGACTGGAAAGAGATCGTCGGCGAACTCGAGCGGCTATTGCGGCTGCGCTCCATCCCGTTCGCGATGAAGCTCTACGAGAACCGCGAGGACATGGAGGCGATCGATCGCATTCGCCGACCTCAGGCGGTTCATGCGCTCGATCAGATCGTCGGTCAGGCGTCGCGCCTCGGCTGGACGGTGGGCGTGACAAGCGAAGACCTGGTCGGCGCGCAATGCCGCGCCGTGGTCGGCCTCGGCGGCGCAAAGACGGACGAGTGGCGCTCGGGCGCGCACATGAAGGGCGTCTGGTACGAGACCCTTGATGACGCCGGCGCACATCAGCAGGCGATGCACTGCGTGCCGGACGGACGCTACGAAGCGCTCGCCGTCGGTCCGCTGGCGTCCGGGCGGCTCGTCGATCCTGACATCGCCCTGTTCTACGCCACGCCCGGCGCAATGATGTACTTCATCAACGGCCTGCAATGGTCCGGCTACAAGCGGTTCGACTGGGGCGTCGTCGGCGAGTCCGCCTGCGCAGACTCCTGGGGCCGGGCGCTTGCAACGCGCCAGCCGAGCCTGTCGATTCCGTGCTTCGCGGAGCGGCGCTACGGCGGCGTGCTCGACGACGAGATGCTGATGGCGCTGCCGCCAGACTATCTGCCCAAGGCGATCGCCGGGATGAAGGCGCTGTCGAAGAACGGCCTGCGCTACCCCTTTCCGCAGTACGGCATCCAACAGGACGTGCGTGCGGGCATGGCTGTGAGCTATCCTGGAAAGGACTAACGAATGCGAGCGGGAGGATTTGGAATGTCGCGACTTATCACCACGCTGGGCGTTGCATCGGCGCTGCTGCTCTCGCCGGCGGCGCTAGCGCAGTCCGCCGTGCAATTCCCCGAGGCGCTCGATGCGGGAGGCTACAATCGCGTGCGCGCCGACGCCGGCGCGGTGATCATTGCGGGCCAACCCGACGAAGCCGCGTTTGAGGCGCTGCCGGCGCAGGGCGTGACGACCGTGATCAACCTGCGCACGCCGCAAGAAATGAGCAGCCGCGTTCCCTTCGACGAAGAGGCCAAAGCCGCGGAGCTGGGCCTCAACTACAGCACGATCCCGCTCGGCGGCGACGATTATCCCTATACGCCCGATGCGGTTGACGCGCTCGCCGCCATCCTTGCGGACGCCGACGGCGACGTGCTGCTGCACTGCGCCTCGGCCAGGCGCGCCAGCTATCTCTGGGCCGCTTACCTGGTCAGCTACCAAGGCATGGACGTCGAACAAGCCACCAGCCACGCCGAGGCGATCAACTTCGGTCCGCCGCAGCCGATGCTCCAGATGATCGCCGCGACGCCCGCCGATGCGACCGACGACGCCGGGGCCGTCGCCGACGACTAGCGCCCGCGCATCTACGACGCCGGGGCGGCGAGCGACTCCGACCGCAGAAGATCGCAAAGCGCGAGCGCGGCTGGGGTGAGATAACCCTCGCGGCGCGTCACCAAACAGACCGGATTGGCCGCGTCGAGATCATCGACGCTGATCACCGCCAACGCGCCGCTCGCCAGTTCCTCGACGATCGCGCTCTCGGGCAACAGCGCGACGCCGAAGCCGGCTTCGATGAGCCGCTTCTGCGCCGTCAGGCTGTCCACCGGCGTCCAGTTGATCTCCGCCACGCCGCGAACGAGGAACTGGGCGAACAGATTGTTCGCCGCCGGCTCGCGGGGCGCGTCCGCCCCGGGAAACGCCAGCCAGGTCTCGTCCGCCAACTCGCGCAGCGAGGACACGGCGCCGCCCGCATGCGGATGATCGGGCCCGCACGCCACCGCCAGCCGCTCCTCAGCGATCTGCTCGCACGTCAAATCGGGCGCGGCGTCGTAGTGATAGCGCAGGCCGATGCTCGCCTCGCCCTGACGCACGAGATCGCTCGTCTCCGCGCTCGTCGCCGTGCGCAGCGACAGCGCGACGTCCGGATGCGCAGCGGTGAAGCGCTTCAGGATCGGGGTGAGATTGGCGCCGGCAAGCGTACCGACCGCGACAACGGAGAGCGGGCCTGACGCATCCGAGCGCAGCGCGGCCGCCGCCCGCGCGCAATCCTCGACCGCGGCGACGGCGCGCACGGCGTGCGGCAGGAGGAACTCCCCCGCCTGGGACAAGACGACGCCGCGCGCGACGCGCTCAAACAGCGGCGCGCCCAGCTCCCCTTCCAGCAAGGCGATCCGGCGACTGATCGCCGGTTGCGAGCGCCCCAAGGCTTCAGCCGCGCTGGAAAAGCCGCCGGTGCGCCGAATGGCGAGGAAAGTGCGGAGCGCTTCGATGTCCATGACGCAACATCATGCACATTTCTGATCATAATGGTCAAAACTATGAATTTGACGCATGTCGAGGGCAGCGGATGATGGCGCGCATTCATTGAGCAGGAGACGGCCCCGCCATGACCCCGACCGAAACTTTCCGCGCGCTTCACGCCGCCGACGCGGGCTTCATCATGCCCAACGCCTGGGACGTCGGCAGCGCGCTGATCCTCGCCGACGCCGGCTTCGCCGCGATCGCCACGACCAGCGCGGGGATCGCCTTCTCGATGGGGCGTCAGGACTATGCCGGCGATGCGACGCGCTGGGCGGTCACTCGCGAAGAGATGCTCGCGCGCGCCGCAGACATCGCAAAGGCGGTCTCGATCCCCGTCAACGTCGATCTAGAAGCCGGTTACGGCGACCGGCCCCAGGATGTCGCCGAGACCGTCCGCATGGCGATCGACGCCGGCCTCGCCGGCGGCAACATCGAGGATCGAATCCCCGGCAAGCCCGCGCTCTACGACGAAACGCTCGTAGTCGAGCGGATCGTTGCTGCGCGCGAAGCAATCGACGCGGCGAATTCGGCGTTCGTGCTGACCGCGCGGAGTGATGCGATCGTATGGCCCGAAGACGGGATCGATGCGGCGATCCGGCGCTCGAACGCCTATCGAGCCGCAGGCGCGGATTGTCTGTTCACGCCCGGCGTCTCCGACCTGCCGTCGATCACCCGGCTCGCACGCGAGATCGACGGACCGCTCAACATGGTGTTGGGGCTCGGCGACGCGCAAGGCAATGCGCGCGAGTGGCTCGCCGCCGGCGTTCACCGGATCAGCCTCGGCGGCAGCATCGCCCGCAGCGCGCTCGGCCTCGTCCGCCGCGCCGCCGCGGAGCTGCGCGATCAAGGCACGATCACCTTTGCCGAGGATCAGCTCCCGCAGCCTGAGATCAACGCGCTGTTCGCCCGCGTGCGGGCGAGCTGAACAGGCGGAGGCTTTCCGCGTTCGAGGTTTCGCGCCCCTAAGAACATCTTGCGCGCCGCTTCGCCGAACAACGCGCGCTCGCGCGCTAGGTTCCTGGACGCCCGCATCGGTGATCGCCTCGCAGTCCGGCCAAATCGCGACGAAAGCAGGCTTTTCCACCGGTTTGAGCACCGCCGCGCCGGCTGGTCCGCCCTTGAATTGTCAAGGCCAGGGCCCATCTTGCAGGCCGCCTTAGAGCTGAACTAGACTCTTAGGTCTGGTCTTGAGCGTGTCTCGACCGGGATCTGAAATCAGGACGTCCGAAATGGAAAAAGTGCCAATGACCCTCGAGGGTTACACGGCCCTCGATGAAGAGCTGAAGCGTCTCAAGACAGAAGAGCGCCCCGCCGTGATCGCCGCGATCGCGGAGGCGCGCGGTCATGGCGACCTTTCGGAAAACGCCGAGTATCACGCCGCGAAAGAGCGCCAAGGCTTCATCGAATCTCGCCTTGTGGAGATCGAGGATAAGCTCTCGCGCGCCCAGGTCATCGACGTGAGCAAGCTCAACGGCTCCACCGTCAAATTCGGCGCGACTGTCACCGTGCTGGACGAGGACACCGAGGAAGAGGCGGTCTACAAGATCGTCGGCGAGGACGAGGCCGACGTGCGCTCGGGCAAAGTGTCGATCACCTCCCCGATCGCGCGCGCGCTCATCGGCAAGGAAGAAGGCGACGTGGTCGAAGTGGTCGCCCCGGGCGGCGCAAAGTCGTTCGAGATCCTCAAGATCAAGTGGAAGTAGGCGCAGGCGACGCCCGCCGCCTCTCACTCCGACATCGCCGTGACTGAGCCCGCCCGCATCTGCTGGGCGGTCAGCGACGGTCGCCGCGGGATCGAGAACCAGGTTCTGGGTCTCGCCGAGGCGGTCGGCCGGCTGATCCCGCTGACGATCCGGCGCAAGATCGCCCCCCGCGAGACCTCCAAGCGCAAGGTGATCGCCTCGCGGCTGCGGGGCGCGCGGCTCGCCGATCTTCAGACCCCGTCGAACGAAACGCCCTCGCCCGAGGACGAGACGCCCGATCTGTGGATCGGTTGCGGGCGGATGAGCCTGCGCTACGCCGCGCCGGCGCGCGAGGCGTTCGGCAAACGGACGTTCATCGTGCAGACCCAAGACCCCGGCGGCGGCCTCGACCGGTTCGATCTCGTCGTGCCGCCGACGCATGACCGCCTCGAGGGCCCGAACGTGTTCCCCATTCTCGGATCCCCGAACCGGATCAATCTCGACGATCTTGCGGCCGCAGCAACGGCGTACGACTTGGCGGAGCTGCCCTCGCCGCGCGCAGCCGTTCTGATCGGCGGGGACTCCAGGCGCCACAAGCTGACCTCGGAGACGTTCGAAGCGACGCTCGAAGCGCTCGAAAGCGCGCGCGGCGAGGGATGGAGCCTCCTGATCACCACCTCGCGGCGCACGCCCGCGTTCGTCGTCGATCGCCTGCGCGCCGCCTTCGCCCATGCGCCGCACGTCCGGCTGTGGACGGAGGACGCGGACGGGCCCAACCCTTACGCCGCCTTCCTCGGCGCGGCGGACGTGGTGCTGGCGACGCGCGACTCCACCAACATGATCACCGAGGCGGCGAGCGCCGGAAAGCCGGTGTACCTGACACCTATGGCCGGCGAGGACGGCAAGCTCGCCCTCCTCTACGCCGAGCTTGCGCGACGCGGCGGTCTGCGCGAGCTCAAGGACGCCGAAAAGATCGAGACCTGGCCGGTCGAGCCGCTGCGCGAGACCGAGCGCGCGGCGGCAGAAACGGTTCGCCGCGCCCAAGCGGTCTGGGGCGGCGCGTCGTGAGCCTCTTTCGGGCGATTGCAGGGTTGCGCGCGCGGCTCTTGGGTGGTGGCCTCGCCGCGTCGATGAGGAGCAGGATCATGAGCGAGGGAACCCGGCTCGCGCCGGTCGGTGAGCACAACATCGTCGCCCGCGACCCCGAGGGCGGGGTTTACCTCGGCGGCCAGCCAAGCCTTGAGGACCTCAATGCCTGGGCCGGCATGGGCGTCAAGCTGGTGATCAACACCCGCTCCAAGCTCGAAAACGCCGAGATCGGCTTCGACATGGGCGCAGAGACCGCCGCACGCGGCATGTCCTACGTCGAGATCCCGATGGGCGGTGCGGACGGCGCCGATCCGTCCATCCGCGAACGCGTGACCGCGGCGCTCGAGCGCTGCGACGGGGCCTGCGTCATTCACTGCCGCGGCGGCCCGCGCGCCGCTCATGCGTATGCGGCGCACCTGCTCGCGACGGGCAAGATGAAGCCCGAGGACATCATCAGCTTCGGATGGCCCGGCGGCCTGTCGTCAGAAACGCTGGCGGCGCTAGGCGCGCTCTAGGGCGCGCGATGGCCCGTCGCCGCCGCGAGGCGAAGCGATTCAACGAAGCTCGGATTGATCGCGGCGTCATGCAGGCCGCGGTCGACGGCGAACTCGGACGCTGCGGCGAGCGTCTGCGGGCCGGCGGCGCCGTCGGCGCTGCCCTGCAGATAGCCC
>JASFUX010000034.1:0-17916 GCA_050050115.1 Maricaulaceae bacterium | reverse complement strand
CATGCCGGGGACCTTGAGGTAGATCACCAGCCCGATGAACATCACGAGCGCCAGCAGCACCCAGGTCGTCGGGTCGTCGAGCCCGGTCGGGATGTGGAAGAGGTGGGTGAGAGCCAACAGCATTGCGTCCCCGCGCTCTATTTCCGGCCCGCGGCGTCGAGCGCCTTGGACACCGCGCCCGCGTCCGGCGCGCGTCCGCTGAGCTTCTCGACCAAGGCGACCGCGACCTCGCTCGCCACGCTCGAGACGTTCGCCATCGCCGCCTCGGCCGCCGCGCGGATCCGCGTCTCGGCTTCCTCGGCTTTCTTGGAGAATTGCTCCTCGGCGTCGGCGGCGCGCGCGGTGATCTCTTCGTTCACCCGGTCGCGGGTCTCCCCGGCGATCGCGTGCGCCTTGGCCCGGGCGTCGGCGAGAGACTGCTCGTAAGCCTTCTGCGCGTCCTCGGCCTGGCGCTGGAGGCGGTTCGCCTCGTCGAGGTCGTCGGCGATCTTGTCCTTCCTATCCTCGATCGCGCCGCCGATCCGCGGCAGGACCGAGCGCGAGAGGACGAAGTAAAGAACGCCGAACGAGATCGCGAGCCAGAAGATCTGGCCCGGCCACGTCGAGAAATCGAGCTGCGGCAAGCCGGCTTCGGCCGCATGGGCGGCGTCGGCGGCGTGCTCGGCTCCAGCTTCTTCAGCCACGCTTTGCTCCGTTCAAGGCGCGCCCCGGACCAATCGATCGGGGCCGCGTCTCGACTAGGTGAAGAGAATGATGAACGAGATCATCAGGCCGAAGAGGCCGGTCGCTTCGGTGAGCGCGAACCCGAGCAGCAGGTTCGGGAACTGGCTTTGCGCGGCGGACGGATTCCTGAGCGCGCCGTTCAAGAAGTTGCCGAAGATGATGCCGATGCCGGCGCCCGCGCCCGCCAGGGCGATAGCGGCGAGACCCGCGCCGATCATTTTCGCTGCTTCGACTTCCATGATGTTCTCCTTCGAGTGATCAGACTAGGGCGCGCGCCCTAGTGGTGCATGTGAACGACGTCGTTGAGGTAGATGACAGTGAGAATGGCGAACACGTAGGCCTGCAGGAACGCCACCAGGAACTCGAGCCCGGTGATCGCGAACGCCGCGCCTAGGGGCAGGAGCGCCGAGAGCGCCGCCGCGCCGCCGAGACCGCCGAGCGAAATGACGAAGATGCCGAAGATCTTCAGCATCACGTGACCGGCGAGCATGTTGGCGAACAGCCGCACCGCCAGCGTGATCGGTCGCGCCAGGAACGAGATGATCTCGATCGGCGTGATCAGGATATAGAGCGGCAGCGGCAGTCCGGACGGCGCGAACAGCTTGAAGAACCCGAAGCCGTGGCGCACCAGCCCGGTGATGATCACGATGGTGATGGTCAACAGCGCCAGCGACAGCGTCACCGCCACATGGCTGGTCGTGGTGAAGAAGATCGAGAACATGCCCAGCATGTTCGCCGTCAGGATGAAGATGAAGAGGGTGAAGACATAGGGGAAGAACCGCATCCCCTCGGGCCCCACGATGTCGCGTATCATCCCGGCGATGAACTCGTACATCAGCTCGGCGATCGACTGCAGCCGTCCCGGCACCAGGCTCGCCTTCGAGATCGCGATGTTGAGCACGACCAGGATCACCAGGACCGCCAGCATCATGTGCGCGGCCGCATTGGTGATCGACAGATCGACGCCGCCGATCTGCGGCAGCTCGACCACCGGATGGACCTGAAACTGTTCGAGCGGATTGTCGGCCACGTGCGCCCCAGCCCTCTGAAATCAGCGCGCCGATCAGAGCGCGCCGGAAACCTCAATCGTCCTCGTCATCCTCGACCGTCGGCAGAGCCTCAAGCTCCTTGGCCGACGGCTGCATCGCGTAGGCGGAGCGCACCGCGTTGCGCACCCCCGCCGCGAACCCGAACCCCAGCCCGACGAGCATGATCCACGGCGCGGTCTTGAAGAGCCGGTCGAGACCGAGCCCTAGGAGACCGCCGACCGCGACCGCGGCCACCAGCTCGATCGACATGCGCATGGCGACGCCGAGCGCGCCCATCTGCGCATGCCGGCTCTGTCCGTCCTTCTTCTCCCCCCGCGCCGCCTCGCGCTCGGCGAGCCGCCGCTGCAGGTCTTTAAGCCTTCGGGCGTCTTGATCCTGGCGGGAGTTGTCTGGTTCGGACATGAAGCTGGCGCCGCTCGACCGGGTGGGCGAGCGCGCGCAAGCTACCGGCGCCCCCCGGGCAAGTCAACACGGGGCGAGGTTCATCCATCCATTTGATTTTAAAGGCTAAAGACCTGCGTCATGACGCCGCGGCGAGCGCTTCGGCGGCCGCCAGGTCGACCGAGACGAGTTGCGACACGCCGCGCTCGGCCATGGTCACCCCGTAGAGACGGTCGACGCGCGACATCGTCACCGGATTGTGGGTGATGACCACGAAGCGCGTCTGCGACTTTTTCCGCATCGCGTCGAGCAGATCGCAGAAGCGTCCGACGTTGGCGTCGTCGAGCGGGCCGTCGACCTCGTCGAGCGCGCAGATCGGCGCGGGATTGGCGAGGAACACCGCGAAGATCAGCGCCGTCGCCGTCAGCGCCTGCTCGCCGCCCGACATCAGCGCCATCGAGGCGAGGCGTTTGCCGGGTGGGCAGGCGTAGACGTCGAGGCCCGCCGTCAACGGATCGTCGCCGTCGACCAGGGCGAGCTTGGCTTCCCCGCCGCCGAACAGGGTTTGGAACAGATCGCGGAAGTGGCCGTCGATCTTCTCGAAAGCCTCTTTCAGGCGCTCGCGCGCTTCAGAGTCGAGCGCGCGCACGCCGCTGCGCAGCTTGTTGACCGCAGCCTCAAGATCTTCGCGCTCGGCGCGGATGCCGGTGAGTTCGCTCTCGCGTTCGTCGGCTTCTTCATCGGCGCGCAGATTGACCGGCCCCATGCGTTCGCGCTCGGCGGTCTTTTTAGCCAGCCGCTCTTCGATCTCTTCAAGGCGCATGGCCTCGTCCAGCTCGACGCCGGCTTCGGGTGGGGGCGCATGAGCGAGACGTTCGTTCGCTTCGGCGAGCCGCTCCTCGGCCGTCACCTTGCGCACCTCGCTGCCGGCGCGCTCTTCCCGCGCGGCGCTGAGCGCAGCTTCGGCTTCGCGCTGCGCCTGATCAGCTTCGCGCGCCGCAGTCTCGGCGACCGCGACCGCATCGGCGGCTTTGGCGCGTTCGGCGGCGGCGTCTTCCTTGGCGGCGCGCAACGTCTCAAGCCGATCGGCGTGTTCGTCCGGCGCGGCGCGGAGTTTCTTGATGAGCTCGTCCAGTTCGGCCGCGCGCTCGGTCAGGGCCTTGACCCGCTCGGCGGCGGAGGTGCGCCGGGACGTCCAGGCCTCTATCTCTTTGCTGATGGCTTCGATACGGGCGCGCCGCTGGGCCGCGGCCTGTTCGGCGGCTTCAAGCGCGCCGCGGGCGTCGGCCGCTTCGCCTCGCGCCGCGTCGAGCGCCGTTGCCGCGGCCGAAAGCGCCTCGGGATCCGGTGGGGAGAGCGTGTCCAAGCCTTCGCGCGCTTCTTCGACAGCGGCGGCTTCCTCGCGTCGGCGGGTTTCGAGACGACTGCGCGCTTCTTCCGTCGACGCCCGTTCCGCCGCAGCGCGCGCCTGTGCGCGCTCGAGTTCTGCGAACTTTGACTGAGCCGCCCGCGCGTTGGCCTCAGCTTGCGGTCGCTTGGCGCGTAACGCGTAGCGCTTGGCGGTGACGTTCGCGGTCTTGGCTTTTGCGGCGTCGCGCGTCTTCTCTGCCTTCTCGCGGTCGGATCGCTTTTGCGCCAGCTTCTGCGTTGCGGCGTCCAAGGTCGCGCGCGCTGCGATGCGCCGTTCGGCGGCGGTTTGTGCGCCGGCGGGCACATGGAAACCGTCCCAGCGCCAGACTTGTCCTGTGCGGCTGACAAGCCGCTGGCCGGGTTTCAGCGCCGGCGGCGCGAACGCGGCCTCGTCGCCACCGTCGTCGAGAACGCCGATCTGCGACAGCCGCGCGGCGAGCGCATCGGGCGCTTGAACGAAATCCGTCAGTGGACGAACGCCGGCGGGCAGGAGCTGGTTCGGAGTCTCGGCGCCGGTCCAGTGCATAGAGGCGTCGTCTTCAAGGTCGGCGAGCAGGTCGTCTCCCAACGCCGCGGCGAGCGCGCGCTCGTAGCCGTCCTCGACCGTGACTGCGTCCGCGGCTGGATTGGCGCTCGGCGCGTCGGTGGCGAGGGCCCGCTCCAGCGCAGCGATCTCCGCTTCAAGCGCGGCTGCTGCGCGGTCGGCTTCGGCGAACGTCTCGGCCGCTTCGCGCTCGGCCGCCGCGGCGGCGTCCGCGGCGGTTTCAGCCTCGGCGATCTCCGCGGCGAGGGCTTCGAGCGCGGCTGCAGTCTCTTCGGCCTGCGTTTGCGCGGCGGTCAGCGCGCCGTCATCGGCGTCGCTCGCCGGCGGCTCGGGCAGAGCGGCGATCTCTTCCTGGAGCTTTGTCAGCAGCGCCTCGCCGCGATTGACCCGTTCCATCAGCGCGCGCTGCTGCGCGACAGCATCTGCCTGCGCGGCCGCCAAAGCGTCGCGGTGCGACTGCGCCGTCGCGAGTTTTTCTTCCGCCGCGTCGCGCGCCGTCTTGAGGTGATCCGTCGACGACGCGTCTTCTTTCGACCGCAGCTCCGTCAGCTCGACCTCGAGCGCCTTGAGCGCCGTCTCCGCGTCGCTCGACAGCTCGGCCTCGCGGGTCAGTTCTTCGGCGGCGCGAGCGCGGTCGGCTTCGGCGCGTTCACAGTCGCGCTTGATCTGCTCAAGCTCGCGGTTGGCGGCGTCGAGCTCCGAGTTGGCCTGCGCGAGCCGGCCGGCGGCCTCGGTCTCGGCGGCGCGAGCGGGAGCGACCTCGGCCGAGCGTTCGGATGCGACCTTGGCCGCTTCGGCGGCGGCGCGGGTGAATTGCTCGACCGCCTTCTCAGCAGCCTCCAGCGCCTCGGCGACAGAGTTGAGCTGGCTCCGCGCATCATCGAAGCGGCGTTGGGCGAGCAGGGCTTCAAGCGCGCGCGTCTCGGCGGCGACCTTGCGGTAGCGCTTGGCCTGACGCGATTGGCGGCGAAGGTTGTCGAGCTCGCGTTCGGCGCCGGCGAGCACGTCGTCGAGCCGCTCGAGATTGGTCATCGCGTTGGCGAGCTTCAGCTCCGCCTCATGTCGGCGCGAGGCGAGCCCGGCGACGCCGGCGGCTTCTTCGAGTACGCGGCGGCGGTTTTCCGGCTTGGCGGCGATCAGTTCGCTGATCTGGCCCTGGCGGACGAGGGCGGGGGAGTTCGCGCCGGACGAGGCGTCAGCGAACAGGCGTTGGACGTCCCGGGCGCGCGCTTCGCGGCCGTTGACCTTGTAGACCGAGCCTGCGCCGCGGGTGATCCGGCGCGACACCTCGAGCACGTCCGCGTCGTTGAACGCCGCCGGCGCCGTGCGGTCCGTGTTGTCGATGATCATCTGGACTTCGGCGTGATTGCGCGCCGGCCGGTTGGCTGACCCCGCGAAGATCACCTCGTCCATGCCGCCCGCGCGCAGCGCCTTGGCCGAGGTCGCGCCCATCACCCAGCGCAGCGCCTCCATCACGTTGGACTTGCCGCAGCCGTTCGGGCCGACGACGCCGGTCAGCCCCGGCTCGATGCGAAACTCGATCGGCTCGACGAACGACTTGAAGCCGGAGACTTTGAGCTTGGTGAAATGCAAGGCCCGATCCGTCCCGCCCTGCTATTGCGCCAGCAGCGGATCGAGCCGCCGGATGAAGTCGTCGATCGTCGGATAGCCGGTGTAGTGCAGCAGCTCGCCGTCGATGATGAACGACGGCGTGGTGTTGACGCCGAAATCGCGGCCGCTGTCGGCCGCGGCCTGGATGCGCTCGATGCCCGCCTCGTCGCGGATGCAGGCTTCGAACTCCGCCTCGCTCAGCCCCGCGGCCTGGGCGATCTCAAGGAGGCCCTCGCGCGCGCCGTCGCCGCCGGACATGTAGGCCTGAACCAGCGGGACCTGCCGATCGAACAGCGCGTCGAGCACGTCGAAGTACTGATCCGGTCCCGCGCAGTGGGCGGTCATCATGCCGGCTGCTGAGAGCGGGCCGGGCGAGGTCGGCATTTCGCGGAACACCAGCTTGACCTGTCCGGTGTCGATATAGCGCGCTTTCAGCTCGGGAAAGACGTCGTCGTGGAACGCCTTGCAGTGCGGGCACGTGGTCGAGGCGTACTCGATGATGGTGATCGGCGCGTCGGGGTCGCCGAGGACATTGTCCGCGCTTGTCGCCTCGCCCGCTTCATTCGACGCGCCGTTCGCCTCGCCGCAGGCGGCGAGGCCGATCGCGCCCAAGGCCGCAGCGGCGCCTGCAACGGCGCGGCGGCTCAGAACGGTGCGAAGAAGATGAGGCATGGGCGTCATCCAAGCGCCGCGTCGCTGCTGCGGGTCAAGCGTTCGAGCCGCCTGTCCCGCGAGCTGGCGGGCTTTCCTATGATTCTCCAAGCAGCGGTTCGATCCGCTCCTCGAACGCTTCGATCGTCGGGGCGACGGTCATCAGCTCGCCGTCGATGATGAACGCCGGCGTGCCCGTGACGTTCCATCTTTCCATGCCTTCCTCGCCGCGGGCGCGCATCGCGTCGATCGCATCCTCGTCGCGAATGCAGGCGTCGAACTCTTCAGCCGAAAGGCCGGCCGGTCCGGCGATGCGCAGCAGCTCGTCGAGCACCGTGCCGTCGCGCTGCTGCCAGGCCATCACCAGCGGGACCTGGCGCTCGAACAGGACGTCGATCACGTCGAAATACTTGTCGTCACCGGCGCAGCGGGCCATCAGCATGCCCGCGACGGCGAGGGACTCAGGCGACGTCGGCAGCTCGCGGAACACCAGCTTGACCTGCCCGGTGTCGATGTAGCGAGACTGCAGCTCGGGCAGCACGTCGTCATGGAAGGCTTTGCAGTGCGGACACGTGATCGAGGCGTATTCGATGATGGTGACCGGCGCATTGGGATCGCCGAGCACCATGTCCTCGCTCGTCGCTTCGCCGCCCGAGCCGCCCGTCGCCGCGCCGTCGCACGCTGCGATCAAGCCGACGGCGGCCAAGGCGCCTGCGAGCGCGGCGACGCGCTTGAGCGCGCCGCGGGCGTGGAACCAGGCTCCGCGCCCCACTTTGAATCTGCGGCGCTGTGCGCCGCGGCGGGCGAGGGAAAACACTGCGAAAGCGGATCTGGTCATGATCTCAACCGGTCTTTGTTCGTGGGCGAATGTTACGAGCGCCGGGCCGCGTCGGCGCGCGCCGCGGTTCCGAGCTTGAAGAGGGCTGCGCGCAGGCGCGGGTCGTCGATGTCCTTGAGCTCGGCTTCGAGCGCAAGCTTCTGGGTGGGCGACAGATTGAACCGCTTGGGCTCGGCCGTCGCGGTCAGCTTCTTGCGCGCCGGTGTCGATGAGGCGGGCGCGGCCGCGGGCGCGCGGGTGATGGCGATCCGCTTGGCGACGGTGCGGCCGGCGTACGTGTTCACCCGCTCGAGGATCGAGGCGGATTCGGCCTCGACCAGCAGCGCGCCGGGGCCGCGCGCGGCGAGATGCAGCGCGCCCTCGCCGTTGCGTCCGGTGAGCTTGATCGGCGTGCACAGCCGCGCGGTCTTCTCTCCGACGATCTCCGGCCAGCGCGCCGCGAGCTCTCCGACGCCCGAGCCGAACTGCTTGGAGAACCGCGAAAGCACGCCGGCTGTCGCGCGGGCGGCCGGCGGCGGCGGCGCGATCGCGGCCCGTCCGCGCGGCACGTATGGCGCGGGCTTTCGGGGCTGGCGTGTGAAACGTTTCATCGCGGGGCGAACATCGCTCGGTTTGAGCCTCGGGTCCAGCAGCGGGGCGGTGAATTGGCGGCAATGAGCGCCAGCCGGCGCCGCCGGGCGCTGCTTGATTGGTACGATGCGCACGGCCGTTCGCTGCCCTGGCGCGTGCGCCCGGAGGACCGCGCCAAGGGCGCGCGGGCCGATCCTTACCGCGTCTGGCTGTCCGAGATCATGTTGCAGCAGACCACGGTCGCCGCCGTCCAGCCTTACTACGCGAAATTTCTCCAGCGATTTCCGAAGGTTGAGGATCTCGCGGCGGCCGATCTCGACGAGGTGCTGCGGCTCTGGGCCGGGCTTGGTTACTACGCCCGGGCGCGCAATCTGCACGCCTGCGCCAAGGTGGTCGCCGCCCGCGGCGGGGCGTTTCCGGACGACGAGGCCGGGCTTTTGGCGCTGCCGGGGATCGGCCCCTATACGGCCGCGGCGATCACAGCCATGTGTTTCGACCGGCCGGCGAACGTCGTCGACGGCAACGTCGAGCGGGTGATGGCGCGCAGCTTCGCCGTCGACGCGCCCCTGCCGAGCGCCAAGCCCGAGCTGGCGGCTCTGGCTGCGCCGTTGGTCGACCCCGATCGGCCGGGCGACTACGTCCAGGCGCTGATGGACCTCGGCGCGACTGTGTGCGCGCCGAAAAGCCCCGACTGCCCCGCCTGTCCCTGGCGCGTAGGTTGCGCCGCGCATGCGGCGGGCGATCCGACGGCCTATCCCAAGCGCGAGAAGAAGGCCGCCCGTCCGACCCGGCGCGGCGTCGCCTTCGTTCTGATGCGCGGCGAGCATGTGCTGCTGCGCCGTCGCCCGGAGAAAGGCCTGCTCGGCGGCATGGCCGAGACGCCCGGCACGCCTTGGCGCGCCAAGCGCTGGAGCCGCGCCGAGGCGCTCGCCCACGCGCCGGCCGAGGCGGACTGGGCGCGGGCCGGCGCGGCGGCGCACGTCTTCACCCATTTCGCGCTCGAGCTCGAGGTCTGGCGCGCGGTCGCGCCTGTGCGGTTCGCCCCGGCGGACGGCTGGTGGGCCTCCGTCGCGGCGCTCGAGGACGAGGCGCTGCCGAGCGTCATGCGCAAGGCGCTCGCGGTGGGGATAACTCGCGCGGCGGGCGCGTCCTGAGCGCGCCGCCGGTTGCGGCGCGGGAGCCTCGCCGCGTAGGGTCGAGCCTCTGGGGGCCCGCTGATAGGGATGGAGCGGGACATGGGACGATCTTCATATATTGCATGTGTGTTCGCGTTTGCGGCGACGGTTTCCGCGCCGGCTGCGGCGCAGTCGCCGGTTGTCGAAGAAGCGGCGGTGACGAGCGCACAGCCAACTTTCGTCGAGACCGAAGGAGAGGTTGCGGCGACTTGCTATCGCGCGGTCGAGTTCGTCTACGGCGTCGTGCGCGAGCAGCCCGAGGCCGTGGGTTTCGATCCGGAGACCGCGGACGGCCAAGCCGTCATCGGCGCGCTTGAAGAGACCGGCGCCTATTGGGAGCAGGTGTTCCTCGGCATGTTCACCAACATCGCGGACGCCGAGCCTGCGTACGACGAGGCGGGCGCGCGGCTCGACAGCCTGCTTGAGAGCTACGACGGCGATATGCAGCGCTGGCTCGCGCTCAACGACCTCGGCGATCAGTGCACGGCCATCATGGACGAGCGCCTGCACGCCTCGAACGAGTAGCGCTCAGCCGCTCTTCGCTTCCTCGGCCATCTCGGCGCGGATCTTCTGGCGCAGGATGTCGATGGGGACGAGGCCCTTGTCGGTCTTGAAGCGCCAGAACGTCCAGCCGTTGCAGGCCTCGGCGCGCATCACCGCAGCGCCGACCTGGTGGATCGAGCCGGCGGTCGAGCCCGTGGCGATCGACCCGTCCGCGCGCACCCGTGCGACGTGCTTGCCGTCGGGCGAAACGAGGGAGTCGCCGGGAGAGAGCAATCCCCGCTCGACCAGCGTGCCGAACGGAATGCGCGGCTCGCCGCGGTTCGAGCGGGTGACTTCCAGCTCGCCCACCTGGGCCGCTTCGATCGCGGCGATGCGTTGGCGCGCGATCTTGACGTAGCCGGGGTCCTTCTCGATGCCGATGAAGCGCCGGCCGAGCCGCTTAGCGACCGCGCCCGTCGTGCCCACGCCGAAGAACGGGTCGAGCACGACCTGACCCGGATCGGTCGAGGCGAGGAGGACGCGATGGAGCAGCGCCTCGGGCTTTTGCGTCGGATGCGCTTTCTCGCCGGCCTCGTTCTTCAAACGCTCCGCCCCCGAACAGATCGGCAAGGTCCAGTCCGAGCGCATCTGCACGCCTTCGTTCAAGGACTTCATGGCGTGGTAGTTGAAGGTGTAGCTCTTTTGGTCCTTGTGCTTGGTCGCCCAGATCAGCGTCTCGTGCGCATTGGTGAAGCGCGTGCCTTTGAAGTTCGGCATCGGGTTGGACTTGCGCCAGATCACGTCGTTGAGGATCCAGAAGCCGTGATCCTGGAGCATGCCGCCGACGCGGTAGATGTTGTGATAGCTGCCGATCACCCAGATCGACCCGGTGTCTTTCAGCACACGGCGCGCCGCGCTCAGCCAGTCGTGGGTGAAGAGGTCGTAGTCCTCGAACGCGTCGAAATGATCCCAGCTCTCGGTCACCGCGTCGACGCGGCTCTGGTCCGGCCGGGTCAGCTCGCCGCCGAGCTGAAGATTGTAGGGCGGGTCGGCGAAGATCAGGTCCGCGCAGGCCTCCGGCAGCGCGTTCATCGCCTCGACGCAGTCGCCCTCGATGATCCGGTCATGGCCCGACGACGCCGCCGGCGACGTCGGAGCGCGCCCGTTCGAAGAGACTTTCGCGGCGGTCATATGTCGCTACCAGTGCTGGCCATCGCGGCGTTTCGCGCCTCTCCTCGAGCATCGATCGGCGCGCACCTCGCGTCGATCCGGCTTGCGAACATGTTAACGCAGAATCGCAGCGCGCAAGCCGAAGCGCAGCGGGCCGTGATTTGGAGGGCGATTTGAGGGCGGAAGTCGAGCGGCGGGCGATCCGCCGCGCGCCTCGCGCTATTCGGCGGCCTCGTAGAGCGTCCGCACCACGTATTCGCCGTTCCAGCGGCCCGCGCTCCAGGCGTCGTCGTAATCGGCCGAGAGGTCCATCGCCAAAGTCTCTTCGAGCGAGGCGCCGTTGGCCTTCGCCGCCGCGACCCGCTCGCGGATGGTTTCGATCATGGCGAGCTGCTCGGTCAGAGCCTCGGCGCCTGAGACCTCGCCGTGACCGGGCAGCAGTCGCGTCTCGGGGCCCATCATCGACTGAAGCCGTGCATAGGCGTCGAGGATGCCGAAGAAATCGCCCCCGCCGTTCGCGTCCGCGGCCGGATAGCTCGTCGTGCGGAAAACGTCGCCGGTGTGGATCACGTCGGCGTTGACGAAATGAACGAAAGCGTCGCCGTCGGTGTGCGCGGGGCCGACGTAGGACACCCGGATCTCCTCGCCGTTGTAGTGGAAGGTGACGTCCTCGGAGAAGGTGAGCACGGGCACGGCCTCGGGCGGAACCGGGTCGTCGCCGAAGTTCGCCATGATGCGCGGGCGCGCGTTCTCGTGCGCGACGATCGTCGCGCCGGTCGCGCCGAAGTTGGCGTTCCCGCCGACATGATCGCCGTGGTGGTGCGTGTTCAGGATGAACCGCACGGGCTGATCGGTGAGCTCAGCGATCGCGTTGACGATTTTGTCTGTGAGCGGAGCGAACTGGTCGTCGACCAGAAATACGCCGTCCTCGCCGACGGAGACGCCGATGTTTCCGCCCCGGCCTTCAAGGTAATAGAGCCCGGGCGCGAGTTCGTGGGTGATAATCTCCACGTCGTCGAAGTCTTGCGCCTGAGCGGGCGCGTTCGACATGACGAACGCGGACGCGGCGAGGACCGCGATGCTTCGGGTTCTGAGTTTCCCAGTTGCGCGCGCAATCTGCATGACGGTCTCCCCGATCGGCCGCACTGCCGGCTCTTCGGCGAAAACCCTAGTCGGGCGGGCGCAGGGTGTCACGTCACAGCGGCGAGAGCCTTGTCGTGCATCGCTTCGCGAACCGGCGCCCAGCTGCGCCGGTGGATCGGGCAGGGGCCGTAGGTCAAAAGCGCGGTCCGGTGTGCTTGGGTCGGATAGCCGGCGTGGCGATCGAAGCCGTAGACCGGCCAGCGGTGGTGGGCGAGGGTCATCAGCCGGTCGCGAGCGACCTTGGCGATGATCGACGCCGCGGCGATCGAGAGCGAAACCCCATCGCCGCCAATGACGGTGCGCACCCGGCAGGCGAGTTTGGGCGCGGCGTTGCCGTCGACGAGCGCCGTCTCGGGCGGCGCGCCGAGGTCGGCGACGGCGCGGGCCATGGCGATCATCGTCGCGCCCAAGATGTTCGCTCGGTCGATTTCTTCGGGTTCGCTCAGGCCGACGCCGATCCGTGCCCGGCCTTCTGCTGCGAGCGCCTGCAGGGCGGCGAAGAGGCGTTCGCGCGCCGCGGCGGTCAGCTTCTTGGAGTCGTCCAGTCGCGCCAGCTCGGCCGGCGGGGCGCTGCGCAGGTCCGGATGAAGCACCACCGCTGCGGCGACGACGGGACCGGCGGCGGGCCCGCGGCCCGCTTCGTCTACGCCCGCGACGGTTCCGCCTTCTTCGATTTCGATCGACCAGTCTGGCATGCGGCCAAGGTGACCGAGTTCCCTTGGTCGGTAAGCCGCGGGAGGTCAATCGGCTGTGGACAGCCGGGACGACGCGAATTCTCAAGAGAGCTGGCGCGTCGGAGGTCAGAAGAGTTTCATCGGCGCGCGACCTCGACGACGATTGCCGTTTCCTCGACGCCGGCTTCGCTTTCGTCCGGTCCGCGTCGCGCGCCCCCGGCCGCCAGCACCACAAGCGCCGCCGCCATCAGCGCAAGGCCCGCGGCGATGATCGCCACGGCGAGCGCGTCGGGACGGCGATGTCGCAGGAGCTTGAGGCCGCGCATTTCGATCTCCGGCTCGGCGGTTCGTTTAGGACGAGGCGTCGGGCGCGGCCGGCGCGCCCAGACGTCCCTGCCCAGATCGGGCATCTCGATCTCCGGCGCCGTCATGACGCCTCCTCGCCGTCGAACAGCGCCAGCTGGCCCGATCGGTCGGGACGGCGGAACAGGTCGGTGCGCAGCTTCAGGCGCGCGCGGTTGAGCCCGGCGCGCTTCGCCGCTGCCTGAAAGCGCATGGCGATGGACTCCGCATAAGGACCGGTCCCGGTTCCACGCACGCTCCAGTCGGAAACGTAGTCCTTGCCGCCGTGCGACTGGCGGAGCAGCGACATCGTCCGCTTGGCCGCGTCGGGCCGCCGTTCGGCCAGCCATTCGCGCGCCAGCGTCTTCAGCTCGTGCGGCAGGCGGAGCAGCACATAGCTCGCCTCGCGTGCTCCCGCCTCGGCGGCGGCCTTCAGGATCGCTTCAAGCTCATGGTCGTTGATCGCCGGGATCAGCGGCGCGGCCATCACCGCGACCGGCACGCCCGCCGCGCTCAGAGCAGCGACCGTCTCGAGCCGGCGGCCGGGCGTCGCCGCGCGCGGCTCCATCGCGCGGGCGAGCTTGCGGTCGAGCGTGGTGATCGAGATTGCAACCTTGACCAACCCGAGCCGAGCCATCGGCGCGAGGATGTCGACATCGCGCTGCACGAGCGCCGACTTGGTCACGATGCAGGCGGGGTTGCGGTAGGCCCACAACGTCTCCAGCGCGCCGCGGGTGAGCCGCAAAGATCGCTCGGCCGGCTGATAGGCGTCGGTGTCGCCGCCGACCATCGGTGCGCCGGGCCTGTAGCGCGGATTGTCCATCTCTTTGATCAGCAGACGGACGAGGTCGGGTTTGAAGAAGATCTTGGTCTCGAAATCGAGCCCGGAGGAGAGGCCCAGATAGGCGTGGTTCGGTCGTGCGTAGCAGTAGAAACAGCCGTGCTCGCAGCCCTTGTAGGGGTTGATCGTGCGATCGAACGGCAGGTCGGGCGAGCGGGTGTAGGAAAACGCCGTGCGCGACGCGATCGGCTTGAGTTCGGTCTCGACCTGGCCGACGGCCTCGTCATGCGCGCCCCAGCCGTCGTCGAACCGCTCGCGCGCCTCGCGCTCATAGCGGCCCGAAGCGTTCGACACCGCGCCGCGCCCGCGCGGCTGGAGATGAGACGGCAGGATGTTCATGCGGCGTTCTATAGCGCCGCGATAAGAACATTACAAGAACATAAGTCGCTTGAGACCGCCGTCCGCGCCTACGCCGGCTGCGCCAGAGCGGCGGCGCCGTCGGCCTGCTGGGCGAGGCGCTGGAGGTTCTGCGCGGCGAGGGGCGCATTCTCCCGCATGCGACGCATGATCTCGAACTTCACCTGGTCGTCCTCGGTCACCGTGCGCATGGTCTTGAGGAACGGATCAAGCCGGCATCCGACGATCCATTCGATCACCGCCTCGTCGTGCGACCACATGTACTGATTGGTCATCGAGATGACCTGCATCTTGACCCAGTCTTCGACGGTGTCGGTCATCGGCGCGACCTGGGTCAGCCGCCGCTTGTGGGCCTCGTCGTCGATGCGCGCCTCGATATGACCGATGAGCGCGGCGGAGAAGGTCGGCTGATACTGGCGGACCATCTGCAGGGAAATCTTCTCAGATCCGAAGATCGGCGTCGCCCCGTTCGCGATCGAAGCGAGCGCGCGCGCCGTGCAGTCGACGAACAGGGCGTTCGCCGGAACCCACGCCTCGCCCTCGTCAAGGACGATGCGTCCTGGTTCGAGCGCCTTGACCCGGCCCTTGCGGATCGTGTTGGGCACGCGCTTTAGCTGCTCAAGCTCAAGCTCGGTGATGGTCGCGCCGTGGATCATCGTCGGCCAGACGTCGTCGCTGAGGCGCAGCCAGAGCTTTTCGGCGTTCATCCGCTCACAGAGATCGTCGATCGTCTTCGCCGTCGCTGCGATCTCGACCTGGGTCGCGACGCCGCCGACGGCGCGTTCGAAGAACTCGAGCCCGGGCTGGCTCTGCATCCGGTTGATCAGCCACGGATCGCGCGGCAGCACCCAGGAAATGCTCTCGGGCGCGGCGCCGTTCTCGAGCAGCCAGCAGACGGCGTCGATCGCGGTCTTGCCGGCGCCGAGCACGGCGAAGTGCGCATGGCTCGGCGCGCGCCGCGGCAGGTCGTTGGGCGGAACGCAGACGACATCGTCGGCCACCGCGAACTGGCGCTTGTGCGTCAGCGGAATATTGGTGTTCAGAAGCGTGGCGTCGACCAGCTTTTTGTTGATCTTCACCCGGCGGCGCTCGCCCGAGAGCAGGGAGGTGATCTCGCCGCTCCCGTTTGCATCGGCGCTCGCATCGCTCAAGGGGAAGAACTGCACGCGTCCCGAGGGCAGGAACACGTCGGTCATCAGCTTGTGGAAGTAGTTCGTCACTTCCGTGCCGGTCGCCAGCTCGCGAAAGCCCTTGTTGAAGCCGTCTTCCTCGATCCGGTCGCGGCCGAGCGGCTTGGAGGCGACGCCGTAGTAGGACGAGGGCTGGTGCAGGCGCACGAACGGATAAGCGTCGTTCCAGTGTCCGCCGGGCGCATGGCGGCGATCGACCATGACGAAGGTCGCGTCGCTTTCGGCCAACATCGCGTCGACGAAGGCCATCGCCGACGCGCCTGCGCCGATCACCAGATAGTCAGCTTCGATCTGTTCGATTTCCAAGCTCTCCCCCTCTCGCGCTGCGTTCGAGGAAGAGGTGAAAACGACGTCTCCCGCGACCGACCGCCGCTTATTACGCCGTGGTTCGGCCGGCGTCGATAGGTCCCGCGGCGGCGTCGTTTACGATGTGTTGCCGCAGCCGGAGAACTTTGCGGACAATTGGGTCGAACGGCGCGCTAGATCGCGTCTCCGCCGGTTTCGCCGGTCCGGATGCGCATCGCGCTCTCGGCGTCGAAGACGAAGATCTTGCCGTCGCCGATCTTGCCTGTCTGGGCCGCCTTGGCGATCGCCTCGACGGCGGATTCGACCACCTCGTCGGAGACCACCGCTTCGATCTTGATCTTCGGCACGAAGTTCACCGCGTACTCGGCGCCGCGGTAGACCTCCGAATGGCCGCGCTGACGGCCGTAGCCCTTGACCTCGGTCACGGTCATGCCCTGCACGTCGAGCGCGCCCAAGGCCTCGCGCACGTCATCGAGCTTGTGCGGCTTCACGATCGCCATGATGAGCTTCATCTTTCCGCCCTTTCGCAAAGATTTCCGTAGGCGCGTCTACAGGCTGTAGCCGCGCTCGCCGTGGGTGCCGATGTCGAGGCCTTCTGTCTCCTGATCCGCGTCGACCCGCAGCGGCATGACCATCTTGATCAGATAGAGAATGGCGAACGACGCGGCGAGCGACCATCCCACGACCGTCACCACGCCCAACACCTGGATGATCAGCTGCGAGCCGAAGGTCATGCCCGCGCCGAGGCCGGGCGCGCCGGGGCCGAGCGCGGCGAGGAAGGGGATCAGCAGCGTGCCGAGGATCCCGCCCACGCCGTGCACGGCGAAGACGTCGAGAGAGTCGTCGATCTTGAACTGGTTCTTCACCGCCTGGACGGCGTAGAAGCAGGCGAGCCCCGCGGCCGCGCCGATGATCAGCGCGCCGACCGGGCCGACCGAGCCGGCCGCCGGGGTGATCGTCGCCAGGCCCGCGATGGTGCCGGTGACGAGGCCGACGAGGCTGGGCTTGCCGAACTTCGCCCACTCGACGCCCATCCAGACCAGCGACGCGGTCGCCGCCGAGATATGGGTGACGGCCATCGCCCGGGCCGCCGAGCCGTCCGCGGCGAGCGCGCTGCCAGCGTTGAAGCCGAACCAGCCGACCCACAGCATCGCCGCGCCGATCATCACCAGACCGGGATTGTGCGGGGGATGCAGATCCTTGGGAAAGTCCTTGCGCGGACCGAGCACCATCACGAACGCCAACGCCGAGGTCCCTGCGGTCGCGTGCACGACGAGGCCGCCGGCGAAGTCCGCGACGCCCCTTTGATTGAGCCAGCCGCCGCCCCACACCCAGTGGGTGACCGGCGCATAGACCAGGATCAGCCAGACGGCGCTGAACAGCAGCACCGCGGCGAACTTGGCGCGCTCGACATAGGCGCCGACGATCAGCGCCGGGGTGATGATCGCGAAGGTCATCTGGAACATGAAGAACAGATGCTCGGGGATCGAGCCTTGAAGCGTGTCCGCGTCGATCCCGGCGGTGAAGGCCTTCGACAGGCCGCCGACGACCGCGTTGACGCCGCCGCCGTCCGAGAACGCGATCGAATAGCCCACGGCCAGCCAGATCAGCGACATCAGGCAGGCGATCGCAAAGCACTGGGTGAGCACCGAGATGATGTTCCGCGCCGCGACCAGACCGCCGTAGAACAGGGCCAAGCCGGGCAGGGTCATGAACAGCACGAGCGCGGTGGAGGTCAGGATCCAGGCCGTGTCGCCGCTGTTCAAAGCGTCCTGCGCCATCGCCGCCTGCGGCGCGGCCACGACGGCGAAAACTGCGGCGACGGTCGCGCCGGCAAGCGCCAGCGGCGCGCGAAGTCTCTGCGAAGTCATGAAGGCTCCCCCCGGCGCGAATTATTATCTGTTTGCGCCGACAACCCCGGCGCCGGGAGGCGACTATACAGAGCCGCCGCGCCGGTAAAAGGAAAAATCAACCGGTTTTCGCGGGTGCAGCACAATATTCGTGCGCGTTTTCGCGCGTGCAGCATGAATCTTGGATCAAGTTGGCGGCGGTCAGGTTGGCGGTCCGGCCAGGAAGCTCTCCACCAGACTGCCCGCCACCAGCCGCCAGCCGTCCACCAGGACGAAGAAGATCAGCTTGAACGGCAGCGAGATCACGATCGGGGGCAGCATCATCATCCCCATCGACATCAAGATCGAGGCGACGATCAGGTCGATCACCAGGAACGGGATGAACAACAAGAAGCCGATCTCGAAGGCGCGCCTAAGCTCGGAGACCATGAACGCCGGGGCGAGCACGCGCAGCTGAATCTCGTCGGCTGTCTCGGGCAGAGGCGCATCGGCGAGATCGAGGAACATCTCAAGGTCGTCCTCGCGCACGTGCTCGAGCATGAACACCCGGAACGGCGCGGCGGTCGCTTGGAGCGCTTGCGCGGTTTCGATCTCCTCGTTCATCAGAG
>JASFUX010000033.1:0-18016 GCA_050050115.1 Maricaulaceae bacterium | reverse complement strand
GCTTCGATCCAGGCGACGATCCGGTGGTGGTGCTCAATAATCTTCAGCGGTTTGACGTTGATTTCGACACGCTCGAAGCGCGCCTGCTGCGCACGCCGCAAATCCGCTCCGTTACGGTCACCGATACAACGCCGTGGTCGGACACGGGCCTCGCCGCCTCGGTCGGCCGTTCGCCGGAAGCTGGCGCGAGCGGCGTCGCGGCGCAACTGAGGACGGTCGGGCGAGACTACTTCGAGACCTTCAGCCTCGATCTCCTCGCCGGTCGAGCGTTTGAAGCCGATCGCGACCGAAGCGACGCACTTTTCAACGCCAGCGCGCTCGGCGACCCCGGCTTCGTCGTGATTGATCGGCGGATGGCGGAGAGCCTCGGGTTCGCCGCGCCGGAAGCCGCGGTCGGGCAAACCATCTACCAACCCGCGCGCGCGGCCGAGCCGAACCCGACGCCGGCGCGCGCCGCTGTCGTGCTCGGCGTGGTCGAAACCGAGGCCATGCGGTTGGGAGCGGGCTCAGGCGGAACGGTCTTTCAGTTCAATCCGGCGACGGCGGTGCTCCAGCGCATTCCCGCGGTTCGAATCGATCCGAGCGACGTGCCGGCCGCGCTCGCGGCGATCGACGCCGCTTGGAGCGAACTTGCGCCCAATGCGCCTCTCGACGCTCGATTTTTGAACGATCTGTTCGAGGCGGCTTATGCGTCGTTCAACAGGATATCCGCGACGTTCGTCGTGCTTTCGATTGCCGCCTTGGCGATCTCTACGACAGGGATCCTTGGAATCGCAGTGCATGTTGCCGCGCGCCGTCGTCGCGAGATGGGCGTGCGCAAGACGTTGGGCGCGAGAGCGGCGGATCTCATCCGCTTACTGCTGATCGATTTTTCTAAACCGGTTCTGGTCGCCAACCTGCTGGCTTGGCCGCTCGGTTACCTCGCCGCGCAAGCGTATCTCCAGCCGTTCGCCAACCGCATCGAGCTGACGCCTGCACCGTTCCTCATCTCGATGGCGATCACTCTGGCGATCGCCTGGGCGGCGGTGATCGGAGAGGTGTCGAAGGCCGCGAGCGTGAGGCCGGCGGAGGTGCTGCGGCACGCCTAAGATTGGGGGAGGGACCAATGATCGGCAACTATCTGCTCTCAGCCCTCCGCGCGCTTCAGCGCGATCCCTGGCACGCCGCAGTCAATGTCGTCGGCCTGGCCGTGGCGCTCGCGGCGAGCCTCCTGATCGCGCTCTTCGTCAAGCACGAGCTTAGCTACGAGGATTTCTTCACAGCGCCGGAGCGGGTCCATCGCGTGGAGTCCGAGTTCACCGCGCCCGGCCTGCCGGCGTTCCACAATGCGGCCGCGGCCTATCCGCTGCCGGAGTTGCTCGTCGAGGAGTTCGACGGCCGACTCGCCGCAACGCGTCTGATCCCCGCGGCGACGGTCTTCGAAAGCGACGACGTGCGCATCCAGAGCGCCTTCAAGATCGCCGACGAGAACCTCCTCGACGTCTTGGACTTCAAGGTCGTCGCCGGCGATCTCTCCGCCGCGCTCGCCGCGCCCGACGCGATCGTGCTGACGCGCGCCATGGCGCTGCGGCTGTTCGGCGAGCCCGCACCGATCGGCGAGACTCTCCGCGTCGCCGATCAGTTCGATCTGCGCGTCGCCGCCATCCTGGAAGACCCGGCGCCGAACACGCGGTTCGACTTCGACATCCTCGCCTCGGTCGCCGCCTCGGCGTTCGGGCCGACGGGAGACATGTCGGCGAACTGGAACGACTGGCAGGGCGAGGTGTTCGTCCGTCTCGGTGACGGGTTGTCGGCCGAGGCGCTCTCCGCGCAGCTGCCCAGTCTTGTCGAACGCCGCCGGCCCGAGGCGGCGGACGGCTCGGAAGTGCATTTGAGCCTGCGGCCGTTGCAGCGGATTCATCTCGCCGAGGACGCGGACGGCGCCTTCAGCGATCGACGGGTCGTCGCCATCCTTGCGCTTTCGGCGACGGCCGCCTTCTTGGTCTTCATCGCCTGCTTCAGCTATGTCAATCTGGCGACCGCCCGCTCGCTCCTGCGCGTCAAGGAGGTCGGCTTGCGTAAGATCGTCGGCGGACGGACCAGCGGTCTGGCGCTGCAGTTTTTCGGCGAGGCGTTGGCGGTGACGGGGCTGGCGTTCGTCCTCGCGCTCGGCGCGGCGGCGTTGGCGCTGCCGGTGTTCGCCAACCTCATCGACAGGCCGCTGGCGCTCGGCGACGCGTTGACGCCCGGCTACGCGGCGGTCGCGCTTGGTCTGCTCGCCGCCGTCAGCGTTGCGGCCGGCGCCTATCCCGCGCTTGTGCTGGCCTCGCGCAAGCCGATCGAGATGTTTCGCCGAACGCCGGGCGGGGAAGGAACGGCCGGCGCGGTGCGCATGGCGATCGTCAGCGTGCAGTTCGGCCTGACCGCGGCGCTGCTGATCGCCGCCGTCGTGGCCTATGCGCAGGTCAGGCACCTGCGGACCCTCGATCTCGGGTTCGATCCGGCCGGTCTGATGGTCATCGCCCTCAGTCCGGGCCAGGCGCAGAACGACGCCGATCTGGTCTTCCGCGACGAACTGGCGCGCAGCCCAAGCGTGCTCGCCGCCGCCGCCCGCGGCCCTGCGCCGCTGGTTGGCTATGAGCTTTACGCGCCTCCGTTCTCGCGCTCGGCGGACGGCGGCGCCCCGATCGGCGACGTGCTTGGCCTGCCCGTGGGCGACGGACGCTTCTTCGAGGTCTATGAGATCCAACCGCTGGCCGGCCGGCTTCTGTCGGAGGAGCGTGCGGCCGACCACTGGCGCCTGCCGGACCCCGATCAGCCTGTGGTGCGCTCTTCGGTCGTGCTGTCGCAATCGGCCGTGGCGGCCTACGGCTTCGGCTCCATCGAGGAGGCGCTCGGCCAGGCGCTGTATTTCCCGCTGCCGCCCGGACGGGTCGAGTTCGAGGTCGCCGGCGTCGTTCCCGATATGCACTTTCGCCTCGGGCGCAAGCAGCAGCGGCCGACCGTGTACGCACTGCCCGACGACGCCGGCCGCACGCCGGCGTTCTTCGAGATCACCGCGCGCGTGCGCCCGGGCGCCGAGCCGTCCGCGCTCGAGGACGCCCGGCGGGTCTGGTCGGAGATCTATCCCGACGCGCAGATGCGCTACGAGTTCGTCGAGGACCGCCTGGCCGCGGCCAACGCGGAAGACGCGCGGCTGTCGAGCTTGCTGGCGTGGTTCGCCGGGCTTTCGCTGACGGTCGCCTGCCTCGGATTGTTCGCGCTCGCTTCGTTCGTCGCCGCCCGGCGCGCGCATGAGAACGCTGTGCGCAAGGTGCTCGGCGCCTCGACGGGGCGGGTGGCGCGGCTGCTGATGTGGGATTTCGCCAAGCCGATCCTGCTGGCCAACCTCGTCGCCTGGCCGCTCGCCTGGTTCGCCGCCAGCGCTTGGCTCGACCGCTTCCCCAACCGCATCGACCTGACGGCCGCGCCGTTCCTCATCGCAATGGCGATCACGCTGATCATCGCCTGGGCGGCGGTCGCCGGCGAAGTCGCCCGCGCCGCCCGCGTCAGACCCGCCGAGTTGCTCCGTGACGCCTAGCTAGAAGAGACGCGCTTCGGCGCCGTCTCAACCCGAACCGAAAAGGCTTCTTCGGTGCGCGCGAGCGTGGCGTGGAGGGCTTCGACGCCGGCCGCGAGCGGAGAGTCCGCGGCGGCCTCGCCGACTTCGGCTGCGCGGCCGGCTGCTTCGAGATCCTTTGCCTGAGCCGACGCGGCCGCGGCGCCCATCTGTCGACTGATCGACTTGAAGGAGTGAGCGGCGCGCACGAAGGCGGCGAGCTCGCCCGCGCCGAGCGCCTCGCGCATCGCCCTGAGGTAGTGCGCCGCATCCTCGAAGTAGCATTCGAGCATGATTGCGTGCTTGTCGCCGAGGATCTCATGCGAGCGCGCGATTGCGATTGCGTCGAGGAGATCGGCGGCCTGATCGTCGTTTTGCGTCGCCGGGGCGGGATCGGCTTTCCTCATTGACGGCGGCGCGGGCGGCTCTGCGGCTTTCGGGGCGAGGTTGGCGGCTTGTTCCGAGGTCTCGACGCAGGCGTCCTCATCGGCGGTCGGCTTTGCGTCGCACGCGGGTTCGATCGCGTCTGCGGGACGGTCGTCAGTGTCCGTTTCGGCCTGCACATCAGCGTCCGGCGCCGCCTCAACGTCCGGCGTCGTCGGCGGCGCCGCGCGTCTGTCGCCTTCCGGCTGGACGCCGGCTTGCGCAAGGGTGGAGGCGACCTTGGCGATCAGCTCACGCCGACGCACGGGTTTGGACAGATAGTCGTCCATGCCCGCTTCAAGGCAGCGCTCGCGGTCGCCTTTCACTGCGTTCGCGGTCAGGGCGACGATCGGCAGGCGGCCGGGCAGCACGCCCTCGATTTCAAGTCCGCGGATGCAGCGCACGGCCTCGTAACCGTCCATCACCGGCATCTGGCAGTCGAGCAGCACCATGTCGAAGCTGGTCTGCTTGATCGCCGCGATCGCCTCCTCGCCGTTCGAGGCGATCTCGTATCGCCAGCCCGCCTTCCTGAGCACCTCGCAGACGAACACTTGGTTCACCCGCGCATCCTCGACGACGAGGATTTTGCCCGCGCGCGCTCCTCGGGATGTTTCTTCACCCGCTTCTTCGCATGTCTCCTCGTGCGCCCCGTCGAGCGGCGATGGCTCGTCTTCGAGCGCTTCGCGCGCCGACGCAGCGTCGCCGACCGGAGCCTCCGGCGTCGTCCAGAGCGCCGCCGCCGTGGCGATCAGCCGGGCCTGGTCGATCGGCTTGGGCAGATAGGCGTCGAAGCGCTCGTCGGTCCCGGCGCCGGCGACCTTGGCGTAGCCTGCGGCGGTCAACATGACGAGACGGGTCGAGGCGAGCGCGGGGTCGGCCTTGATCGCCTCGGCGGTCGCTGCGCCGTTGAGCTTGGGCATCAGGTAGTCGAGGATGGCTATGTCATAGGGCTCGCCCGCGCGGGCGGCCTTGCGCATCAGCTCGAGCGCCGCGTCGCCGTCTTCGGCGGCGTCGCATTGCGCGCCCGCCGCGCCGAGGGTGGCGCGAACGATCTCGCAGATCACGAACAGATCGTCGACGACGATGACCTTGGCGCCTTCAAGCGGCAGGGAGGGGCGGTCGTCCGCTTCGCTTGCCTCCGCGTCGGCGGCGCGCGACTGCACCAGGGCGAGGGGCAGGCGAACCGAGAAGCGCGAGCCGAAGCCTCGAGCGCTTTCGAAGGTGATGTCGCCGCCCATCATGCGAGCGAGCCGCCGGCTGATCGGCAGGCCGAGGCCGGTGCCCCCGAAGCGCCGCGTTGTCGTCGCCTCGGCTTGCTGGAACTCTTCGAAGATTCGCGGCTGGGCCTCGGCGCCGATCCCGATCCCCGTATCTGTGATCGTAAACTCGAACCAGCGCACCTGGCCCTTGTCCTCAGCGACCGCTTCGCCGGCGCTGCAGGACAGCTCGACGTGGCCGCGCTGAGTGAACTTGACCGCGTTGTTGAGGAGGTTGCCGAGGATCTGGCGCAAGCGAACCGGATCGGCCTCGACGAACTGGGGCGTGTCCGGCGCAACGTTCAGGACGACCTCGATCGCCTTCTCGCGGCCCTTGACGATATGCAGCGCGATCAGCTCATCGAGCACGGCGCGCAAGTCGATGAGTTCGGGCGCGATGTCGAGCTTGCCCGCTTCGATCTTGGAGATGTCGAGGATGTCGTTGATCAGGTGCAGGAGCGTCTCGCCCGAGGAGAGCACTGTCTTGAGGTGGTCTTCCTGGTAGGGCGTCAGCTCGGTGTCGAGCAGGAGCTCGGTCATGCCGACGACGCCGGTCATCGGCGTGCGGATCTCGTGACTGATCGTGGCGAGGAAGTCGGACTTCAGGCGGTTGGCGCGCTCGGCCTCTTCAAGAGCGGCGCTGATCTTCGCCTCCGAGCGGGCCGAGCGGGCGATATAGACGCTCGTCAGCAGCGTGCAGGACAGCCCGATCAGAACGGAAAGACTCGCCCAGGGGGCGGCGAAGAAGTAGGCCGGCCGGCTCGGACGGAGCGTAAGAAACAAGCTCGCCGGCGCCGCCTCGATCCTGCGGGTCGCCTCGCCGGCCGCCGCGGCGCCGCGCGGTCGCGTTTCGGCGAGGGTGAGGGAGGCGCCCAGCGCATCGGCGCCGCTGTCGGCGAGCGCGCCTTCGATCAGCCCGGGAACGTCGCCTGCAGTGAAGAAGTAGCCGTGAAGCTCTTCTTCCGGGCCGAGCGAGATCGGCGCGCCCGCGACGATGATCACCTCGCGTCCGCCGAGCTGCGCGAGCTGTGCAAGACCGATCGCGCCGGAACCGGAGACCGATGCCGGAAGCACGTCGGCGAGTGCGGTGCGAAGGACCTCTTTTTGCGCGATCGGCGCGCCGTCGTCGCCGACGCGTGCGGCGAAGTAAACTTCCGCGCTGTCGCCGTTTTCGGACCGCCATCCGAGCGTGCCCGAGCGCATCAGCGGACCGAGACCTCTGGCGAAGTCGGCGACGACGCCCGGCGGGGCGGTCGGCGTGTTTTGGGCCGCGCTATCGGGACCGAGGTCGGCGGCCGGGTTCTCCCAACCCTCCGCCGCCGCTTGAGCGGTCAGCTCGACGAGGGCCATGGCGCCGACGGTGCGTTCGATGCGCTCGGCGAAGTAATCAGCAGCGCGCGCGAGGGCGTCGTGGTTGCGCGCCATGTGCAGCCGCATCTCGGCGGAGACGACGAGCGCCGTCGCCGCGAAGGTAACGGCGAGGCCGATGCCCCACACCCACGCGATCCGCCGCGGTGCGATACGCGAACGGGGAGGCGAGCCGTCCATGCCTCACCACTCCAACTCGGCGACGCCGCGGGTGAAGGCGGCGACCCGATTGCCCTTTTCGTTGTAGGAGACTTTGTCGAAACTCAACGTCCGGGCGTGAACGATGCCGCGGCCGTGCTTGTCGCCGGCGCGGGCGGGGTCGATCGTCAGATGCTGCTTCCAGTCGAAGCCTGGGCCTTGGTCGGTGATCACCACGCAGTAGCCGCCGTCGCGGCGAAGGAAGACCGCTTCGACCGTGCGCGAGGCGTAGGGTTCGATCGACAGCCTGCGTTCGATCTCACTGCGCCACTCGCCCTGTTCGAGCAGCACGCTCTTGAGCTCGTAGCCGATGTCCAGCGAGCCGTGCTCGACGGCGTTGAACAGCAGCTCGGCGAGGCCGCGAACGACCTTGTCGGGCTGGGGGAACCAGTTGGCCATGAAGCCGGCGACCGAGACCGCCTCATCGAGCGTTCTGAAGCGGAACTTGGTTTGCTCGATCATCTCGAAGCTAGCGCGGTGCTGGCTGAGCTCGCGGCGCAGCAGCTTTTCGTAAGCAGACTCCTTGGCGGCCGCAGCGAGGACTGAGCGCAGCACCTCGGTGTCGACGGGCTTGGTCAGATAGTAGAAGGCGCCCGCGGCGACGCCTTCGGCGACGCTCGCCGGATCATCCGTGCTCGTTAGTATGATGATCGGGATGTCACGCAGCCGCGGATCGTCCTTGATGTGCTTCAAGGTCGTCAGGCCGTCCATGAACGGCATTTCGCGGTCGAGGAGCACCACGTCGATCTCTGCGTCGCCGTTGCTCAGCGCCTCGATCGCCTCGGCGCCGTTCGCCGCGCGGACCGTCTCATGGCCGAGCGCCTTGACCTGCTCTTCCATGAACATGAGGTCGATGCGGCTGTCGTCGACGGTGAGCACCGTCATGACCTCAGCCTCCGTCGCGCGAGCCTTCGCTACGCCGGTCTCAGCCGCTGCGGGCGCAGAAGGCTCGGAGAAGTCTTTCATCGCGGTCCCCCTCATCTTCAGCGCTCGGTGAAAGCCGTGCGCATCGAGGTTCTGATCGGTTGGAGCAAATAGTCGATGACGCTCTTCTCGCCGGTGACGATGTGCGCCGCGCCGGTCATGCCGGGCACGATCTGGTTGTGCGGATCGTCGCCGATGTAGTTGTTGGGCAGGACCACGCGGCCCTGGTAGTAGCGCTCGCCGCTCGGGCCGCGGAACGTCGTCGCCGAAACGAAGTCGAGCTGGCCAATCGTGGCGCCGTAGCGCGAGGCGTCGAAGTTCGAGAAGTTCATCCGCACCTGCTGGCCGTGTTCGATGTGGCCGATGTGGCGCGGCGGAATCTTCAGCTCGACGACGAGCGGTCGATCGAGCGGGACGATCTCCATGAGCACTTCCCCAGCGCCGACCACGCCGCCGACGGTGTTGACCGCGAGGCCCTTGACGAGACCGCGCACCGGCGCGCGCACATCGAGGCGGGCGACGCGTTCGCGCAGGCGCTCGACCGTTTCGCGGATCTGCGCGAGGTTGGCTTCGACCGTGTCGAGCGCTTCGTAAGCAGAGTTGGCGTGACGGGCGTCGAGCGAGCGCAGGCGGGATTCAAATTCGTCGACCTCGCCCAGCGCCAGGTCGCGCCGTGCGCGCAGCTGATCCACGTCGCCCTGGAGCTGATTGACCTGCTGGGCGGTCTCGAGCAGCTGCACTTCGGCGACGTGACCGCGCTCGGAGAGGCTTTGCCGGCGGCTGTGCAGGTCGCGCGCGATGCGCAGGCTTTCCTCAGCGGTAGAGAGCTCGGACTCCATCATCGTCAGGCCGGCGTGCTTTTGCTCGAGCTGGTCGGCGATCACCAGCCGCTCCTCGCGGCGGGCGCGCACCATGCTTTCGAACGATGCGTTCTGGTCGCGGACCAGCATCGGCCACTCGGCGGCGTAGGCGTCGAAGTCCGGCGCGCGCCCCTCGATGAAGGCGCGCAACCGCTCAGCTTGAAGCAGAAGCGAGGTCTGGCGCGCGAGCGCCTGCTCCAGCTCCTCGGAGACGCCCGCGTCGTCGAGGCGGACGAGCACTTGGCCTTGCTCGACCAGCTCGCCTTCGTGCACGTCGATCTCGCGAACGATGCCGCCTTCGAGGTGCTGGACGACTTGCTGGTAGCCGTCCGGAACGACTTCGCCCGGCGCGCGGGCGATTTCATAGAGGTTCGTCAAGCTCGCCCAGCCAATGAAGGCGAGGACCGCAAGGCTGACGACCGTCATCGTCATGCGCACGATCCGGGAACTGAACGACTCTTCGAGTCGCGCGGACTGGCCAAGATGGCGCAGCTGGCGCTCCTTCGCCGTGGGCGTCCGGGATGCCGATCGACCGGTCATGCTGCAGCCCTCCCGTCTGCGAGCTGGGGCGCGACGGGTTGCGAACCGGGCGCATAGACCCGCGCGGGCGCGTAGCGCGACAGCGCGACGACGACGTCGGCGCACCTCAGGAAATCATCGCGCGGCGTGACGAAGACCACCGTCTTCTCACCGCGGACCTCTTCGAGATACGCCTTGATCGCCGCGCCGGCCGGACCGCACATCAGCGCGTTGGGCAGCTCGTCGATCAACACCAGCTTCGCATCCTGCATGAGCGCGCGGGCGAGGCTGAGCTTGGCGGAGAGGCTCGGCGCCGGGGCGGCCGGCCCATGCGCGGCGATCTTGGAGTGAAGCCCCTTGGGCAGCGCTTCGATGTCTTTGAGCGCGCCGATGCGTTCGAGCGCCGCGCGGGCGTCAGCTTCGGTCGCGCGCGGATGGCCGAGCAGGAGATTGTCCAGCACCGTGCCGGCGAAAAAGGCGGGAATCTGCGGAGCGTAGGCGATCTGGCGGCGCAGCTCGTTGGTATCGAGCTGGCGCACGTCGAAACCGTCGATCAGCACCGCGCCGCTCTCGGGCCGATGCATCCCTTTGACGAGTTTCAAGAGCGAGGACTTGCCCGACCCGCTGCCGCCCGTCACGGCGATGAAGTCGCCCGGCCGCGCTTCGAAGCTCACGCCTTCGAGCGCAGGGTCGTCCGTCTCTGCGTAGCGCAGCGTGACGTTGCGGAAGGCGAGCCCGCCCTTGATCGCGGGGAAGGAGGCGCGCGCCTGGCTTTCGAACTCGGTCTCGAGATCCATGAGCGTGTTGATTTGCAGGATGCTGTTGCGCAGCTGTTCGATCCGAGGAACGATCGCGCATAGGCTGGACAGCGGCGCGAGGCAGCGCCAGACGAGGATCATCGCGGCGACGAGTGCGCCGGTGGTGATTTGCCCGTTCCAGAACATCACCGCGCCGAGCGACACCGTGGCGACCCCGGCGATGACCGACAGTCCGCGCGCGCCGATCTCGCCGACCTGGCCGATCTGGTTCAGTCGGAAGTGGGCGAGGCCTTCGCGTCCGCTCAGCTGGCGATACTTGTCCGCCCACAGATCGGCGAGACCCGCGATGCGGATCGCTTCGAGCTTTTCGAGCGTCTCAAGCGCGAACTTCTGGCGCGCCGAGCTGGCCTTCGCGGCGATGCGGATCGCCACCTTCACGCGCTGGCGCACGATGTGGAAGAGCACCAGGAAGGCGGCGATGAAGATCAGGGGCGCGAGCACCAGAGGCCCGGCGATGACCGCGATCATGGTGAGCGAGAGGAGCACGAACGGCAGCTCGAGGAAGTATAAAAAAGCGCCGCTGCAGAAGAAGTCGCGCACCGCCTCGAAGGTCTTGATCCTGGCGATCTGCGCGGGGACCGAGGCCCGCTCGACATCGGCCGGCGGCAGTTCGAGCAGCTGGGCGAAGATCTTGTTCGACACGATGTTGTCGAGCCGCGCGGCGAGCCAGGAGACGCCGTGCGCGCGTACGGCGCGCAACGCGAACTCCATGGCGATCGCCAGTCCCGCGCCGACCGCGAGCCCGGGCAGAAGCTCGCTCGCGCCCGAGAAGATCACGTTGTCGTAGACCAGCATGATGAACAGCGGGATCGACAGCGCGACGAGATTGAGAAACAGCCCCGCGATCAGGATCTGCTTGAAGACGCCGGAAAAGCGCCCGCACAGTGCGCGGAACCACGAATGCCCCGAGCCCTCGCGCACGAACCGCGAGATCGATTGGGCGTTCGGGTCGAACCGCTTGAACATCCAGACGTCGGCTTTGCGCCGCAGCCGCGGGTCGTCGCCCGGGATCGTTTCGATGCGCTGCTGTGCGCAGTCGTAGACGACGAGGCTGTTGCCAGCGGCCCGTCCGTGCACGATCCAGAGACTGTCGGCGTTGTCGCGAGGCCGGCAGATGCACGGCAGCAGCCGCGCGTCGATGTCGGCCGCCGCCGCGGTCGAACGTCTTGGGAAGAAACCGAGGTTGGCCGCCGTGTCCAGCGTGTCGACGAGGTCGAGGTCGGCGGCGTCGAACGGCGCGGCGTCGAGGAGATTGTGAAGCCTCACGTTCGGCCGCAGCGCGAGAGCGACCGTGCCGATCGCGTGCGCCCAGCGTCGCCGCTCCGGGTCAAGCTCGCCCCACCGCCGCGCGCACAGACCGTCGACGAGCGCGCTGATCCGGCTCGCCGCGGCGGCCTGGGCTGCGCTGCGGGCCGCGTCTTGGGCCGTGTCTCGAGCTGTGTCGGGGGCGGGCGCGGTCATAGCCTGAGGCTCTGGTAACCGGCGTGCGGCGTGTCGGGCCGTGGATCGGGCAGGGCGAGCAGCCGACCGTCCGCCAGGCGGCGGCGCTCGGTGGCGAGGCTTTGCAGGTTCTCATCGTCGGAAACGATGATCATCGCCACCTTGTCCTTGAGCCGCGCGAGCACGTCGAAGACCTGCGCATAGCCCTCCCGGTCGAGGTCCTTGTCGGCGTTGTCGAAGATGATGATGCGCGGCTTGGGTGCGAGCGCGCGCGCAATCGCGATGCGCTGGCGCAGGCCCGGCGGCAGCGGATCGAGGCTCGAGCCTTCAAGCCGGGTGTCGAAGCCCGACGGCAGCTTGGCGACATCACGGTCAAGCTTCAAAAGCGCGGCGACATCGCGCGCGTTCTTCTCCGGGGTGAGGCCGAAGCGGGTGAGATTGTCGCGCAGCGAGCCGCGGAAGATCACCGCCTTGGAAGATAAAAGACCCACGTGCGAGGCGCGCGCCTTGGCCGAGAAGGCGTCGGCGCGCACGTCGTCGATCAGCACTTCGCCTTCGGTCGGCGACAGCACGCCCGCAAGCAGCTTCAGGAGCACGCTCTTGTCCTCGCCCGACGGGCCGGTGATCGCGATCGCCTGGCCGGGCTCGAGCGCCAAATCGATACCGGAGAACAGGGCCGGTGCGCCGTTGCCGAAGCCGAAGCCGAGCCCGCGCGCAAGCAGCCGGCCGTCTCGCGGCCAGCCCTCGTCCGCCACGGCGACGGGGGCCTGAGGCGTGGACATCACCTCGGTTGTGCGCGCGGCGGCGAGGCGGATGTCCTGAAACCGCGCCCAGAGCGCCAGCGCCCGCTGGACCGGCTGCATCAGGCGGCCCGAGAGCAGCACCGTGGCGATGAGCGCGCCCGCCGTGATCACGCCGTCGAGCGTCAGATAGGCGCCGATGACGATCACGGTGACGATCATCACGTTGGCGAACACCATGCCGATGTTGAACGTGCCGGCCGCCGCCTCGGTCACCGCGTAGCCGGCGACGCTCGAGCGCTTCTCGAAGTGCTCATAGCGGCGCTCAAACTCGCGCTCGAGCGCGAACGACTTGATCGTATGCGCCCCCTCGAGCGCCTCGATGAGAAAGTCGTGGCGCATGTCGTCGTTGCGGTCGCGCTCGTCGAGACTGGCGCGCAGCCGACCGCCGGCGATCGTGGCGTGGATGACGAACACCGTCAGCACAGCGATCGGCGCAAGCACGAGCCAAGAAGCGAGATAGGCGATCAGTCCAAGGAAGACGGCGACGAAGCCGAGCTCGACGATGGTGATCACCGATGCGCCGGAGTAGAGGTCTTTGAGCCGCCCTACGGCGTTCAATTGATGAAGCTGCTCACCCACGCCGCGTGAGGCGAGCTTGGATAGATCGGCGCCCAGCACCCGGCGCGCAGCTTCGCACGAGGCTTTGTGTTCGAACGCCGCGCCGTTCCAGCCGATGACGTGCGCCCGGGCGAACCTGAGCGCGATCTCAAGGGTCACTGCGACACAGACGCCGATCAGAAACGCCGCAAGCGTGCCTGACCCGGGGTTGGGCAGGATCCGGTCGTAGACCTGCAAGGTCATGATCGGCAGCGCGAGCGACAGGATATTGATCGCCAGCGTCGCCAGGATCAGGTTCCATAGATCGGCGCGATGCGCAAAGCGGGCGAGCTCCGCGTCCGGGAACGGGGGCGCCGCGATCATCCGAAGAGGCCGCCGAGCAATCCGCCGCCGTCGCCCGCGCCGTCACCGTCGGACCCGTCGACGGAGTCCATGCCTTCGAGCACGCCGGAGATAGGGTCCGGCAAGATGTCTCCGTCGCCGTCGTCGGTTTCTTCGCCGCCGGTATCGACAAGGCCGTCGCCCTCGACCTCGGGCCAGGCCGCGTCGTCTCCGCCGCCTTCTTCTTCGTCGACCACTGGATCGGCGGCGTCGCCAAGCAGATCAACGCCGAGGTCCAGATCGGCGTCGAGGCTCGAATCGTCGAGCAGGTCGCCGAGCGGATCGTCGTCGACCTCGCCGCTTACGAGATCGTCGTCGCCGACATCGAGATCGCTTTCGGCGCTGACGTCGGACTCGCTGTCGTCGCCAAGATAGAGATCAAGGCCGACGTCAATGTCGCCGGTGACTTCTTCAACCGCGTCAATTGTGCCGTCAACGGATTGATCGGTTTCGCCGATCTGCTCGTTATCGCTGCCGGTGTCGACGGACAGATCGGAGTCATCGCCGCCGTCACCGCCGTCGTCCAGCGTCTCATCGCCGCCGAGCAGGGCGTCTCCAAGGCCATCGACGACGTCGTCGACCGCGTCTCCCGTCTCTTCGACGGTGTCGACCGTTTCGGAGAGATCGTCCGCAGTTTCTTCGACTGTGTTGACGGTTTCCTCGACTGTGTCTTCGACGACTTCGTCGGTCGCGTCAGTCACCTCTTCAGTCGCGCCCTCGACCGCGTCGACAACGTCTTCGACTGCGTCGTCGGCTTCGTCGGCCCCGTCCTCGACCGCAGCGACCACATCGTCGACCGTTTCGGAAACCTCGTCCGCCGTCTCGTCGACAGCGTCGACGGTTTCCTCGACGACTTCGTCGGTCGCGTCAGTCGCGCCCTCGAGCGTATCGACGACATCCTCGACGGCGCCAACCGTGTCGTCGACCGTTTCGGAAAGGTCGTCCCCCGTCTCGTCGACAGCGTCGACGGTTTCCTCGACGACTTCGTCGGTCGCGTCAGTCGCGTCCTCGAGCGTATCGACGACATCCTCGACGGCGCCAACCGTGTCGTCGACCACTTCGGAAAGATCGTCCGTCGTCTCTTCGACGGAGTCGACAACCTCATCGATCGCGTCGTCCGCGGCTTCGACGACTTCGTCAGTTGCGTCCGCCAGATCCTCGGTTGCGTCGCCGACCGCTTCGACGACATCTTCGACAACTTCGTCGGCTCCGTCGACGACGTCCTCAGCCACATCGACGACATCGTCCGCAGCCTCGACGACTTCGTCAGTCGCGTCCGCCAGGTCTTCGGTTGCGTCGCTGACCACCTCGACGACATCCTCGACAACTTCATCAGCCCCGTCGACGACGTCTTCAGCCGCATCGACAACATCGTCCGCAGTCTCGACAACTTCATCCGCGACGTCTTCAACAGCGTCGACGACCTCGTCGGCCGTGTCGGCCGCGTCAACGACCTCATCAACGGTTTCGCTGACGACCTCTTCGGTTTCGCTGACGAGCTCTTCGGCCGCGCCGGCGACGTCGTCGACCAGATCATCGGCGACGTCTGCGACATCTTCGATCGCATCGACGGCGTCGTCTGCGACATCGCCGACAGCGTCGGCCGCGTCTCCGACCGCGTCGGTCGCGTCACCGACGATATCATTGGCGACATCCGCGACATCATCGACCGCGCTCACGAGATCGTCCGCCACGTCGTCGACCGCGTCGGCCGCGTTTCCGACCGCGTCGGTCGCATCGTCCACGACATCGCCGGCAACATCCGCGACATCATCGACTGCGCTCACGAGATCGTCCGCAACCTCGTCGACGGCGTCGATCGCGTCGGCGACGACTTCGGTCGCGTCATCCACGACCTCGTCAGCGATATCGGCGACATCGCCGACGGCGTCGGTCACGTCGCCGACCGCCTCAACCACATCGTCGACGACCTCATCGGCGAGATCGCCCACCACCGGCACGTCGTCGAGCGCGTCGGCGAGATCGTCGGCAACGTCGCCGACGGCGTCGACCACGTCGTCCACCGCCTCGACCGCGTCGTCCATGGCATCGCCGGCCGCGTCAGCAGTATCGTCCACGGTGTCGACGAGATCGTCGGCAACGTCGCCGACAGCGTCGACCACGTCGTCAACCGCATCGGTCGCGTCGTCCACGACGTCGTCGACCACGTCAGCGACGTCATCCACCGCGTCGACCACATCATCGGCAACATCGCCAACGACGTCGACGACATCGTCCACGGCGTCCGTGACGTCGTCGACCGCGTCGTCAACCACGTCAGCCATGTCATCGACCACGTCGACGACATCATCGATCACGTCATCGACGACATCGGTCATGTCGTCGACAACATCCACGACGTCATCAACCACGTCGTCGGCGATGTCGGTGACGTCGTCGATCACATCGGTCACATCGTCGTCGATGTCGTCTACGGGGTCGTCTACTGGATCGTCGTTCCCGTCGCCGCCGTCATCGTCGTCCTGGTCGTCATCGTCCTGCCCGGTATCGTCGTCTCCGGAGTCGTCATCGTCGTCGTCGTCGGGGTCATCGTCGCCCGCGTCATCGTCGCCGGAATCACCGTCGTCGTCGGAGCCCTCGTTCTCCTCATCGTCGGAATCGTCTTGGCCGCCTCCGCCGGTCGGCCCGTCGCCGCCGTCGGTCGCGTCGTCATCGTCGTCGCTTCCAACCACAGCGTCGTCGTCTTGGTCGCCATCGCCCGAGCCGTCGGCCCCGTCGCCGGATCCGCCTCCGCTCCCACCGCCTGGTCCTGAACCGCCGCCGTCGACGGTCGGATCGGTGTCGGGCGAATCGTTATCGGGTGCGTCGGGGTCGCCGTCGACGGCGGGAGCGGGCGGCGCGTCGACCTGGGGCGGAGCCTCATCGGCGGTTGGGGGAAGATCGCTCGGGTCATCGAGCGAGAGCAGGTCGAGCAGCTCGAACAGTTCGGCGTCGCCCGCTGCCGGAGCGAGCGAGGAGGCGACCGATCCGCCGACGGTGTTCGCCGCGGCCAGACCCGCCCCGCCGCCATTGAAGTTCTCGATCTGCGACTGGCCGGAGAAGGACTGCGCGCGGTCGAGGTCGCCGGCGACGCTCGTGATAACCTCGCTCCGGTCGTCGCTCGCCAGCGGGATGAGGCCGAGTTCCTCCGTCGACTGTTGATCGGCTTCGGCGTTGTGGGCGCTGACCGCGTGAAACGCGACGGTCGCAAAACCGCCGCCGCTCAAGATGCTTTCTTCGAGCCCGTCGAGGTCCTCAACGACGAACTCGTCGGCGTCGAGCTTGCGCGCGCCGAAGTCCGTCCCCGCGAAGGGGTCGGTTTCAAGCGCCGACTCCCCGCCAGGCTGCTCTTCGCCGCTTTCGCTCACCGTATCCTCCCATCGTTGCAGATCAACCAATAGGCGAAGGCGTCATAAGCAACGGTTGCGGGCATGCGTTCAATTTTACTCAAAAGGCTTCGTCTAACGCCTTGATAGACATCGATTTATACGCTTCGATCCTTAAATATCCGTTGACCATGCTTTGGTCATCCTGCCTTACACTGACAGTCAGTGATCAACTTATGATCGCAAAAAACAGACATCGATGCGCAGTCTGTTTTTGCAAGCGAGGCGAAGGGGACCGGAGCGAGCCGAAGCACTCTCTTGGTGCGGAATTGTTAACTCATTTAACGGACGATCCGCGGCTTGAGCGTAAAAACGGATGGACGCCGTGCCCGCCGCGCACAATCGACGCTCCCGCTTCAGTATCGCGACGCTGCTCGCAATCCTCGTTGTTGTAACGGCGACGACGGCGAGCCTTGCTTCAGCCGGGCTGCTCGTCGCCGGCGCGCGTTATCTGGCGAGCGTGGAGCAGGAACTGGAGCTCGGCGCGGGGTCCGAAGAACGCGTTGCGCCAGGTCTCGCCCCCAGTCTCGCGCGGGACACGCCTTTATTCATCGCGCTCGCGATCGGCGCCTCGGTCGCGCTGGCGGGGTCCCTGGGCGCGCTGTTCGCTCGCGGCGTCGCGAGTCCGTTCGAGCGGGCCGCGCGCGCGATCCGTATCGAGAACGCCGGGGAGCCGATCGACGAGAGCGGTCCGACCGAGCTTGCGGCCGTGATCGAGCGCCTTAACGATATCGAGGCGCTCGTTCACAAATATGAATCGGAAAAAGCCAGGCTCGCGGACGAGGTCCACGCTGCGCGCGCGCTCGCGAGCGCGTCGGACACCGCCAAGACGCGCTTCCTCGCGCATATGAGTCACGAGCTGCGCACGCCTTTGAACGCCATCATGGGCTACACGAAGTTCGTCGCCGAAGACCTCGTCGGCGAGGAGCACGAGCAGTCGCGCGACGACCTCGCCCGGGTGCAGCGTGCGAGCAACCACCTGCTTAACCTGATCAACCAGGTGCTCGATCTGTCCAAGGTCGAGGCGGGGAGCCTGACGCTCGATCTCGCCGGTTTCGACGTCGGCGCGATCGTCCGCGAGGTGGTCGAGACCTCAGCGCCGCTCGCCGACAAGAACCGCACCACGCTGACGCTGCACGAGGCACCGGGCGGGGAGGTGATCGTCTCGGACTCGATGCGGCTGCGTCAGTGCCTGCTCAACGTGGTCGGCAATGCGCTCAAGTTCACCGAGGACGGACGGGTCGACGTCTGGGCGCGGCTCGAGAAGACCGAGGCCAGTCGCCGGCTCGTCTGCCGGGTCAAGGACACCGGCCCGGGCATCCCCGCGGATCGCGTCGAGGCGATTTTCGAGCCGTTCGTTCAGGTCGAGAGTGAGCACGGCCAGTCGGGTAAGGGCACGGGCTTGGGGCTGGCGATCACCAAGCGACTCTGTCAAGAAATGGGCGGCGACATCGAGTGCAAGAGCGTGCTCGGCAAGGGTTCGACGTTCACGATCACGGTCGAGG
>JASFUX010000032.1:0-18394 GCA_050050115.1 Maricaulaceae bacterium | reverse complement strand
TCCCAAAGAGATCCGGCGCTTCATCATCGTCGGCGTCTGCGGTGGTCCCGAGGGTCCCTCGTCGAGCGTTCTGGTCGAGGCGGCTGGCGCGATGCGCCAGTACTACAACATCCTGAACTGGGAGACCGCCTCGGTGCAGCTCGACATGGTTCCGCTGCGCGACGCCAAGTTCTCCTCGGTGACCTTCGTGCCGCCGCTGCACGAGCCGGGGCATTCGATCGCAATGGCGCGGGCGGGCGATCTCGCCAAGCGCGCCGCCGCACACGGCCTGCGCTTCGGCGTGACCAACATCAACACCCAGGCCGACCTCGCCGCGGCGCTGCGCGCCGGCGTGCATATCCACACGGGCGCCTACATCTCCGGCGACGTTGAGCAGATCACTCCTCGGGTCGGGATCAAGCCGTCGCAGCTGCCCCTCAAGGCCTAGCGGTCAAGGCGCGGCAGCGTCGCTTTCCCGAAGCCGGTCACTGGACATCGCGCCCGGTTCGGTCATTCTCGGCCGTCATGGCGTCTCTCTCGCAAACCCAAACGCAAGCGCTCCGCGCGCTCATCGCCTGGTGGGAGGCGGCGGGCGTCGAGGTTGCGCCGCCCCCCGCACCGCGATCCGCCGCGCCGAAGCCGTCGACGCGCCCCCTCCCTGGAGCGCCGGCCCGCTCAGGGGCACAGGCGGCGAGCGGACCGGCGCAACGCGCCGCGCCCGGCCGGGCGCGCGTCAGCGGGGCCGTCGGCGCACGTCCGCTCGAACGGCCCCCTGCGCCTGAAGACCTCCTGGAGGAAGCGCGCGCGCTGGCGGCTGGCGCGAACAGCCTCGCCGAACTCGAAACAGCGGTGAAGAGCTTCACTCGCCACCCCCTCGCCTCGGCGGCGCGCAACACCGTGTTCGCGCGCGGCGACGAAGCCGCGCCGGTGATGATCATCGGCGAGGCGCCCGGCCGGGACGAGGATCGCGCCGGCAAGCCGTTCGTCGGGCGCTCGGGCCAGCTGATGGACCGGATGTTCGCCGAGATCGGTCTGTCGGATCAGGACGGGCTCTACATCACCAACGTCGTCAACTGGCGGCCGCGCGACAACCGCACGCCGGGCGAGGTCGACATCGCGCTCTGCCGCCCGTTCATCGAGCGTCATGTCGCTCTGAAGAAGCCGAAGGTCCTGGTGTTCGCCGGCGCGACGGCGGCGCAGACGCTCCTGGGCGTCACGCAAGGGATCACCCGGTTGCGCGGCAAGTGGATGGAATATCAGATCAAGGACGGTTCACAAGCGCCGAAGAGCGCGCCGGCGATGGCGATCTTCCACCCGGCCTATCTGCTGCGGCGCCCAATCGCCAAGCGCGAAACCTGGCGCGATCTGATGGCGATCGAAGAGGCGCTAAATAGCGCCTAAGCGACAGCGGCCTTCGTCGTCTCGGCCGGCGTTCCGCCGATGCGCCGGATCAGGAACGAGCCGTGCTGATAGTCCGTCACCGCCAGCTCGGTAGCGGCCTGGTAGCTCTCGAAGATGCCGACGACCTCCCGCCCGGAGATCACCACCCAACGCCCCTCGTACTCGGCCAACAAGGCCGGTTCTTGCTCGAGAAAGGTTTCGAGCTCCTCGCTCACGTAGCGCATCGCCGTCAATCTCCCATCCATGGAGGTCGAGAACGCACCATTTCCCCATTCTTTGCTGAGCGCCTGCTTGGATCGATTCGTCCAACGCGCATCGGGAAAAGCGCGGGCGGGGCGGCCCGTTCGGAAGATCGCGAGACGCGCGAGCGCTACTTGGCCGGCCGTTCAAGCACGGCGACGTTGACGTCACAGCGGATGCGAAACCCGAGCGCCTCGTAGAGCGAGATCGCCGCCGTATTGGTCTTCCACGCATGCAGGAACGCTGTCTCGCCGCGCGCCTCGATCCCGGCGCAGACGATCGCGGAGAGCCGGCGCGCCAGACCTCGCCCGCGAAAATCGGGATGAGTGCAGACCCCGCTCAGCTCCGTGTAGCCGGGAAACCGCATGCGCTCGCCGGCCATCGCCGCCAGCCGCCCGTCGATCCGAACACCCCGGAACGTTCCCATCACGTGGGTGCGCGGCAGGAACGGGCCGGGTTCGGTCAGCGTCGCCAGCGACAGCATCTCGGGCGCATCCGCGTCGGTGAGAGCCAGCACGTCGTCCGTCGCGCAATGCGGCATCGACCGCTCGGCGACCATCTGCACGCCGAGGGCTTCTTTCACGACCGTCAGCCCGGCCGGGACCGTGATCTGCTGAACTTGAACGACGAACACCGTCTCGCCCGGTCGCACCAGGTCGGCGAGCGCTGCCAGAGCCTCCTCGGAGTCGTCGCTGGCGGATGCGAACAGGTTCACATCGCGCACAAACCGGCGCGCCAGCGGACCGCCCTCCGACAACCCGATGTGATGGGTCGCGAGGCTCGCCCAGACGGGCCGGTCAAGCGGATGCATCTTCGCGCTCCGCAGACGACCCGCGCCGCACCCGCGCCTTGAGCGGCGTCGCGGCAAGCGCGTCCTCAAGCGCCGTGAGTTGCGCCAGAAGCGAGGTCGACTGGCCGGCGCAAGCATCCGCCACGGCCGCCTCGACCATCGGCCAGACGTCGCGCTTCGAGCGCGCGACGACGCGGCGGCCCGCAGCGGTCAGCGCGATCGTGCTCACGCGGCGGTCGTCCGCGCTGCGACGCGACGCCAACCAGCCGGCCGCCTCCAGCTTGCCGACCATGCGGGTGACGCCCGGCTGACTGACGCCGAGGGATTGCGCGAGATCTCCAATCGACAACGGTCCCAGTCGATCAAGCGCCGCCAGCACGGGAAACTGCGCGGAGGGAACATCGACATCGGCGCTGTCGATCAGGTCCTGCGCCTGACTTTGCAGCCGCTCGCCGATGCGCTTGAGCCGGCTGCCGAGCGCCAGACAGCCCAGCTCGCGAACGACATCTTCCATGGCTCATCCATTTCCATAACATGTTATGGAAATGCTCATAGATCATCGTCGGATGGGCGACAATGAAAAATGAGAACCCTCACGCCCCTGCGACGTCGTGCAATCAGCAGAGCTACATCGTCAGTGTCGCGACGAGCGCGATCAGGAACAGCACGACCAGCCCGGCGACGATCAGCCGGCGGACCAGCGTTCGCCGGCCGCGCCACCAGTCCATGATCGCCTCGCCGAAGAGGTAGACCAGCACAGCCATCGCGAAGTAGCGCACCGTGCGGCCGGCAAGGCTGGCGAGAACGAACGCCGGCAGGCCGACGCCCGCGAGCCCGCACGCGAAGCTGGTGATCTGCACCGGCGCGGGGGTCATCATTCCAATGAAAGCGGCGAGCGCGCCGCGCGCCTCGGCCTTGCCGCGCGCCACCTCGACCGCAGCGGCCCAGTCGGGATGCTCGGCGAGCCAGGGCTCCACGAGCCCATACGCGAAAGCGCCGAACGAGAAGGCGATCACGCAGCCGATCACCGAACCGACAGTCACCACCGCTGCGGCGGGAAAGACGTGGCCACGGCCGCGCAGCATGATCGCCAGCAGCGGAAACTCAATCGGCCACGGCAGCACCGTGCTCTCGATCACCGAGCCCACGAACAGCGCCGGATAGGCCCAGCGCCCGTGCGCCCAGGCGCCGTCGCGCCAGGAGCTGGACGCGGCGGTCACCTCAGCACCAGTCCGGCGATCATGGCGATGACCGCGAGAACGAAGACTCGGCGAATCCAGACTTCGCCTTTGGATACGGTCGTGTGTGCGCCCAGCCAGCCGCCGATCGAGTTGCCCAGCGCCAGCGCCAGCCCGGCGACCCACATGATCTGCACTTGCGCCGCGTAGAGGCCGAGCGCGACGATCGTATAGGCGAGCACGATCGCCACTTTGTGCATATTCACCCGCACAAGATCGAAGCCCATCACCCGGTGCAGGATCGGCATCAGGATGAAACCGACGCCGATTTGGATGAAGCCGCCCCAAAACCCCGCGCCGACCATCAGCGCATGGCCGAGCAGAAGGTTCCTCGGCTTTCCGGGCTCCGCGCCCTCGGGCGGCTTGGACGCCGCTTTATCTCCGCCCGTCAGCATCAGGATCAGCACCGCGACCATGATGACGGCGACCACGCGGTCGAACGCCTCGCCGGCGAGCCGCACGCCGACCTGCGCCCCGCCCGCCGCGCCGACGCAGGCCGCCAGCGCGAGGGTTCCCGACAGGCGGAAATCGGCGAAGCCCTTCGAGCGGAAGGCGCTCACCGCAACGATGTTCTGCGCGAGGATGGCGATGCGGTTGGTGCCGTTGGCCACGGGCCCGGGCAGCCCGAAGAACACCATCATCGGCACGGTCAAGAGCGAGCCGCCGCCGGCCATGACGTTGAGCCAGCCCGCCAGCACGCCGACCAGAGCCAAAGCGGCCGCCTGCCAAAGTTCCATCTACAGAGCATCCTACGCGACGGGTGCGGCCGACCCGGTTATTGAGACGCAGTTGCGTCTATAGACGATTTCAACGGCGAGCGCCGCAAGGGTCGAATGCCGACACCGAACGAAGGAGGCCTACTCCTCCTCGTCCCCGGTCAGCTTGAACTGGCCCCGCAACAGGCTCATCAGCCAATTGAGGTGAGCATCCACCTCGCGCGAGAACGCCTGCTCGTCGGGCTTGCGCATGGCGACCTGGGAGACGGTTTCGACGATCTGCTGATCGAGCTGGTCGATCAGATCGACCACCTTATCGCGCCCATATTCGGCCTCGAGCTGGTGCAGCTGGAGGATGATGAAGCGCGACGCGAAGACCTCGAGCGCCGTGATCCGGGCGCGAAGCTGCAGCATGGTGGGTTCGGACATGGGCGGCCTCCTTGCCGGGCGCGGCGCGACGTCCACCCGACCACGCCCGCGCTCAGGCGCCAAGGCGGGATGGCGGAAAGCCTCTGGACGGCCCGTCGCTGTTGTCAGCGAGGCCTGTCTCGGCTATAGCGCGCGGCTCAAAGAACACCCCAAGGCGCAACCCCATACGCAGACTGGCGCGACGGAGCGGGCGAGATGAAGAAAGAAGGCCACCCCGACTATCACACGATCAACGTGGTGATGACGGACGGGACCACGTTCGAGACGCGCTCGACCTGGGGCAAGGAGGGCGACACCCTCACCCTCGACGTCGATCCCAAGTCGCATCCGGCCTGGACCGGCGGCAACCAGCAGCTGATCGACCGCGGCGGCCGCGTCTCGCGCTTCAAGGACAAGTTCAAAGGTTTCGTGAAGTAGGGGCTTCGTGAAGTAGGCTTCCGCCGCTTCAAGGCGCCGAACGCGAAAACGCCCGCTTCGTTCTGAAGCGGGCGTTTTCATGTGTCGCTGTGTAGGCGGAGACTCAGAAACTAGTGTCGCGTGGCGAAGGCCGCCTCGAGCGCCGTCAGCTGGGCGCCGACGGGATTGGTCGGCGCGGCCGGCGCGCCCTCGCCGTGCAGGCGCTCATCGAGGCGGGCGACGCGGGTGAACAGCTTGTCGGCGCGGTCGCGCAGCGCCTTTAGACCTTCGGGCAACTGGCCGCGGTCGGCGAGCGGCGCGGTGGTCGTCGCCGAAACGTCATCGCGGATGCGATAGCGCTCTTCGCGCGCCTCTTCGTTGGTCATCTCGCCGTCGCGCACCGCGCGGTGGACGAGCAGCCAGGACGCGACCTGCATCAGCCGCGTGGTCAGCCGCATGCTTTCGGACGCATAGGCGAGCGCGCTTTCCCGCGCCAGCGTGCGCGCCGCGGCGCGGCCCGGTCCTTCGAGGTAGGCGGCGGTCTCTTCAACCAGCCCCATGCCCTCGTCGAACGTCTGGGCGAACATGTCGGAGGCCGCGAAATCCCGCGGCGTTATCGTTATCAGCTCACTCACCCGATCCGGCCCCTTCAAGCCTTGTCGTTAATGCGCGGTCCTCTTGTCCGCTCGCTCTGACCAGCCCGCCGCTCCTCGGCGATCGCCAGAGTTTTGCAAGGCCTGCGCCACCCCACCCGTTAACGTTTGGAGAAAACAGCGTCCGCGGCCGCCAAGCTGGAGCGCTTGGACGCCAGCTCGCCTTCAGACCGCTTGATTTCCGCGCTCAGCGCGGCGATCCGCTCCTCCAGTTCCTCGATCGACAACGACGTCAGGTTTTCCCCGACCGTCACGGAAGCGACCCGTTGAACGTCGTCCTCTTCCAGCATCGCGCCACCCATTTTCTCGCCCGCCGGCCGGCGCAGCTCTCGCTCAGCCCAGCCGGCGGCGCACGGTTAAGCCGAGCTAACCACTTTAGCTGTTGACGCGGTTCGAATCACCCCTTGAAAACTCCCGACAAGCATTTTTCGTCAACGACATGAACCAACAAGGGGTGGAGCCGATGACTGACGCTGGAACGACCGGACGGGGCGTGTTCGCGCGCGAGGGCGGCGGCCCGGACGTGCTCGAGGTGCGCCAGATCACCGTCGCCGATCCGGGTCCGGGCGAGGTCGTGATCAAGACCGTCGCCGCCGGCGTGAACATGCCCGACGTGTTCCAGCGCAAAGGCTTCTATCCGCCCCCGCCGGGCGCAAGCGAAGTGCTCGGCCTCGAATGCGCGGGTCACGTGTTCAAAGCCGGCGCGGACTCCGGCTTCGCCGAAGGCGATCCGGTGTGCGCGCTCGTCCCCGGCGGCGGCTACGCGGACTACGTGCTCGCCGACGCCGGCTCAGTGCTGCCCGCCCCTCCGGGAATGGAGCTCAAGCACGCCGCCGGCCTGCCCGAGACCGTGTTCACCGTCTACGCCAACGTGTTCGAAGGCGGCCGGCTCGAAGCCGGCCAGACGCTGCTCGTGCACGGCGGCGCCGGGGGCATCGGCACGACGGCGATCCAGATGGGCGTCGCTGACGGCGCGCGCGTGCTGGCGACCGCGGGCACGCCCGGCAAGGTCGAGCTTTGCGAGAGCCTCGGCGCGGCGCGCGGGATCAACTACAAGACCGAAGACTTCACCGAGATCGTCAAAGCCGAGGGCGGCGCGGACGTGATCCTCGACATGGTGGGCGGACCCTACGTCGAGAAGAACCTCGCCGCGCTGAAGGACGGCGGACGGCTGGTGCTGATCGCCTTCCTCGGCGGCTCGAAAGCCGAGGTCGACTTCGGCCCCGTGTTGCGCCGTCGTCTGACGATCACCGGTTCGACGCTGCGCCCGCGCTCGACTGGCGAGAAGCGCCGCCTGCGCGACGCGATCCAAGAACGCGTCTGGCCCTGGATCGCCGACGGCAAGCTCCGCCCCGCGATCGATTCCGAGTTTGCTCTCGACGACGTCAGGAAAGCGCACGAGCGGATCGACTCCGGCGAGCACGCGGGGAAGATTTTGCTGGTGATGTAGAGCGCGGGCCGCCTAAGCCGCGATCTGCGCCTCAGCGGATCTCTCTCGCGCATAAAGCGTCTCAATCCGGGCGACGAGATCGTTGCGCACGATCTCGCGCGTGGCGAATTCATGAACGTGCGCCAATCCGCTTCCTTCAAGCAGCTCCAGCAGATGCGGCAGTCCAGAGGGCTCATCGCCTATGAGCTCGCTTTGCGTCGGATCGCCGGTGATCACCAAGCGCGATCCCTGCCCCATGCGCGTCACCGCCATGCGCAGCAATCGCGCCGATATGTTCTGCGCATCGTCGATGATGATGAAGCTGTCGTTGAACGTGCGCCCCCGCATCCGGCCGAGCGGGGTGACGATCAGCTTCTCATGCTCCATCAGCGCATGAGCTTCTTCTATGCCGATCAAGTCATGCATGGCGTCGTGGATCGGCATGAACTGTTCGCAACACCCCGTCTCCGCGCGCAGCTCCGGCGTCATCGTCTCGCCCGGCGTCAACACGTGGGGACGCGAGATGACGACGTGCTTCACATGCTCTTCCGCAAGCTGATTGAGCGCCGCGGCGATCGCCAGGCGAGTCTTGCCGGTTCCGGTCGGGCCGATCCCGAACACGAGAGGCGCTTCGGGCGACAGCAGCAGCTTCATGAACGCGACTTGGCTGAGGCACATCGGCCTGACGGGCAGCGTGATCCCTGAAAGCCGAAAGGCCAAGTCGCGCTTCAAGGCGTCATCGATCACCCACGCCGTCGTCGCCTCAACCGAACGCCCCTTTTCATCACCTTCGCCTTGCCGGTCGGAAACGCCTTCGTCGCAAATGGCCGCAAGGATCTTCGAAGCAAGCGTCACGGCGACGTCGTCACCGATGATCTCGGCGACCTCGCCGGTCAGGTCGATGTGCACGCGAAACGGCCGGAGCTCGGTTTCGATGTGCTGAATGAGCCGATTTCCACCAGCGCTGATCTTGTGAAAGGCGCGCGGCGTCAGCTCAACGCGCTCGGACCTTGCGAATTGGGACGTGTGGGCGTGCACGTGTTCCACGGCGCATTCCTCCGCGCATCCGGGGCCAATCGCGGCTCAGCGATCAAGCGAGCGAACGATTTGGGTCATCGGCAAGAATTTCCGGAAAAACTTAAAAAGCCCTTATCCGTGGGCGTACACCGACGACCGTAAGCAGAAAATCCGTGATCGTTGGACTGCGATGCGGACGCGGCAAGGCTGTCAGCCCGAGGCCCTCGGCCACCGAGGCCAGCGTTTCTGGACAGAAGCAGTAGCAGCGGTCCCGCACTACCTTGCCGTCAACCGTTTCGAGGCGATGCACCTCGTTGAGGCCTTCCACGCCGCCGAGCGTTCGGAAACCCAGCACCACCGGCTCGCCGTCATACTCGGACATCTCCCAGCGCGGGTTCTCGCCGAAGCCCAGCGCCGGCATGACCATGTGAGCGTGGGCGAAGAACGTCTTGTTTTGCTCCCAGCCTTCGCCTTGGGCGCCGCCGACCAGCTCCACCGTCAGGTCGTCCGAGCACAGCGTTTTCATCGTCTCCATGTCCTGCGCGCCGAGCGCGGTCATGAACTGCTCGACGATCTCGGCCGGCGGCGCGTCGAAGCCGGCCGGCGGCTTGCGCGCATCCAGCCGGCCGCGGCCGCGCGAGAGCGCCGACTTCACCGCCCCGACGCTCGTCTTCAACATCGCCGCCGTCTCTTCGAGCGACAGATCGAACACGTCCTTCAAAAGGACCGCAGCGCGCTCCTGCGGATGCAGCGTCTGAAACAGGGCCTTGGCCGCGTCGCGATGCTCGCCGAGGTTGGCCGGCTCTTCAGTTGTCGCTTCCGTTATCTGGGGCTGCTCGATCGCCAGCATCGCTTGCTCGCGCGCCGAGCGGCGCACGCGATCGATCCAGAGATTGGTCGCGGTGCGGATCAGATAGGCGCGCGGGTTCTCGAGATTGCGGTCCACCTTCCCCAGCATCGAGAAGACGCGGACGAGGGCGTCCTGCATCAGGTCCTCGCCGTCCCACACGCTTCCGGTCAGGCGCACGCAGTAGCGGTGCAGGTCCGCTCGGTACGCGACGAGACTATCGAGATACTTCCGCCACGGCCCGCGCACCGCTCTCGGATTGACGAAACGCCCTGCTTGCTTGGACATGGCTTGCCCCTTTTGTCCGCCTCTCAGTCAAGAACGAACGGCGGACCCGAAAAGATACTTGGGTGAACCCGCCAGCGCACGGCCTCGCTGTCCCGGCCCAGCCGCACACTTCGAGCCGAGCCTCTTTACAAAACGACCGTTCGTGCTATTTATGTGATATGAGAAAAGGCGAAGCCACCCGGGAGACGATCGTCGGCGAGGCGCTGTCGCAGGCCGTCACGCTCGGCCTCGAAGGCGTTTCGCTCGGACCGCTCGCGGACTCGCTGGGGCTGTCGAAGAGCGGCCTCTATGCGCACTTCAAGTCGAAGGAAGCCTTGCAGCTTGCGGTCCTCGACGAAGCCGTCGAGCGGTTCGCGCGGCTGGTCATTGCACCGGCGATGAAGAAGCCGGCCGGGCTGGCGCGTCTGCGCGCGCTGTTTGCCGGCCACCTGGATTGGATCAAGGGCGAGCACGCGGCGGGCGGCTGCCCGTTCTCCACGTTCGTTCAAGAGTTCGACGACCGACCGGGTCGCGTACGAACATCGCTGGCGGCCTCCCAGAAAGAATGGCGGAGGCTGCTTTCCGCTGCGACCCGAGACGCGGTGCGCGGCGGTCAATTGCCAAGCGACCTCGACGCCGATCAAGTCGCGTTCGAGCTAGCCGGCGCGGCCATGTCCTACCAGGTGTCGAACGACTTGCTCGACGACCGCACGGCGCGTCGGCGCGCGATGAGGGCGTTCGAGCGGATCACGAGCGCATGACCATGCTCGCCGCTCACAATCGCCGCCATGATCACCTGACTCAGTCGCTCATGATCTCACTGCAGGCGTAACCGGCCGCGTCACAACAGATATCGCCAAAACCGCCAGAGAGCTTTCACTCGCATAGGCCAATAAAAGCACGATCGATCGTTTCAAGGACGAGCCAATGAAGCCGGATACTGCAATACGAACGAACCGCTTGAGGCCGGTCGACGCCGACGCTTCCGTCGTCGTCAACACGACGACGGGAGAACGCGGCGACGTCGCCGAATGGGTCGAGCTGTTCGGCCATGTCTGGGACGCGCCACGCGAGCGGCTCGACCGGCTGCTCGACCTCTTGAGCCCCGACATCGTCTTGAAGGCGCCCACCTATCCGCCCGAAACGCGCGGGCGCGAGGCCGGGCGCGCCGCTTTCCTGCGCGCCTTCCGCGCCATGCCGGACCTGCGCGCCGACGTGCACTGCTGGGCCGCCAGCGGAGATCTGGTGTTCATCGAGTTCACCTCGAGCGCGACGATCGGCGGCCGGCGCGTCGAATGGACGTCCGTAGACAGATTCATCTTCCGCGACGGCCTGGCTGTCGAGCGCGTCAACTACTTCAACCCAGCGCACGTCCGCAAAGCCTTCCTGCGCTCGCCCGGCGCGGTCTGGCAGCTGCTGCGACTGCGGTTCGGATTTTAGGAGACTGATCTCATGAAGCTCTACACCGGCCCCTTGAGCATGTTCGGCGGCAAGGCCGAGATCGCCGTGCACGAAAAGGCGCTCGCCTGCGAGATCGAGCACGTGCCGCACAATCTGCGCACCCGCTACGACCCCAAGCACCCCGAAGTCGTGCGGATCAATCCGAAAGGACAGATCCCCGTACTGATCGACGGCGATCTGGAGCTGTTCGATTCAACGCTCATCCTCGAGTATCTCGAGGACGCCTATCCGGACCATCCGCTCTGGCCGTCGAACCCCGCGGCGCGGGCCGTCGCGCGCCAGTGGGAGCTCAAGTCCGACGAGGTGTTCTTTCCCGAAGTCGTCAAGCTGATGTCGCTCGGGCGCGATCGGGAGAGCCCCGAGGCGAAAGCCGCGCTCGACGGGGCCGAACGTTTTTACGACACGATCGAAGAGCGCCTGTCGGCCTCGGCGCACATCGGAGATGAGTCCTTCGGCTGCGCCGACATCGCGTTCATCATGGCGCACTATTTCGCGGTCCTGCTTGGCGCTGAGATCAAGGAGCGGCACGCCCGTCTCGACGCTTGGCGCCGCCGCGTCGTCGAGCGTCCCGCGGTCGCGCGCGTGCTGGGCCCGGTCGGCGCCTATCTGACCGAGAACACCCTGCCCGTCCCGGCGTTCGCGCGCGCCGCCTGACGCCCTGGTCGCGCCCCAACCGCCAACAACGGCTTGGATTTCCCTCAAAAGTCGCTATATGTCCCTGCAAAGCGCGATTGATCGAACCTACGCTTTATGCGCGATCGATCGCCCGTGGGACGGCCCGGCCCCGCGCCGGGCCTTTTTGCATTCAAAAACCCGATAGAGGCGACAATGACCGACATCCTCATGCCCAAGGCGACCGCCGTCTGGCTCGTCGACAACACCGGCTTGAGCTTTGAACAGATCGCCGAGTTCTGCCGGCTCCATCCGCTCGAGGTCAAAGGCATCGCCGACGGCGACGTCGCCGCGGGCGTGCGCGGCGCCGACCCGATCGCCAACGGCCAGCTGACCCGCGAAGAGATCGAGAAGGCCGAGAAGGACAAGACCTACAAGATGGTCCTCCGCCAGCCCAAGCACGCGGAGATGATGGACAAGAAGACCAAGGGCCCGCGCTACACCCCGCTGTCGCGCCGCCAGGAGCGCCCCAACGCGATCGCCTGGATGGTCAAGAACCACCCCGAGGTCTCCGACGCGCAGATGGCCAAGCTGATCGGCACGACCAAGACGACGATCAACGCGGTGCGCGACCGCACCCACTGGAACGCGCAGAACATCAAGCCGGAGGACCCGGTGGCGCTCGGCCTCTGCAGCCAGGTCGACCTCGACGCGGTGGTGCAGAAGGCGGCGAAGAAGCGCGCGAAGATGGAGGCCGAAGCGGCGAAGTCGGCCGACCCCGGCCTGGCGCCGATCGCGCCCGAGCTGACGACGCCCGCCGCGCCCGAAGCGGCGGAGCCGGAGGCTGCGTCCGAGCCCGCTCCGGCGCCTCAGCCCGAGCCTGCGCCCGAGCCGGAAGACAAGCCCGACGCCGCGGTCGACGCGGACTCGGTCTTCGCCAGCCTCGGCGGGCTGACGTTCTCCAAGGACGAGGACGAAGACGAGAAGTAGGCGGGGGGCCGGGACCGTGCGCGCTAGCGGAACCCGACGGTGAAATACCCGTCGAGGTCGGGGCGCGGCCCTTCCGAAGAACAATTGTTCGATCCGGAGCGGATTCCGATCGACCGAGCCGGCTCCTCGCCCTCGACGACGGCGGCGGCGACCACTCTGTCTTCGTCGAGGTCTATGACGTGGAGCACGGCATAGTTCTGAACGGCTTCAGTGCGCGCATAGTGCGCGACCGCCACATCGGGTTGGCAGCCCTCGTAGTGGCCGATGATCCGCGATCTGTGGATGACCACGCCGATCCGGTCGAGATCGCTCAGCCGGGCGTCAATCTCGGCCCGCGTGAGACCATCGAGGCCGACCAGACCCGGCTCCGGCTCGTTGCCGCGGTTCCACGTCGGTTCGTATCTCCTGCCCGCCTCCGCCGCCGACTCAGGAAAGAGTGGATACGTCAGGTTCAGCAGGAGGTCGACGGACTGCGGTCCTTCGAACGTCGCGCCCTCCGGCGGGGTCGAACCCACAAAGGGGTCCACGCGCACTGCGAGATCATCGGCGAAGGCGCGGACCATCTCGGAGTTCAAGTTTGTCAGCGCCCAGAGATAGTTCGACAGGTCGTCATCGCTGGCCGGCGCGTCCCTGAGCTCTGCAAGGCGCTGCTCGTAGTCATCGCGCTGTTCGGGATTGGCGCGCGCGAGATCCGTGAACCGGCCGATCGCAAAGCGTCTTTGCTCCTCCGGCCAGTTTCGTCGGGCCGCTAGCTCCAGGAGGCGTTCTCCGTCGCCTGCGTCGAAGGCGCTCCGGATTTCATTGCCGCGCAACTTGCCCGGGTTGTATTCCTCGAGAACAAAGATCAACCCGACCGCGGCCGCGAGAACGACCGCCGCCCCGGTCGCGACTTTGAGCACGCCTTTCAACGCCGAACCCCTCTCGCCAGGTCAGCAATAGACCGGTTAGCGACAGAGTAGCGTCGTCCGCGCTGCGAGTCGCGTCCCGATCCGAGGATGAAGTCTGCTCGGGGACCGACGCTTCGCGCGCAGTCCCGCCTTGCCATCGGTCTCGCACCCTACTCCGCCCGCTTCCGCGCTGCTTCCTGATCGACGAGCGCCGCGTCGACGATCTCGTGTCCGATCCGCGGAACGTGCACGCGCACCGTTCCGAAACCCGCCGCCTCGCGTTCGATCGCGACGTGATCGCGGGTCGAGGCGATCAGCTTCCCGCGCATCGGGTTCTTGCCGTAGTCGTCCGGCGCGACCTCGACCTCCCGGCCAAGTCGTTCATCGTCGAATGCGGGCCACGGCGGCTCGAACGGGGTTGCGTCTTGACCCGCCCGCACCGCCTCGTGCGCGTCCTCGCCCGAGATCGGTTCGAACGATCCGTGGCCGAACGACTGCAGTCGTTCGGCCCAGGCGCGCACCCGCGGGAACGGCGCGAGCAAATCCTCCCGAGCCGGCGGACGGGAGAGGAACCAGACCGTGTGCGCGAACGAGAAGTCCGCCGCCGACGGCGCGGCGCCGCAGACGAAGTCGCCGCTCTCTTCGAGCACGGTCTCGATCGCGTCGAGATAGCCGCGCAAGTGATCCTCCCGGCTCGCCGCCAGCGCCTTGGGCGAATGAGACGCGGCACGGCCGATGAACGGAATGCGGTCGGCGAAGAATTCTTCCGCGGTGAACCGGCCGTCGGCGACCGCGGGAATGTCCTTGGCCGAGCGGAACCGCAGCGGCCCGATGTTGGTGAACACCCTCGGCTCGGCCCAGCCGGCGACGAGCCGCGACAGCCCCTCTGAACCTGGCGGGAATAGTGTCGGCTCGGGCGCGATTGCGTCGAGGACGCGAGCGATCAGCCGGCTGTCGCAAAAGAAGTCCGCGCCGATCTGCAGCACCGGGATCCGCCGGAACGGAGCGAGGAATGGGTCGAGGTTCGGACGCGGCGGGATCACCGGCGCCTCGCACGACCGCCAGGTCATGTTCTTGTAGCCGAGGATCGCGTGGATCTTCCCCGCATACGGCGAGGTCCAATAGTGGTGGAGGATCAGGTCAGCCATGCGGGGTCTCCCTTGCGAAGCGTGGAGGGATAGCGGCGCACGCTCGCGACGTCTGGCGGTTTTCGGACGCAAAGGGCGCTCGTGCACGTTGCGCGCGTTCACAAGATCGTCAGCGCGGCGACGTCCTGCGCCCGCGCGCCTCAGACGTCGAGATTCTGCGCCATCCGGCCGCCGTCGACGTAGACCGTCTGGCCGATCATGTAGCTGGCCGCTTCCGAGGCGAGGAACTCGACCACCGAGGCGACCTCGTCGACGTCGGCGACCCGGCCGATCGGCGTGCGCGCGAGCACGACCTTCATCTTCTCCGGGTCGTTGACCACGAGCTGGAGCACGTCGGTGTTGACCGAACCGGGCGCAACGGCGTTGACGCGGATCCCCTTGCCCACGAGCCCCAGCGCCATCGACCGGGTGAGCTGATCGAGCCCGCCCTTGGACGCATTATAGGCGACCTGGCTGGCGATCGCCGCCGCGCCGTTCACCGAGGACATGTTGACGATCGCATAGCGCTTGCGCGCCGCGTCGGACCGTTCGTCGACCGCCTCGATTTGCGCGGCCATCTGCCGGGCGAACACCTGGGAGACGACGAAGGCGCCTTTGAGGTTGGTGCCCAGCACCCGGTCGAAGTCTTCTTCGGACAGCTCGAGGATGTCGCCGCGGGCCGAGATTCCGGCGTTGTTCACCAGCACCTCGACGTGACCGAAGGTCGAAAGCGTCTCGGCCAGGAGGTTGCGCACGTGCAGCCGCTCGGAGACGTCGCAGCGCACGAACAGCGCCCGGCCTGACGCGGCGCCGAGCTCGTCGGCGGCCTCCGCGCCGGCTTCTTCGTTGACGTCGGCGATGACCACGTTGGCGCCGGCCTTGTGAAAGCGTCGCGCGCAGGCGAGCCCGATGCCGCGGGCGCCGCCGGTGATCACCGCCACTCGGGTCTCTGGCATGGGGGCTGTCCTTCTCGCTGCGCGCCCGGCTCATGAACGCCGCCGCGCCGCAGGTCAAATCATTCGTCTACTGAAATGGTTAACGCACGAGCAACTTTTTGCAAAGGTATGCGTTGCTCCTTTCGCGCTGCGGCGTGCCGCGCGCGTCGCCCCCGGCTTGTTCTCGCCCAGGCTCCCGGCGGAGCCCAGCTAGGTCTAGTGGCCGTCGACCAGCCTGGCGATCTTGTCTTTCAGGTGGAGCTTTTGCTTCTTCATCATCGCAACCCGCCCCGCGTCCGATGCAGGATGCTTAAGCTCCGCGTCGATTTCCCGTTCAAGGTCCTGGTGCTTCGCGTTCAGCTCCTTTAAGCGGCCATCCAGATTCATAAGCGCCTCCTGGGTTTAGAGCTTGAACACAACGGCTATGCCGTTGCATCAGTGTCACACCAAACCCCCAAGTCGTCCAGGCCGAGTTCTGTGAACAAGCTGCGCATCATTCTCGGAATCACCGGGGCCTCGGGCGCGATCTACGCCAAGCGCGCGCTTGAGATTCTGCGGTCGCTGGAGGTCGAAACCCACCTCGTGGCGACCAAGGCCGCCGAGCTGACTTTGTCGTCGGAACTGGGGATAACCAGCGCTCATCTGGGCGAGCTGGCGCACGCGCGCTATCGCATCGGCGACGTCGGCGCGCCGATCGCCTCGGGTTCGTTCAAGACGCTCGGCATGCTGATCGCTCCGTGCTCGATGAACACCTTGAGCCAGATCGCTTACGGGACGACGGCGAACCTTCTCACCCGCGCCGCGGACGTGGTGTTGAAGGAGCGCCGCCGGCTGGTGATCGCGCCGCGCGAGACGCCGCTCCACCTCGGGCACCTGAAGGCGATGACCCGCGCCGCCGAGATCGGCGCGGTGATCGCGCCGCCGAGCCCGGCCTTCTATGCGAACCTTCAAAGCATCGACGACATGGTCGAGCAAAGCGTCGGCCGCTGGCTCGACCTGTTCGGTCTCGACGCGCCGGGCGTCAAGCGCTGGGGCGAAGATGTTGGCGTCAAGCCGGATGCGGACGGCCCCGCGGGTGGTCCATGAGCGAGGCCAATCCGCCGCCGCTGTGGGACTGGGCCGTCAAGGCCTACGGCCGCGCGGGGCTCAAGGATCGTCTCCTCGATCTGCAGAACCGCAGCGACGCGGATGTCTGCGTGATCCTCTGGTGCGCTTGGCTCGACGCTTTCGGCGCGCCCTCGACGGATCTGCTCGTCCGCGGCGCGGGGCTGAGCGCGACGTGGCGCGCGAGCATCGTCGCGCCGCTGCGCGCAGCGCGCAATCGGCTCAAGTCGCCGCCGCCCGAAATCACCCCGCGCGACGCCGAAACGCTGCGCGGCGAAATCCTGAACGCCGAGCTGCACGCTGAGCGGCTGCAGCTCGAAGCGCTCGAGGCGATCAGCGGCCCGGCGTTCGCCAGGGACTGCGCCGAGCCGGCCTTGCCGATCGGCGAGCACCTCTCCGCGGCAGGCGTTTTCAGCGCCGCGCCGGGAAGCGAAATGTCCTCAATCATCAAGGCCCTGCAGGGCCGGTAAGGATTTACAGGGCGCCCGCAAGGGTTCAAAATTGCGCCCGCACTGATTCGGAGACTGACGATGGACGAGGTCGAAAGCATGCAAGTGCGGGCGCGTCTTGAAGAGCTTCGGGAAGAGCATGGCGCATTGGACGCGGCGGTCGACGCCCTGGCCGTCAACGGCGCCGCCGACCAGCTCAAAGTGGCCCGCCTCAAGAAGCGCAAACTCCACCTGAAAGACCAGATATCGTTTTTGGAAGATCAGCTCAGTCCGGACATCATCGCCTAGAATCTAGCGGCTCGTCCGGGCCTCACTTCGTTGCTCGCGCCCCTCGTTCGGCGCACCGGCGTTCTTGACCGCGAACATCGCCTCGTCGGCCGACCGCAGCGCGGAATCAGGCGTGTCGAGCGGCGTCGTCTCGTGAACCCCGATCGCCGCGTCGAGCGCGATCTTGCGTCCTTCGAACACCAACGGCGTTTCATTGAGCTGCGCGCGCAGGAACTCGGCCTTCGCCGTCGCGTTCTGCCGACCCGCCTTCATCAGGATCATCGCAAACTCGTCCCCGCCCAGCCGGCCGATCGAGTCCGTCTCGCGCAGATTCTCCTTGAGGACCTTGGCCGCGTGCACGATCGCGGCGTCGCCGGCGCGGTGGCCATGCTCGTCGTTGATCGACTTGAAGGCGTTCAGATCCAGATAGAGCACGCTGATCGGCCCGCCGTGGCGCAGCACGAACGCCAGGGCGCGCGACAGCTCGCGCATGAAGGCGCGGCGGTTCATCACGTCGGCCAGCGGATCGGTGTCGGCGAGCGCCTCGAGCTCGCGCACCCGCTCGGCCAACCGGTCGGACTCCTCCTGCATGCGGTCGATGTCGTCGAGCAGATCGATCAGCCGCGCCTTGGCCCGCGGGCTCAGATCGTTCTCGGCGAGGCCCAGCGCCTGCGCCGAGCGATCGTCATTGCTGTTTGGGTCTGCCGGAGCGTCGCCGACGGCGCGCGCCGCCCGGCGGCGCGCGGCAAGCAGCCGGAACGGCTCGATCTTCACCGGCGCGGCCCTCCCTTCGCGAGTGCTGCATTCGCAGTACCTCACGGTTAATATGTGTTGATCAGTGTTAACAAAGGGTTGCACCGCGAACGTCGATCGCTTGCCGGCTCTTGATCTCTAAAGCCGATTCCGATCGGATTGACGCATCTGAAAGACGCCGGCTTTCCGGCTTCGCGCAGCGAAGGCCGGAATCCAGGAGGTCTTGACGCAACGATTCATGACGTCGTCATCGAGCGGCGGCGTCAAGGCCCTCTGGGTCACGGATCACCGCTTCGCGGCGTCCGGGAAGCCGTCGAGCGGTTCTGATCCGATCCGGTCTGAAAAAGTGCTCGAACGGAGGCCCCAATGGCTTCACCAAAGGTCGCGATCGTCATGGGATCGGACAG
>JASFUX010000031.1:0-18477 GCA_050050115.1 Maricaulaceae bacterium | reverse complement strand
CGTCCCGCCTCCCCCCACCTTTTCGTTTCCCCCCCCCCCCCCCCCACAAAGGGGGGCGCGCGCCCATCGCCTCGAATCCCCTTGCCCTGTCTCATTATTTTGCAGTTGCGAAGAAAAGGCGCACACTGGGATGATTCCGGCTTTGATCGTGGCGCAGGAGGCCCATGCCGCGGGTTGTCGCCATCTCTAACCGAACCGCCGTCGATCCGGCTTCCCGGACCGGAGCGGCCTCTCGCGCGGGCGGGCTTTCGGTGGCGGTGGGAGATGCGCTGAGGGCCAGCGGGGGCAGCTGGGTCGGCTGGAGCGGGGCGACGGTTGAGGACGCCCCGCGCGGCGCGACCGTGATCGAGGACGACGGCGTCGAATACGTGCTCACCGACCTGACCGAAGAAGAGCACGACGGCTACTACATCAGCTACGCCAACCGGAATATCTGGCCGATCTTCCACTATCGCGTCGACCTGGCGAGCTTCGACAGCGAGGCCTTCGACATCTACGCCGCGGTCAACCAGCGCTTCGCCAAGCTGGTGCTGCCGCGGCTCAACGACGGCGACATCGTCTGGGTCCACGACTACCACTTCCTACTGATGGGCGACTGCCTGCGCCGCGTCGGCTGGCGCGGTCCGGTCGGCTTCTTCCTGCACATCCCGTTTCCCGCGCCGGAGATCTTTCGCGCGCTGCCCGAACATGCGCAGATCGCCCGCGCGATGTGCGCCTACGACGTCATCGGCTTTCAGGCCGACCGCGATCGTTTGAACTTCGTCCGTTACCTGATTGAAGACCACGGCGCCGCCGAACTGGAAGATCGCCGCGTGCGGGTCTTCAACAACGTCGTGAAGATCGAGACCTATCCGATCGGCATCGACGCTGAGCAGGTCGCCGAGCTCGCCGTCAGCGACGCCGCGCGGGACGCTTCTGAGCGGATCGGACGATTTCTCGGTGGACGGACGTTCGCTATCGGCGTCGACCGCATGGACTACTCAAAGGGTCTGCCTGAGCGCTTCGAGGCCGTCGGCAAGCTCTTTGACGCCTATCCCGAGACGCGCGGCAAGCTGTCGGTGACCCAGGTCGCGCCGCCTTCGCGGAGCAAGGTCGAGGAGTACCAAGAGCTGCGCATGCAGCTCGACCAGCTCGCCGGCCGCATCAACGGCGACTACGGCGATCTGGACTGGATTCCGCTGCGCTATCTGGCGCGCTCGTTCAGCCGCGAGCAGCTGACGGGCCTCTTCCGCATCGCCCAAGTCGGTCTCGTCACGCCGCTGCGCGACGGGATGAACCTCGTGTGCAAGGAGTTCGTCATGGCGCAGGACGGGGACGACCCGGGCGTGCTGATCTTGAGCGAGTTCGCCGGCGCGGCCGAGCGGTTGCGCGGGGCGCTCGTGGTCAATCCGCACAACACCGCCGCCGTCGCCGAGGCGATGCACCGGGCGCTCAACATGCCGCTCGATCAGCGCATCGCGCGCTGGGAGCGCCTGAGATCGACGATCGTCGAGGAGGACATCGCCTGGTGGCGCGAGCGGTTCCTCAACGATCTCGCCCAAGCAGCGCCTGTGAGCTAATCCGTTTCTTGTCGCCGCCGTCTCGCCAGCTTTCTCTCTCAGCTCTTCTCCAGCGCCCATGAGTTCGACCGCGTTAGACCGTCCGCCGCCGCCCGAACCCAGCTGGGCGATGTTCCTCGATTTCGACGGCACGCTCGCGGCGATCGCCGACGACCCGGACGCTGTCGAGCTGGGCGCGCACGATCACGACGCGCTCGTTGATTTGTTTGCGGAACTGGGCGGCGCCCTGGCGATTCTGAGCGGGCGCGACATCGCCGATCTGGCGCTGCGCGCGCCCGAGGGCGTCTGGCGGATCGGCGGTCACGGCCTGGCGACCTTGTCGCCGGCGGAAGCCGCCGCGGATTCAAAGTCAGGTGCGGAGGCCGGCGCCGCGCCCGCCGCTCTGACAAGCGCCGTCGAAGCGCTTGTCGCGCCGATGGATGGCGTGCGGGTCGAGATCAAGGGACCGATCCTGGCGGTGCACTACCGCGCCGCGCCGCATCTGGGGGAGGAACTTGCACGCGCGCTCGAAGCCATCGTCTCCGATCATGCGGACTATGCGCTCCAATCCGGCAAGATGGTGTTCGAGGCCAAGCCCGCGCATGCGAACAAGGGCGCGGCGGTGCGCGCGCTGATGGCGCGCCCGCCGTTCGCCGGACGCCTTCCCGTCATGCTCGGCGACGATCGCACGGACGAGGACGCGTTTGCGGCCGCCCAGGCGCTCGGCGGTTTTGGGATTAAGGTGGGAGAAGGCGAGACCGCGGCGCGCTATCGTCTCGAAGCGCCCGCCGCAGTCTGGGCCTGGCTGAAGACGATGAGGACAACGTGAGCAATCTCGAACTCGGCGTCGTCGGCAACGGCACGATCGCCGCTCTGATCGACGAGCTGGGTGAATGCGCCTGGATGTGCCTGCCGCGCCTCGACGGCGAGCCGGTGTTCGACACGCTCCTGGGCGGGCAGGGGCGGTTCGCCGTCGAGCTGCACGGGCGCGTCAAGGCGACCCAGCGCTATGTCGGCAACTCCGGCGTGCTCGAGACCATCCTCGAGGGCGAGGACGACTCCGCGGTGCGCATCACCGATTTTGCGCCGCGGTTCACCGACCGCGGCCGGATGTTCCGCCCCGCCGCGCTCGTCCGCCGGATCGCGCCGTTGAAAGGCATGCCGCGAGTGACCGTGCGGCTGACCCCCGCCGGCGGGCGCGGCGCGCGGACCGTCCCGCCCAAGCGCGGGGTCTCCCACATCAGCTTCGAGGACGCCGAAGCGAGCTTCCGCGTGACCACCGACGCGCCGGTGTCCTACGTGGTCGACGCGCGCGAGTTCGTGCTCGAACGCGAGCTGAGCTTCATCCTGGGTCCGGACGAGCCGGTCTCCGCCGCGGTCGACGTGACCGCGCGCGATTGGCTGGAGCGGACGACGGACCAGTGGTGGTCCTGGTCGCGGCGCCTGGCGACGCCGGCCGAATGGCAGGACGCGGTCATCCGTGCGGCGATCACGCTGAAAATGTGCGTCTACGAAGAGACCGGCGGCATCGTTGCGGCGCTGACCACCTCGATCCCCGAGCACGCCGATTCCGAGCGCAACTGGGACTATCGCCACTGCTGGCTGCGCGACGCCTACTTCACCGTCACCGCGCTCAATCGGCTCTCTGCGGTGGGCACGCTCGAGCTGTTCGTCGCCTACCTGCGCAACATCATCGTGCACACTCAGGGCGGGCACATCCAGCCGGTCTACGGCATCGCGCTCGAGCCCAACCTCACCGAATCGATCGCGCCCGACCTGCCGGGCTACCGCGGCATGGGCCCGGTGCGCTTTGGCAACCAAGCCGCCGAGCACGTCCAGCACGACGTCTACGGACATGTCGTCCTCGCGGCTTCGCAGGCTTTCTTCGACAAGCGCCTGTTCGCCACGCCCGGTCCGTTGGAGTTCGCCCACTTCGAGAAGGTCGGCGAACGCGCCTACGAGCTTTACAACACGCCCGACGCCGGCATCTGGGAGTATCGCAACCGCGCCGAGGTGCACACGTCTTCGGCGGTGCTGTGCTGGGCGGGCTGCAACCGGCTGGCGCGCATCGCCTCGCGGCTGGGCTTTCACGATCGCGCGACGATCTGGCGCGACCGCGCCGAGGAGATCCGCGAGGTCGTGCTCGAGAACGCCTGGAACGAGGAGCGGGGGGCCTTCACCGGCGCGTTCGGGGGAGACGATCTCGACGCCTCGGTGCTGCTCATGGCCGAGGTCGGCTTCATTGATCCGATGGACCGCAGGTTCGTCGCCACGGTCGAGCGCGTCGACGCCGAGCTGCGCGAGGGCAGCCACGTGTTCCGCTATCGCCGCGACGACGACTTCGGAACGCCCAAGACCGCGTTCACCGCCTGCTCGTTCTGGCACATCGACGCGCTGGCGCGGATCGGCCGGACCGCCGAGGCCCGCGCCTTGTTCGAGGACGTGCTCAGCCACCGCACGCGCTTAGGACTCCTCTCTGAAGACGTCGATCCTAAGACCGGCGAGCTGTGGGGCAACTTCCCGCAGACCTATTGCATGGTCGGGATCATCAATGCGGCGGCGCGCTTGAGCGCCTCGTGGGAAAGCATCGTATAGGGACGGAAAATCACAGATGAGCGCGCTTGACGCTTCGCCCATCGTCGTCGGCGATATCGGCGGCACCAACGTGCGCTTCGCGCTGGCGCGGCGCGCCGCGGACGGCGCGCGCGTGCTCGGCGAGCTTTTCGCCGCGCCGGCCGACGGCTTTGCCGACTTCGAGGACGCGCTGGCGGTCTATGTCGAGACGCTCGACCAGCCGCCGCGCCTCGCCGCGTTCGCGGTCGCCGGTCCGGTGGACGGCGATCCGGTCGCGCTGACCAACCGGGCTTGGCGCGTCGACCGGGCGGGCCTCGCGCGGCGTTTCGGGTTCGAGCGGGTCGTCCTCGTCAACGACTTCGCCGCCGCCGCCCGCGGCGCGCCCGAAGCTTCGAGCGACGGCTTCGTGGAGATCAAATCGGGCGTCGCGCACGCCGGCGCGCCGCTCGTGGTCGGCGGGCCGGGCACCGGCTTCGGCCTGGCGACGGTGGCGCCGGCGAACGGGGGCTGGCTGGTTCTGGGCGGCGAGGGCGGTCATCAGACCTTCCCGGCGCGGACCGCGTTCGAGTGGTCGCTCGTTCTGGCGCTGCGCGCCAAGTTCGAGCATGTCTCCATCGAGGTGATGACCGGCGGTCTGCACGCCGAGGCCGTGCGCGAGGCGGTCTGTGCGCTCCTGGGCGAGCCGTTCAAGCCAATGGCGCCCGCCGAAGTGCTCGCCGCGGCGGCGGCGTCCGAGGGCGCGTGCCGGACATATTGCGCGCTGCGCGCCGCGGCGAGCATGGCCGCGCTCGGCGACGCGGCGCTCTTGGCCGGCGCGCGCGGGGGCGCGGTCGCGGCGGGCGGCGTCTCGGTCGCGCTCAAGGACTATCTGCGCGCGCCCGAGGCGCTCGCGCGGTTCGAAGCGCACGGGCCGATGAGCAACTACCTCGCGGAGATCCCGGTCCGTCTGCTCACCGACCAGTCCGCAGCGCTGATCGGCGCAGCGCGGCTGTGCGAAGAGGCGGGGTGAGGGGCGTTGCGGCGCGCCTTTGATCGAATGACGGCTTTCGACCGGAGCGGACGTTCGAACATAGCGCGCCGAGCGGCAAGGCATCACCGTGACCAGACGCTCGCCGAAAGATCGCTCCTTCTCGTCAAGCGGTTTTGCGGAACGGCCTCGCCAGCCAGGACCGGATTTTCCGGCGCGCCTCAAAAACGGTAAGCCCCAGCATCGCGGCGAGGCACCAAATCAGCGCTTCGCTAGCGAATGCGGCGATCACCACGAGCGTTGTCCAGACCGTCACGTCGACGCCCAGAGCGTACCCGACGGCGACGCCCGCCCAGGCGGCGAAAAACACAGTGATTCCAGCGAGGCCTATCAGGTGTTTGATCTTCATTGCATCTCTCCTTTGAGGTCATCCGTTTGGTGAAAGTCACCGTTCGTCAGCACAGCGCGGACACGGTAGGCGTCGCCGGGATCCAAACTCGGATCGGCGTCGAGGAACGCGACATCGGCCTCGTAGCCGACGGCGAGACGCCCCGTGCGGTCACCGATCCCGAGAATGTCGGCTGTCCTCGAGGTCGCCATGCGCAGCACCTCCCAGGCGGGAATGCCGGCTTGGACGTGCAACTCCAGTTCGCGCGCGTAGTAGACGCCGCCGCCGGGGCCGTCGGTCCCGACCATCATCGGCGCGCCCGCCGCATGGATGCGCCGCGCGAATTCGAGCACCTTCGGCAGAACAGCGCGTGCACGCGCGTGGTCGCCGTCCGACCAGCCGGTCGTGCTCCGCCCCAGCTGCGTGAGATTGAACTCCGTCAGCTCGCGAAAGGGTCCCGGTAGGTCATCAACGGATGGCTCGCCATTGGGTGTGATGCGCGCCATGTAGGCTTCAGCGTCGTCGGCGTTGTAGACGAGTTCGTTGACGATCAGGGTCATGTTGGTCGCCACTTGTTCGGCGGCGAGCTGATTGAAGAGTTCCTGAATAAGCGGGCCGTCGTAGTCGGCGAGCTCGTACCAGCGGTACATATACTTCGACGTGAAGTCGCGCTCGGTGACGTAGATTTCGCGCGCGGCGGGCTCGAGAAGGTCGGGGCTGGTGGCGAGCGCATGCTCGAGCCCGTCCACGCCGAGTTCGATCGCCCGCGTCCAGCTTACCTGGTCGAGATGGGCGATCGCCTGGAGCCCGTGCGCGTGCGCGGCGCGGATGCCGGAAGCGAGTTCGTCTTCGGAGAGGCCGACGTAGAGCTTGAAGTAGGTCATGCCGAGCGCCGCTTGCCGAGCGGCTTCGGCGTCCCATTCCTCTTCCGTCTGCGGATAAGCGAAGGCCGAGCCGCCGAACGGCGGCGGCTGGATCACCGCGCCGGCGTGGAAGGCTTCCGGTCCGAGCCATTCGCCTGAGGCCACGTTGGCGTCATAGCGTGCGTTCGCCTCCGGGTCGCCGCCCGGATTGCGCACCGTCGTGACGCCGTAGGCCAACGCCCAGCGCCCCATGTACGGGGTGATCGCGTCGTCGCTTTCCATGGTGACGACGGGGCCGTCCTCCTCCATCACGATGTTTTGGGGCCCCTGGGTGATGTGGGCGTGCGCATCTATGAAACCTGGCAGCGCAAAGAGCCCGGACATGTCGTGGACGGCGTCGACCGCAATATCGACTGGGGGCGTCCCCGCGCCGGCCGCGGTGATGATGCCGTCTTGGACGACGATGTAGGCGTTGGGCGTGCGGGTTTCGGCTTCGGGATCGAGTGCGGTGAAGCCGACGTAGAGATCACTATCGGCCAGCGCCGCGCTCGAAGACGCTCCGGCTGCGACAGCCAGCGCGGCGGCGGCGACGCTGAAGATGCGGATCGATTGACAGGTCATGGCGGTCCTTTCGGCAAGGCTGCGTGATGCGCGCTCGCCTGTTCCAGTCCGCCGAACCCGCCCGCCGCTTACAGAATTTATTTCTGTAAGAAACGGCCTCGGAGTGAGACTTCAGGCCGTATGGAGCTCGACGTGGATCAGGTCATCTCGCAGCACGGCCCGGCGCTGGCGCGCGTGGCGGCGGCCTATGAGCGCGACAGGGCGCTCAGAGAGGAACTCGTGCAGGAGATCCTGCTCGCGGTCGCGCGCGCGTTGCCGAGGCTTTCGGACCCGCAGAAGCTCCGCCCCTTCATATTTCGCATCGCCCACAACCGCGCCGTCAGTCACGTGGCTCGCCGGGTGCGCGAGCCGATCGGCGACATCGAACCCGACGCCGTGCCGAGCAGCGCGCCGAGCCAGGAGCAGGCGCTTATCGCGGAGGAGCGAAGCGCGGCGCTTTTGGACGCCGTCCGCGCGCTCAAGCTGCCCTATCGGCAGGTGATCACCCTGGTTCTTGAAGGCCTTTCTTATGACGAGATCGCCGAAGCCTTGGGGATCAGCGTTTCGAACGTCGGCGTTCGCGTGAGTCGCGCCAAGCAACAGCTCAAGGAGGCGCTCGCCCATGTCCGATGATTTCCTAAAAGAGCACCAGGCGGACTGGCTGGCGCAGCACGGAACGCCCGACGAGTTCGAGGCCGTGCGCGCCAAGCTGCGCAGCGAGCGTTGGCGACCTCAGAGGACGCTTGTTCTTGAGAGTGCAGCCGCGCTTGTCGGCGCGACCTTCGGCGCCGGGTTCGCGTGGGTTTCGATCAAGACCGGGAGCGTACTGTACGCGCTCGCCGCCATCGTGATGCTCGCGGGCCTGCCCGGCGCCATGGCGATCAACGTTTTCCTCCGGCGCGAAGGGTTCGCCTGGGACGACGAGACCCCTGAAAGCCTGTTGTGCACCGGTTTGAAGCGGACCAACGCGGCGCTGAGGGCGGCGCATTTCAGCTGGGCGGCGCCGGGACTGTTTTTGGCGTTCGTGATCGCCCTGTGGACCGGGGTGGCGCTCGGCTACATCGCCGAAGCCTGGTTTGCCGTCACGTACACGTTCTTCACCGCGCTCGTGTTCGCCGCCTCTTGGATCGGCATTCGTCGCGCGGTCCGGCGCCTTAGGCGCGAGCGTGCGACTTACGCCCGCCTGCTCGCAGAGTTCGAGGGCGACAAGCCGGCGGGAACGCCGACGACCTGACGGAGGAAACGAGCACCCCGCCGCCCCGAACGCCGCAAAGACGTCTCCTCGTCGACCGACGGAATGGGCCAGTCACAGACACTCTTGGTTTGTGATCTGAGTGACTGTGTTTGACCTCAATCGATCACCCCCAAGGCCCGCCGTAGCCCTCCGCTTCGCGCGCTGATGTCCAACGCTGCCGCCTAGCCTGCCGCGCACGTCGATGTTCGCCGCCAAAGACCCCAGCCGCGCGATGCAGTTGACAAGCTGTCGTCGCCGCCGCTATTACCGAACGATCGGTAAAAAACGAGGGTGCCATGCAAATCGAGCTCTATGACTACGAGGCGGCGGCTTGCGCAATGAAGGCGCGGTGGGCGCTTGCGGAGGCGGATCTGCCTTGGACGCGTCACTGGGTGGATCTTTGCAGGTTCGAGCAGAAGACCGCAGACTATCTGGAGATCCATCCGGACGGGACGGTGCCCGCCGCGAGGTTTGACGGCGTTCTCGTTCTTGGAGCCGACGCGATCATGTCGCGCGTGTCCGAGATCGCCGGCGAGGGCCGGCTCTCATCGGCTGGGCGAGACGTTGCAGAATGGCTCGACCGGGTCTCGGAAATCCACCAAGCCTATAGGCCGGTCATATTCACAGAGGTGTTCATGCCGATGCACCGCGCGCGAACCGCCGAAGACCTCGACGCAGTGCTGTCAAATTTCTCCAGTCGCTCCCAACGAGAACTGGCCGAGCGGCTCATTCAAAACGGGATTCCCAAAGAACGCGTCGCGACGGCGCTTGAGCGGATCGCCCGAGGCTTCGAAGAAGCGAACGAAGTCCTTTCGGCGCAAACATGGCTTGCGGGCGATCGGTTTTCGATTGCCGATATTGGCTTGTTCCCGTACGTGAACTCCCCGCTTCATGCGGTCAGCGAAATCTGGTTCGAAAAGATGCCAGGCTTGACTGGGTGGCTTGAACGAATGCGATCGCGTCCGGCTTACGTCGCTGCCGTTGAAAACTATCCCTATCCGGATGAATTTTGGTCTACTGTCGTGCGCGCCCCGTCAGGCGGCGGCTATCGCAGTCCCGCCGCAGCAGCGTAGGCGGTTCGATGGGACGTCCCCCCAGCTTGTCTGAATCAGAGCTCTTGGAGGCGCTCACCGAATCGTTTCGACGCACCGGGTATGACGGCGCATCCATGGCGACGATTGCAGACGACGTCGGGATCAACAAGTCCGCGCTCTATCATCATTTCCCCGGCGGCAAGACCGACATGGCGCTCGCTGTCGTCGATCATGTGATCGAGCAATTTTCGCATGCGGTCAGAGAGGCGCCTGAAGGCGAGGAGGCCAGGGCGTTTTGCAAGGCGCTGGAGGACTATTACGGCGATGGAAGACTGTCCTGCCTGATCGCGAACATGGCGCTTTCCGCGCCGAGTCCGGAGCTGGCCTCGGCGGTGAAGAAGGCGACGATTCGTTGGACCGGCGCTCTGGCGAGATTGGCCAGTGAGGTTGCAGGCATGCCGCCGAACCGCGCGAGGCGTTGGGCCGAGGATGCGGTGATAAGGATGCAGGGCGCGCTCGTGCTTTCTCGCGCCCTCAACGATCCTTCGCCGCTCCGACGTCAGCTGTCGGAAATACGCAGGGAGTTGCTGTCCTGATCCCGCGCCCATTGAACATCTGACGAGGCGCTGGGCGTTCTCCGAACGCCCGGTCTCACCCCCAAGGCCCGCCGTAGCTTTCCCGCGCGCCCCATGGCCCCGCACCGCGGCCGGTGGCGCCGCCGAGACCCATGTTAGCTGCGAGCGCCTCGAGCCGGGCGATGCGGTTGGCGGTGGCGGGGTGGGTGGAGAACAGGTTGTCCGCGCCTTTCCCGCTCAAAGGGTTGATGATGAACATATGCGCCGTCGCCGGATTGTTTTCGGCTTGGCGGTTCTCGATCCGCCGCGCGCCGCCGGCGATCTTTTCGAGCGCTGACGCCAGCCAGAGCGGATTGCCAGAGATCTCAGCGCCGACGCGGTCGGCCTCGTATTCGCGGGTTCGGCTGATCGCCATCTGCACCAAGCCGGCCGCGAGCGGCGCGAGCAGCATCACCACGATCGCGGCAAGCGCGCCGCCGCGGTCGCGCCCGCCGCCGATGAAGAAGGCGAAGGTCGACAGCATGCCGATCGCGCCGGCGATGGTGGCCGTCAATGTCATGGTCAGCGTGTCGCGGTTCTTGATGTGCGCCAGCTCGTGCGCCATCACCCCGGCGACTTCTTCGCGGCTGAGCATCTGTAAGAGCCCGGTCGTGGCGACCACGGCGCCGTGCTGGGGGTCGCGGCCCGTGGCGAAGGCGTTCGGCTGGGGCTGGTCGATGACGTAGATCTTCGGGATCGGCAGCCCTGCGCGCTCGGCCAGGGCGGCGGTGTCCTGCTCGTAGGCGCGCACGCGCGGGTCGGCGATCGCGTTCGCCGGCCGGGCGCGATAGGCCCGCAGCACGATGCTGTCGGAGTTCCAGTAGGAGAAGACGTTGAGCCCGAGCGCGATGAAGAAGGCGATCGTCATGCCCGTCGCGCCGCCCACGACGTAGCCGACGCCCATGAACAGGGCGGTCATCGCCGCGAGCAGCGCAAAAGTGCGCAGATGATTGAAGCCGCCCATGCGGGTTGGGTCCTCCAGTGTCGTTGCGCCGGCGCGGTTTCGCCCGCGCCCGCCGTCGGCCTATATGTAGTGCGCGCACGGGCCTTGCGCACAGAGGGAACGGGCCGAAATGTTTCCCGGCGAGGGCAGGCGGACGGAGTTGCGAAGATGACCGACGAAACTGCTGATCGTTCGAGCGACCGGCCCGCCAAGCTCAAGGTGCTCACCCCCGCCGCGCGCCGCGCGCTCGAAGAAGCCGAAGCCCGCCGCAAGGCGGCCGAAGCGGAGGCTGAGGAGCGCCCGACCGAGCTCAATGGCCCGCGCGGTCCCGAGCCCACCCGCTACGGCGACTGGGAGAAGAAGGGGATCGCGAGCGACTTTTGAGATTGGACTATACGTCGCGTATATGCGACATATGTCGCATATACCTTGGATGGAGTCCTGAATGCGCCGGTCCTTGAAGTCTGAGCTCACGTCATGACGACCTTCAGCGCCTGCTTGGCGCCCGCTGCTCTCGGCGCAGTCTTGGCGTGTCTGCTCGCCGGTCCGGCGATCGCGCAGGACGCTCCGCCGCCGGTTCCGGTGCCGCGCAGCGAGCTGCTGACAATCGAGTCTACTACTCTTGGCCGGACCTACGATCTCTATGTCGGTCTGCCGCCGGGCTATGCGGCGGCGGAGAACGAGGACCGGCGCTATCCGGTGCTCTACATGAACGACGGGCCGTACTTCTTCGCCACCGCGACCGGGATCGGCTACGTGCCGATGGCCACCGGCTATGTCGAGCCTTATATCCTCGTCGGCGTCTCGTTCGCGCACGGCTCGACCGGGCCGGACAGCCGCGTCCTCGACTATACGCCGACCTTGAACCCCGAATGGGACCGGCAGACCGGCGGCGCGGAGGCCTATCTGGAATTCCTTGAGACCGAAGCCATTCCGCTGATCGAGACGACCTATCGCGCCGATCCCGAACGGCGTGCGATCGCCGGACATTCCTTGAGCGGACTGTTCGGCGCGCACGCGCTGTTCAGTCGGCCCGAGCTGTTCGACGGCTATATCATCTCCAGTCCGTCGCTTTGGTTCCATAACGAAGGCATGTTCGAGACCGAAGCGGCCTTCGCCGAAACGCACGACGATCTCGACGCGCAGGTTTATCTCGGCATCGGCTCGCTTGAGCATCCGCATCGCTATCGCGGTATGCAGTACGAGATGGTCGAGCACACGCACCGCTTCGCCGCGGCGCTCGAGTCTCGCGGCTATCCGAGCCTTGAGGTCCGCGCCCGCGAGGTCGACGGCGCGATCCACGAAACGGCGTACTCGACGACCTTCTTGAACGGCATGCTTTGGCTCTACGCCAACGATCGCGATATTCCGTGGGGATACTGAGCAACGTTGCAAGCCGAGCCGCGCGCGCTCTTGACGATTTATTGAAATTCGATAAAGTCCCTCTCATACAAAAAAGAGCGCCTGCATTCCGTTGCGGACCGCCAGAGGGGAGACCGCCATGTTCAAATGGCTCTTGCGCATCGTCGTCGGACTGATCGCGGTGGTCGCTCTGGCCGTCGGCGGCGCGACGGTGTCGTTCTTTCTTTGGAAATCGAATATTGCGCGGGCACTGGAAGCAGACAGCGAGATCATCGCTACTGAGCGCGGAGATATCGAGGTCGCTGTCGCCGGCGAGGGAACCCCGGTCCTGTACCTTCACGGCACGCCCGGCGGCTACGATCAGGTTTCGTTCGGCCGCCGCATCGCGCCGGAGAACTACGACGGTTGGCGAACGATCGCAGTCTCGCGACCGGGCTATTTGCGTACGCCTTTATCGTCAGGCAGGACGTTTGAAGAGCAGGCGGATTTGTTTGCCGCGCTCCTCGACGAGCTGGAGATCGATCGGGTCATTGTCTATGCCGCCTCCGGGGGCGGCTATGCGGGTCTTCAGTTTGCGCTCCGGCACCCTGATCGCTGCAGCGGTCTCATTCTCTACGCCCCTTCGGTGAGCTACGAGCCGCTTCCCGAAGACTGGAGCGGCGTCGATTCTTCGGGGCTGGGAGAAGAGCTCGTCATGTGGGCGGCGAGCGGTCCTCTCATGTCGGTCTTCGGGACGCGGGCAATCTCGGAACTCGATACGAGTGACGCAAAGCAGGTTGCCCTTGCGCAGGGCTTGGCCGCCTCGGTTGTTCCGGTCAACGCAAGGGCGGCGGGACGGGAAAACGACCTTCGTCAGCGCAGCGATCCCGCGGTTGATGAATGGCCGCTTGCGCGCATCACTGCGCCGACGCTGATCTTGCACGGAAACGCCGACGAGAATTCTGCATACGAGGGTTCTGTTCGCGTCGCGGCGAGCATCCCCAATGCTGAACTGATCACCTTCGACGATGGTGATCACTTCATCACTGTGACGCGTGCTGATGAGGTCCACGCGCATGTGCTTCGTTTCGTCACTCAGTTAGCGGATTGATGGCGTTCAACTTCAACGAGGCGCGACCTTCGCGCCACTGCGGCAACAGGAAGATCCGAAATGCTCAAATGGCTCGTGCGCATCATCGTCGGTCTGATCGCCGTCGTCGTTTTGTTCGTAGGCGGCGTGTTCGTCGCTTTCTCGATCTGGAAGAGCGGGCAGGTCCGCGAACTGGAGGCGGGGAGCGAAGTCATCGCCACGGCGCTTGGCGACATCGAATACGCTGACGTCGGGCAAGGAACGCCGCGGCTGATGATCCACGGCACGCCGGGCGGCTATGACCAGACGCTTGTCGCCCACCGCGTGCGGCCTGAGGCCTACCCGAACGTGCGCTTCATAACCGTGTCGCGGCCGGGCTACCTGCGCACGCCGGTCGAGTCCGGGCGCACCCCGGCCGAGCAGGCCGACCTCTACGCCGCGCTCCTCGACGAGCTCGGGATCGATCAGGTCGTGGTGTACGCCGGGTCCGGCGGCGCCCCGTCGGGGCTGCAGTTTGCGTTGAGGCACCCCGAGCGGACCAGGGCGCTGGTGCTCGCTGTGCCGCTGCTCGAACGCATGGAGTCCGAGGAAGGCGCGGGGCGGGTCAGCCTGACCGAGTCGCTGATGTCGGACATGGCGGTGTGGGCCATGGGCGACCGTCTTTTGCCGATGATGCTGCCCGACATCGATCTTGACGATCCGGTCCAAACCGCGTCGGCGAAGCTGATCATCGCGTCGGGGGTCCCGCTCGGATTGCGCACCGACGGGATGGAAAACGACATGACCCAGTTCAGATCCCTCGACGTTGCGACCTGGCCGCTCGAGGAGCTGCAAGTCCCTACGTTGTTCCTGCACGGGAACGCCGACGAGAACGCGCCGTACGAAGGCTCGGCCGCCGCTGCGGCGCGCATCCCGAACGCCGAGTTGATCACCTACGAAGGCGGGAACCACTTCATCGTCATCACCCGCGCTGCGGAGCTGAGCGCGGAGGTGGAGGGCTTCATCGAAGGTCTGCCGGACTAATTGGGGCCGCGAAGCGGGAGGAAACCACAATGCTCAAATGGCTCTTGCGCATCGTCTGTGGACTGATCGCCGTCGTGGTTGTGGCGGTCGGCGGCGCGTTCGTCGCGTTTTCGATCTGGAAGGGCGGACATGTGCGCGCCCTTGAAGCCGACAGCCAGGTGATCGAGACTGCGCGCGGTCCGGTCGAGTACGCTGACGTCGGGCAAGGAACGCCGCGGTTGATGATCCACGGCACGCCGGGCGGCTATGACCAAGGGCTCATTGCTTGGCGCGTGCGGCCAGAATCTTATGAGGATGTCCGTTTCATCTCGGTGTCGCGACCAGGCTATCTGCGCACCCCGATCGAGTCCGGCCGGACGCCGGCTGAGCAAGCCGATTTGTATGCGGCGCTTCTCGACGAGCTGGAGATCGAGCGCGCAGTGGTTTACGCCGGCTCGGGCGGCGCGCCTTCGGGGCTGCAGTTTGCGCTGCGCCACCCTGAGCGCGTCGAGGGCCTGTTGCTCGTCGTGCCGGTTCTGACGCCGATCGGCGAGCCCGGCGGGGGCCCGTCGCCGGGCGCGACCACGATGCTGATGTCGGACCTGGCTTCCTGGGCGATGGGCGCGAACCTCGTCGCCTCGCTCACGCCTGACTATGATCCGGAGGACCCGCTACAAGCTGCTTCGGCTGCGGAAATGGTGCGGACGGTGGTTCCGATGAACCGCCGGACCGAGGGCTGGGCGAACGACCGGGTTGAGCTTGCGCGCCTCGACGTTGCGGGTTGGCCTCTGGAGGATCTCGCGGTCCCGACGCTGATCCTGCACGGGAACGCTGACGAGAACGCGCCCTACGAAGGCTCGCTTGCCGCCGCGGCGCGCATTCCGAACGCGGAGTTGGTCACCTACGAAGGCGGGAACCACTACATCGTGCTCACCCGCGCCCCCGAATTGAACGCCGAGGTGGAGCGTTTCCTGGACGAACTGGAGTAAGGCGTGGCCTCGGCGACCTCTGACGCGGAAAATTCAGCACAAGACGGATCCGCAACGCAGCTTGCGCGCATCTCATAAGAGCGGCGTGCGCGTTCTTCCGCCGCGAGAGATCGTCGGGAGGTTTGCGTGCTCAAGTGGCTCTTGCGCGTCGTCGTCGTTGTCATCGGCGTCGTCGCGATCACCGTCGGCGCCTCGGCGGTCATGTTTTCGCTGTGGCGCGCCGACCGCGTGCGGGATCTAGAAGCCGGCAGCGAAGTCGTCGCCACTGCGCTGGGCGAGATCGAATACGCCGTCGTCGGGGAGGGCGTTCCAATGCTCGTCCTGCACGGCACGCCGGGCGGATACGATCAGGCCTTGGTCGCGCGTCGTGCGGCGCCTGAACGCTACGCGGGGACGATGACGATCGCCGTGTCGCGCCCCGGTTATCTGCGCACGCCACTGAGTTCAGGCGCGACGTTCGAGGAACAAGCTGATCTCTTCGCCGCACTGCTCGACGAGTTGGGGATCGATCGCGTCGTCGTCTACGGAGCCTCGGGCGGCGGCTATCTTGGGCTGCAGTTTGCGTTGAGGCATCCTGATCGCACTCGTGGTCTGATCCTCTATGGCCCTGAGGTCGACTATGAACCGCTTCCCGACGATTGGCCCGGCGTGGACGTTTCGGACGCTCTCATGCAGGACCTCACCATGTGGGCGGTCGCCGGGCCGCTTTTGGGGGTGCTCGGGCCGGCGTTCATGCCGGAACTCGACGCCGACGATCCCGAGCAGGCCGCGATGGCGCGCGGACTTATTTCGTCTCAGGTCCCGTTCGCGGATCGCGCCGCCGGTATCGAGAACGACGTCCTCCAGCGCGACGATCCCGCGATCGACGAATGGCCGCTCGAACGCATCAGCGCGCCGACGCTCCTTCTGCATGGGAACGCTGATGAGAACTCCGACTACGAAGGTTCGGTCTTGGTCGCCTCGAAGATACCAGACGCCGAGCTTGTGACCTTCGAGGGCGGGGATCATTTCATCGTCATCACCCGCGCCGACGAGATTCGCGCGCATGTCGACCGGTTCATTGAAAGCCTACAGTAAGTGCCGGAGCCGTTAACCGGGATTCGCGCCGATCCGTTCCCCCTGCCGCGCCCACGGCGTTCCGATAAAATCCGTCCCCAGACAGCGCGGCTTTTCGCGCGCTCTTTGGAGGGACGTTCATGGGCAAGTTCATCGGCATACCGGCCGTGCTCGTCGTGCTGGCGGCGCTTGCGCTCGTCGGCTGGCGGATGGCCGCTTATACGATCGAGCAGGGCGAACGGGGCGTGCTTTTGCGCTTCGGCGAGGCCGTCGAGGTCGCCGGGCCGGGGCTGCACTTCAAGATCCCGCTCGTGCATACGGTGCGGAAGGTGAACATTCGCCGCCAGTACATCGACTGGTCGGGCGAGGGCGTTATGGTCGCCTACTCGCGTGACCAGCAGCCCGCCGAGATGGCCGTGCGGCTGACTTACTACATCCGGCCCGATACGGAATCGATCCTCGAGCTCTACGCCGACTACGGAACGGTTGCGAACTACACGCAGGCGGTGATCTATCCGCGCGCGGCCGAGCAGATCAAAACCACTTTCGGCCAGTTCAACGCCGTCACCGCGGTGCAGTCGCGCCAGGAGCTCAACATCCAATCGCTGGCCGCCGTCGTTGAAGCGATCACCGGCCCGGGCGAGATCGAAGGCCTCGACATCCACAACATCGACTTCTCGGACGCCTATGAGGCGTCGATCGAGGCGCGGATGCAGGCCGAGGTCGAGGTCCAGCGGGTTAACCAGAACCTTGAGCGCGAGCGCACCAACGCGCAGATCCGCGTCGTGCAGGCTCAGGCCGAGGCTGACGCCGTGCGGCTTGCCGGCGAGGCCGAAGCGGCGGCTATTCGCGCACGCGGCGACGCGCTGCGGGACAATCCCTCGCTGATTTCCTTGAACGCGGTCGAGCGCTGGGACGGCGTGCTGCCGACCACCATGCCGCCGAACTCGACGGTGCCGTTCCTGTCGCTGCCGGCGGGCGGCTCGAGTGGGAACGCTGCGGGCAGCGAGTAGGGCCCACACGTAAAAGTAGATTGTGGATTAGTATGCTCGTATATTGACGCGTTGCTGTGAATGTGATCCTAGATTGGGAATGTTCACACTTCGTTCGATATCCTTCCCGGGAGCGGCCGCCGTCCTTGCGACGGCGGTCGTTTCCGTATCGGCGGGGTGCGCGCCGGCCGCAACGTCCGCTGCGCCGTCATCCGGGGCGGCGACGGCTCCGGCCGCCGCTGCTCCGATCGGAACGTCTTTGGTCTCACCGTCCTCGACGGCGACACGTCCCGCCTTCAGCGATGGAACTTTGCCGGGCCCCATTCCGGCTGAAGTCATCCGTGTGATCGACGGCGACACGATCGAGGTGCGCGCCCGGATCTGGGTCGACCAGGAAGTGCTGACGTCGGTTCGGCTCGAGGGTGTCGATACGCCGGAGATCCGCGGACCGGAATGCGAAGCGGAGCGGATCGCGGCGGAGGCGGCGAGCGCCTATGTGCGTGCGCTGGCGCTCGACCGGGTGTCGCTGCGTGACGTGCAGTGGGGAACCTACGCCGGCCGCGTCGTCGCGCGGATCGAGCTGCCCGACGGCTCGGACCTGACCGAGCGGCTGCTGGCTGCGTACCTCGGCGTTCCTTACGGCGAAGAGCACGATTGGTGCGCTGTGGCCGCAGCACAAAGTGCAGACGGGCGGGACTAGCGGCGTTTCGTTCCCGCTCGCGGTGGCGAGTGGTCGAGCATATTCTGCATCTATGTGGATACCGCTGCGCAAAGAGCCGAAGTTCGAGCTGCGCTTTCAGAACAAGCGGGACTATCGCAGCGCGCGGTTGAGGCCACGGGGTCGGCATCGCATCTTGGAGGACTCCAAGGACGCGCGGATTGGCAGAGCGGCGGCGAAGGTTTGGCGGGCGATGGCGTTGGCCAGCGCCGCCCCAGTTCTCTGCCTCATCGTCTTAGATCTTCTTTGGCGCGTGAACCTTCCCACTGAGGCGGAGAAGGCCGTTTTTATCGCCGCCGTCGTCGGGCTGGCCGTCGGCGTTCCCGTCGCGATTTGGACGTATGTCGTCCAAGTCATTCGCGCAACGGAGTCTGCACGACCCGTTTCCGACATCACAGCCATCCCTGGAACCGCGTGGGCGATTTCGCTCATGTTGCTCCTTTTTGCGGCGATGTTCGGAGGCATACGAGACCCGTCGGATCTCTTGCTATTCTTCTTGATCCCTCTCGTGATCACCCCCATCGGCGCAGCCTG
>JASFUX010000030.1:0-18677 GCA_050050115.1 Maricaulaceae bacterium | reverse complement strand
TGTTAGCCGATTAGCTCGAGAGCTCTCCAAACGGGGGGGGGCGTGGTGTTTGACTTTTTAGTGAGCGTTGTTGAAAGCGTGCGCGGCACCGGGCCGACAGGCGAAGAGGTCTTGCTGGTCGCGCTGAACGCCATAGGTATGGCTGTCGTAATTATGGGGATTCAGACTGAGGTTTCGCTCGCGGGTTCCGCCGAAGAGCCGCGAGCGCGAATTTCCAACGCCGTCGTTGATGTGTTCAACAAATCAGTACCCGGATTTCACCTCAGCGGGATACTTTTCCTGTTGTCATTGCTAATGATGTTAAGCGAGCTAGTGACCGAACCAGTGTTCGACCTTGATCCGGTCATGCTGCGGTGGCTCGGGCTGTCAATCAATTGGCGGAATGTGCCGTCTGTGCTAACTTTGGCCGGGCTCTTTCTCATTACTTTTTTCTTTATACGGTACTATATATTAGTTCACTTTGTGCTGCCTATCCTCAACATCTGGAGAGCGGCGTGGTTTCGAGCGCCTCCGAGCGATCGCTGAGATGTTGAAGGAAATCGAAAACAGTATCGCAAGTGCAAGGGTCGCGACTGCCCAAATCCACCTGCTTTGTTGAGCGTAGTTCGAGATGAGGAATATGTAGACAGGAAAATACGCATACGGTGCAATAAGGCCAAGAAGTCTCAGCACGATATGCACGCCTGTGTTCCGTGCAGATGGCGGATGTTCCGCGTTCATCGCTCCAACCATTTCAACCTCCAGCGGCTGCCGGGTTGGCGGCGAAAGTAGTATTCCGTCTAGAGCCTAAGCAAAGATGAACGCATAAGTGTCATTGCGGCGCTGACACAACCTCGCGATTCCGGCAATGCAAGTGTTGGTTGCCCTGGTGTTCAAGTTGGCAGCGAGCTTATATCCTCCTTCGCCCGCATCAGCCGTCCCGCCGCGACCCGCGCCGCGCGCAACGTGAGCGCTCTGCGGCGCGCCGGGGCGAGCTTTGAGACCGGAGACGGACGCAGGACCGCGCCGCCGAAGCCGTCCGCGATGATCAGACCGACATCTTCCGGTAGGATCTCGCGTGGGAAATCCTCGGCGACGGCGAAATACAGCCGATCGCAATAGTCGAAATATTCCGGCCACTTGGCGTCGGTGCGAAAGTCCTCAAGCCCGGACTTCACTTCGACGATCGCGATCTCGCCGTCCGCTGCGAGCGCGAACAAATCGGCGCGCCGGCCGTTCGGCAGCTCGAACTCGGTAATGACCGCGCAGCCGCGGTCCGCCATAGCGCGCGCGGCGCCGCGGGTGACCGCCTGGGTGACGGCGTCGCGCGGCGCGGTTTCCGAGATCGGCTCGGCGGCGGGTGCTGCAGCGACCGGATCGGTCATGGAACGTTCCGAATGTTTCACGCGCGCGGCCCTGACCCGCGCGGATGCGCCCAGTGTTTCGAAACTGACACACTGTCGGGCGAACCGGCGGCGATCAAGTCGAGCAGGCGCCGCGAAACTCGCGTCGCGGGTCTCCGATCCCTAGAGTTTGAGGGCGGGGGTGACGGGACCAATATAAAATCGAAGGGAGCGTGCGGCGTGGCCGGAATGACCGTGCAAATGCGCTCGGTTCGTCAGATCTTCAAAGAAGACTACTCCGTCGGCGCGTTCCAGCGGGGCTATTCCTGGGATCATGACAACGTCGCCATCCTGCTGCGCGACTTCGCGCGGGCGTTCGAGCGGCGCAAGCGGCCGGAAGTGTCCGGCGCCTACTATCTCGGCGCGGTGGTCATCCACGTGCGCGAGGGCTACCGGCACATCATCGACGGCCAGCAGCGGCTGACCACGCTGTTGTTGCTGCTGATCTATCTCGTTCACGAGATCGGCGACCGCGACCGCCGCTTGGCGGGCATCCTGCACGGCCTGATCGTCCACTCCGGCCCGCGCGACGCGGCCTTCGCGATCGACGTGGCCGAGCGTGATCCGGTGTTCCGCGCCCTCTACGACGACCCGGGCCTGATGCAGAACCTCTCGCTCGAGAACGACACCGACCGGACGATCGTCGACCGCTATCTGACGATCGGTCAGGCGTTCCCTGAGCATCTGCGCGGCGAACAGCTCAAGAAGTTCATCGAATGGATGATCGACAATGTGCAGATGCCTGTGGTCGAGGTGGACAAGGAGTCCGACGCTTACACCATCTTCGAGACCACCAACGACCGCGGCCAGAAGCTCGGCTCGGGCCAGCTGACCAAGAACTTCCTCCAGGCCAACATCATCGACACCGATCTGCGCGAAGAGGCGCTGATCAAGTGGACCGCTACGATGCGCGCGATGCAGCGCTTCGGCACCGGCGGGGACCGCGAGTTCGTCCAGGAATGGCTGACCGCGCGCTATGCGCAGATGCCGGTGCAGAACGGCAAGCCGAACGAGCCCGACCAGATCGAGGACGATCACTTCAACTGGCTCAAGCACAACACCGTGCGCATGGGCCTCAACGACCCCGACGCCTGCTACCGCTTCATGAACCACGAGATGGCGGTGATGGCCGAGGCCTACGTCGGCGTGCGCGAGCGGGCCGAGTTTCCCCGCCGCGGCTGGGACAGTCTCTATTTCCTCGATCAGCTCGACATCGGCTGGCGTCGTCAGGCGCGGATGGTGATGCTGGCGACGGTGCACCCGGACGCGCCGGGCGCGATCACCGCGGCCAAGCTGCGCGCGGCGGCGGCGTTCATGGAAATCTTCTCGGCGCGCCTGTTTTGGCAGAACGTGCAGAACAACCGGCTGCAGAACGACTCTCTGGCGTTCCTACAACGCACCGCCGTGCTGTTGCGCGACGCCTTCGATGTCGAGCAGTGCTGCCGCGTGCTGCAAGAACAGCTCGTTGCCTGGCCGCTCGATTTCCGCTCGAACACCGAGGCGGGGCTGCCCAGCCGCGGGGCGGGGACGCGCTCGCGCCGGGTGGTGCATACGCTGCTGGCGCGGATGTCGGCCTGCTTCGACGAGGCGTTCCGTCAGTATGGGTCTTATGCGCACTACGAGCTGCGCTCGCTCAATCGCGGCTATTCGATCGAGCACATCCTGCCCAACGATAGCGGCAAGTCGGGGTTCCTCGGCGGCGGCGAGAAGCAGCATCAGCGCAAGCGCAACCGCTTCGGCGCGCTGTTGCTGGTCAGCTCGCTCGACAATCAGCGTCTGGGCGACAAGGACTTCGCGGCCAAGCGCGAGCTGTACCAGAATATGACCCGGCTGGCGCGCACGCTGCATCCCGACTTCTTCGAGCAGGCCGCGCGCGAGCGGCTCGAGCAGCTGCGCCTGCCGTTCAAACCCTACGACGACTTCACCGCCAGCGACGTCGACGAGCGTCAGGAGGCGATGATCCGGCTGGCGGAGTTGACCTGGGGCTTGGCCCGCATTCCATTCATCGCCCGCCCCGGCGCGGAGGAGGATCCGCGCGTCTATGCGCTGCCGCCGTGGCCGGGCGAGAAGGACTAAGGCCGCTCAAGAACGCGGGAAAGGGCGCTTGATGAACTGGGCTGACGCCGAAGCGCCTTCGCTCGACGACTTCGCCAAGCTGGCCGAGGCGGCGCTCGATATGGTGCCCCAGGCGCTGCGCGCGCGGTGCGGAGAAATCGTGCTCAGGGTCGCCGACTTCGCCGATGATGAGATGCTCGACGCGCTCGATCTCGACGATCCGTTCGCCCTGACGGGCGTCTATCAGGGCGTCGATCTGACTCAGAAAACGAGCTTTGACGTTTCCGGCGAGCCGGACTCGGTGTTCCTCTATCGCCGCCCGATTCTCGACGAATGGGCCGAGCGCGGCGACGTGACTTTAGGCGAGCTGATCACCCACGTCTTGATCCACGAGATCGGTCATCACTTCGGGTTTTCTGACGACGATATGGATCGGCTGCAGGACGGGTGAGGCTGCTCCTTCACCCCAGAAGCGGATACTCCGCCTCTGGCACATAAGTCGACACGCGCTTACCGGCCCAAGACGAGTACATAAAGAAGCGGTCGACGAGGAACGGCTCGGCGCTGAACAGCGCCAGGCGTTGGGCGAACTTCACCGCGTCGTCCGCGCCCGTGCCGCGGCAATAGGCGAGGGTGACGTGCGGGACGAAGCCGCGCGGCTCGGGCGGCAGGCCGGTCTTGCGCGCGGCGCGCTCGCAGCCCGCAGCGAGGCGTTGGAGCGCGGCGTTCTCCTCGACGCCGGCCCAGAGCGCGCTCGGCTGCTCGCCGCCGAACCAGCCCGCGCCCTTGAGCGCAACCTCGAACGCCGCACTGCGCACCTCGCCGAGCTCATGGTCGAGGTCTTCGGCGGCGCGCTCATCGATCTCGCCGAAAAACCTCAGCGTCAGATGCAGCGCCTCGGGCGGGCGCCACTTCGCGCCGGCGACGCCGCGCTGCAGCGGAACGATCCGCTCGATGATCTCGTCGGGAATGTCGATCGCGGCGAACAGGCGGAGAGACATAAGGCGGCGCGGCTCCAGCCGTAGGGCTCTTGGTGATCGGTTTTGGGTGTCGGGTTTTGGAGACCAGGTTCGCGACGGCTGACCCTGAAACCCAACCCCCAATACCCAACTAGGGCAGCTCGTCGATCAACCAGCTCCCGACGCCCTGCGCAACCGTCGCGACGCCCGCTTCGTTCGGATAGATCCCGCCAGGCAGGAAAAGCTCGGGCCGGGCAATGCCCAGCTCTGAGTCGATCAGGCCGTCGAAGTAGTAGGGATAAAGCGGGACGTCGTAGACCGCGGCGAGGTCGAAGTAGATCAGGTCCAGCTCGTCGCGCACGTCGGTGTCGAGCTCGATCGGCGCGCGCATGCCGATGACGCCCACCCAGAGCCCGCGCGACTGCGCGTCATTGATGATCTGGCCGATGTTGGCCGAGATCGCGTCCGGCGGACCGCCCGCGAGCATGTCGGCGAGACCGAGCTGGATCACCAGACCGTCCGCGCCGGCCAGCCCGTCGGCGGCGGCGAGCACGGCGCGCGCCCGGGCCGTCGTCAGCCCGGAGACGCTCGCGTCGCGCAGCTCGACGTTAAGCCGTGCGGCGTGGAGGACTGCGTCGACCTGGGCGGGCAGACTGGCGTCCGCGGCGAGCCCGTCGCCCGCCGACAAGCTGTCGCCGAGCATGACGAGGACGAACGGGTCGTCTTCAGTTTGCGCTTCTTCGGCGGCGACAGCGCGCTCCGGCGCGGCGGTGGCGATCGGGCGCGGGGCGTCGGGGCCGGTCGCGGGCGCCGGATCGGACGACGGGCCGCACGCCAGCAGCGCCAAAGCGGCGAGGAGCGGGACGCAGCGTGAGCTGGGGCGCAGGGCTCTCGACATGGCGGGTCGCGTCCGAACGGGCGAGGATTCTCCTATAGCGCGGCGGCTGCGATCTGACGACACGCCCGATCGATCCTCACGTTAATCAATTCGGGTTGATTCCCCTCGGAACCGCGCCTTCAAGCCTCCGGTTTTGGGTGCAATAGGCCCGAATTCACCTTACAATACGGCTTGTCTTGAATGCGGCATATCGTAATACAATATATGCCAATGAGAACCGTTCTAAGAGCGGTAACACGAGTTACGGGAAGGACCGAAAACGCATGAGTGATTTCAATCCTGCCTATGCGCGCGGCCACGCCGGCGCGCTCGACACGTCGGTGGACGCCGGCCTCCGGGCGTTCATGCTCGGCGTCTACAATAAGATGGCGCTCGGGCTGCTGCTCTCGGCGGCTTTGGCCTATGTGGTGGGCTCGGTCGCGCCGGTCACGGCGCTCGTGTTCGGCACGCCGCTCATCTACGTCGTTCAATGGGGCCCGATCGCGCTGCTGTTCGGCTCCATGTTCTTCATGCGCAATCCCTCGCCGGCCGGATCGGCGGTGCTTTACTGGTCGGTGGTCTCGCTGATCGGCATGGGCATGGGCGTCTGGGTGATGATCGCGCTCAACAGCGTCGAGGTCACTTCGGTCGGCGGACGCACGATCGGCGTCACTTTCGGCACGATCGCGCAAGCGTTGGTGATCACGGCGGCGGCGTTCGGCGGACTCTCGCTCTGGGGCTACACCACCAAGCGGAACCTGACCGGGCTTTCGAGCTTCATGTTCATGGCGGTGATCGGGCTGATCCTGATCAGCGTGTCGAACTTCTTCTTCCGCTCGCCGATGCTCGAGATCGGCATTCAGGTCGTCGGCCTGGGCCTGTTCTCGTTCATCACCGCGATGACGACCCAGCAGCTGAAGGTTTCCTACTTCGCTTATCAGGGCGATAATCGCAGCCTCGCTGTGATGACCAACTTCGGCGCGCTGAATCTCTACATCAGCTTCATCAACATGTTCCAATTCCTGCTGATGCTGATGGGCGGCTCGCGCAACTAGACGCGAACGCCAAGCTGAAAAGCGAAACCCCCGGAGCGCCGCTCCGGGGGTTTTGCTGTGCCGGCAAATAAATCAGGCGGATGCGTCTCACACACGGGCGGCCCGGCGCATGCGACGGCAGGGCCGCCTGTCCGCTCCCCCAAGCGGCAAATCCAATGTAGAAAGCAAGATACTCCCCTTGGGAGCGAGGGTGCTCACGGGGGGCGGGTCATTGCACGGACAAGGTAGGTGTCGAGCAACATATCCCTAATTGTACGCGTTCACGGGAGTTCACTAGGTAGGCCACGACAGGAAATGCACGGACTCACGAAACACACATTGGGATTGATGGTTCTTGGGGTGGCGTTAGCTGCAGGCGATCCAAGCAGGGGAGATTCAGGCTGCAATCCGACGCCTGAGGCGCCCCACCTGCTGACGCAATATATCGACGCCGCTGATTTCATAGTTTTGGGAACCGCGTTTCGCGAGGAAGAAACGACGCTCGATTCAACGGGTGATCCTGTAAGCCGTTTTACCATTCGTGTTGATCACTATCTCAAGATCGCTGCACCGGAAGTGCGCCCTCGGATCGGCGAGACAATTTCAGTATTGGGATTTGCCCGGAACATCTCATCAGAAATGCCCTATTTGTCGATTTTCCAGCGGCACGAGAATATTGTCGAAAACAACAATTTGCAGGCCGCAGCCGCGATCTCGGCACGGATCAGTGATGGTGTCTGCCGATGGGTGCCGATTCCTCGGAGAGGATTTTCCTACATTGTGTTTGTAAAGGACGGCGAGCCGTTCGGTCCGCTGTCGGCCGAACCCATAGCCTTTCCAGCTGAGGATGCGTTGTATCAGTTCATAGTTGAGTACGTGTCGTCGTCCCCGGATTGAGGTCACCCGCTTCGGTTCATCAGCAAGCAAGGGCGCTCCGCGTCTCGTTGGGCTGGCTTTGCGAGATCGACGCAGCCTCGGACACGCGCTTCCTCTGGGACGGGCCCAATCTGATCGCCGAGTGCAACACCTCGGGAACGGTTCTGCGGCGCTACGTCTGCGGCGCGTCGATCAACGAGCCGATCACTTGGTATAAGGAATGCCCCTTTTGGGGTCAGGAGCATCGGAGTTAGAGACCTGACCCAAACACTCGGCCGTTTTCCAAAGAGCAGGCCGCTTTCGCTGCAGACACAGCTATCCCCTCCCCGGAACGCCGCTCCGGGGGTTTTCGTTAGTCCACGACCTTGAGCCGCTTCTTGTCGAAGACCTTCAGCACCTGGGCCAGCTCGCGGCCGCGCCTCAGGATGTGTCCCGTCGCGCTGACGACGCAGAAGGCGCCTTGCTTGCGCGCGAGGCTCGGTCGTTTTTCGATGCGGTAGAGGGGCACTTCGGACGCTCGGCGGTAGATCGAAAACACCGCCCGGTCCTTGAGCCCGTCGATGGCGTAGTCGCGCCATTCGCCGGCGGCCACCATGCGGCCGTAGAGAGAAAGGATGCGGTCAAGCTCGCGGCGGTGGAACCAGACGTTCGCCGCCGCGAGGTAGGAGGATGGGTCGCCCTCCAAGGGCGCCTCGCTTAAAGCCATGCGCGCCTCCGTCCTGCTTGGCTGTGCTGTGGATCATTTCACAAGTTCGTCGCGTCCGCCAAGCCGCCAGGGCTGGTTAACGCGCCCTGAAATCACCTCTTTTCGATCCATTTGCAGACACGAGCGCCGCCTACATCTGCAGTGTCGGCTGGTCGGCGCGTTGGTTGTCTCGGTTTCTGACAGCCCCCCCAGCCCCCCGGGTCAGCTGACTCGTCGATTGGCCGGCACAAATCTCTCCCCAAAATCAACCAGCGCAGCACTCGACAAAAAACGGGCGCTTTTGGCCTGTTTGACGCGCTCGCGATCCTCTAGTGCGCGGCCCCGCAAAACAAACTAGAACCGGGGCCGTCGGCGGATAGGCGGCCTGGTGCGCATGCTGGTTGTCGAGAGACTCAAGAAAAGCTTCGGGGAGGTCGCCGCGGTGCGCGGGGTCTCCTTCACGCTCGCGCCGGGCGAAGTCCTGGGCTTTCTCGGGCCCAACGGCGCGGGCAAGACCACGACCATGCGCATGATCGCCGGCTATCTCGAGCCCGACGACGGACACGCCAGCATCGACGGCTGCGACGTCACCGAATCGCGTACCGAGGCGCAGCGCCGCCTGGGCTACTTGCCCGAAGGCGCGCCGGCGTATCCTGAGATGACGCCGCTCGACTTTCTCGCCTTTTCCGCCCGCGCGCGTGGGATCGCGCCGGCGAACGTGTCCGGCGCCGTCCGGCGCGCGGCGGACCTCGTCGAGCTCGGCGCCGCCGAGCGGCGTCCGATCGAAGCGCTGTCGAAGGGCTTCAAGCGGCGGGTGGGCCTCGCCGCCGCGCTCATCCATGAGCCCCCGGTCTTGATCCTCGACGAGCCGACCGACGGGCTCGATCCCAACCAGAAGCACGCCGTGCGCGCCCTCATCCGCGAGCTGGCCGAGACCACCGCGATCATCGTCTCGACGCACATCCTTGAAGAGGTCGACGCGGTCTGCACCCGCGCGATGGTGATCGATCAAGGCGAGGTCAGGGCCGATGAAACGCCCGAAGGCCTCGCCGCGCGCCACCCTTCGGGCAAGCTTGAAGAGGTGTTCCGTTCTCTGACGACACCGGAGAGCGACATCTTAGGCGAGCTGGATGAGGACGACGCGTGACCGCGCTCGCCGCCATCTACCGACGCGAGCTGGCCGGCTACTTCACCACGCCGACCGCCTACGTGTTCATTGCGATCTTCCTCTTTTCCTCGAGCGCCTTCGGATTCCATATCGGGCGTTTCTTCGAGGCGGGATCCGCCGATCTGTCGCTGTTCTTCTCCTTCTATCCCTGGCTGATGTTGATCTTCATGCCGGCGATCGCGATGCGGCTCTGGGCCGAGGAGATCCGCTCGGGCTCGATCGAGCTGTTGCTGACGTTGCCCGTGCGGGTGTGGGCGGCGGTCGGCGCGAAGTTCCTCGCCGCGTGGACCGTTGCGGTCGTCGCCCTCGCGCTGACCACGCCGCTGTGGGTCACGGTCAATATCCTCGGGACGCCGGACAACGGGGCGATCTTCGTCGCCTATCTCGGCGCGCTGATGATGGCCGGCGCCTACATCGCCGTCGGCGCGGCGGCCTCGGCGCTGACCGGCAACCAGGTGATCGCGTTCATCCTGGGGGTGTTCATCGCCTTCCTCTTCACCGCTGCGGGCATGCCGATCGTCGTCGAGACCGTCTCGGGCGTGCTGCCGCCGGCGATCGTCGAGGCGATCGCCGGCCTGTCGCCGCTCGAGCGCTTCGTATCCTTGAGCCGCGGGGTGATCGAGCTGCGCGACCTCGTCTACTTCTTCACGCTGACCGCCGCCTGGCTCGCCGTGACCGGCGTGCTGGTCGCGCACAAGCGGGGCGGGGGCTGAGCGATGGGACGCAGCGCCTTCCTCGCCGCCGCTCTCGGTGCGATCGCCGTGATCTTCATCGCGGTCAACGCGATCGCTGGCGTGGTCTTCCGCGGCGCCCAGCTCGACCTGACAGCGGATCATCTCTATACGCTCTCGCGCGGCTCTCGAGAGGTGATCGACGATCTCGCCGAGCCGATCGATCTGCAGCTCTTCTACTCGCGCGGTCTTGCGCAGGACTTCCCTGAGATTCGCGCCTACGGCGCGCGGGTGCGCGAGACGCTGCAAGCGATGGCGGCGCGCTCGAACGGCAAGCTGCGGCTGGAGATCATCAACCCCGATCCGTTCTCCGAAGAAGAGGACCAGGCGATCGCGGCCGGCGTGCGCGGCGTGCCGATCGGTGACGGCTCGGCGCTCTACTTCGGCCTTGTCGCGCGCAACGCGCTCGACGAGACCGCGGCGATCGGCTTCTTCAATCCCGACCGCGAGCCTTATCTCGAGTACGAGCTGTTGCGGCTGATCTCGGACCTTAAGCTCTCGGTCGAGCCGAAGGTGGCGCTGATCTCCTCGCTGCCGCTCGAAACTCAGACGCCCAATCCCTTCCGCGGCCCGGCCACCACCCAGCCGCTCTACGTCTACGACCAGCTCCTCTCGGCGTTCGACGTCGACACGCTCGACCGCGACTTCGCCGAGATCCCCGCCGACGCCGACGTCCTGGTGATCGCCCATCCCTGGGAGCTGGACGAGGGCCAGCTCTGGGCGGTCGATCAGTTCATGCTCACCCGCGGCCGGGCGGTGATCGTCGTCGATCCCTATTCGCGGCTCGCGCTGGCGCCGGGGCCGACGGGCTATCCCGATCTCGACGCCGTGCGCGCCTCGACGCTGGGACCGCTGCTGCCGACCTGGGGCGTTTTGTTCGATTCACGAGAGGTGGTGCTCGACCGCGCCAACGCGCTGCTCGCCAGCGTGCGCGAGGACGAACGCCTAATCGAGCGCGAGTTCCCAGCCTGGTTCGAGGTTCCGCCCGGTCAGCTCTCGGCCGACCACCTCGCCACCGCGGCGCTCACCCGCGGCGTGCGCATGGCCGCGGCCGGTCATCTCGATCCGATCGAGGGCGCGAGCACGAGCTTCGAGCCGCTGATCGTCACCTCCGAGGATGCGCGGCGGATGGACGTCGACGGCGTCGTCGCCGCCAGTCCGCGCGACCTGCTCGAAGGCTACGCGCCCGAAGGCGCCTTCACCCTCGCCGCGCGGATCTCGGGCGAAGTCGAAAGCGCCTTTCCCGACGGCCCGCCCGAGGGGATCGACCGCAGCCCGGCGGACGTTCAGTCCGGCCAGATCGAAGCGATCGTGATCGCCGACTCCGACCTGCTCGACGATGAATTCTACGTCTCGCCCGATCCGGTGTTCGGCTCGACCGCGCTCGCGGACAATGCGGCGTTCGTGTTGAACGCCGTCGATCTGCTGTCGGGCTCGGACGCGCTCATCGGCTTGCGGTCGCGCGGACGCGTCGAGCGGCCGATGAGCCTGATCGAGGATATGCGCGCGACCGCCGCCCAGGCGCTCGCTGCTGAGCAGTCCGAGCTGGAGGCCGAGCTCGAAGCCGCCGAGCAGCGGCTCGTACAGTTGGAGTCCGAAGCCGGGGGCGGTCTGCGCAGCCTCAACACCGACGCCGAGCGCGACATCGCCGATGAAACCACGTCCGAGCTTCTGCGCGTACGCGACACCGTGATCAGCGCCCGCGCGCGCCTGCGGGAGATCGAGCGCTCCTATCGCGCCGACATCGACCGGATCGAGGCGCTGATCATCGCGATCAACGTCTGGCTGGTGCCGATGCTTGTCGCGCTCGTCGGAGTGGGCGTGTTCGTCAGCCGCCGGCGCGGCGGTCGCGGACGGAGGGCGGCCCGATGACCGCGCGCGCCGACGCCAAGCGCCAGCGCGCCGCGACGCGCCTTTGGATCGCCGCGGCGGTGCTCGCCGCGCTCGCCGTCGCTGCGGTCGGCCGCGATGTCGCCGGCCGCCGGATCGAGATCGCCGACGGACCGGCGCTGCCCGATTGGTCCGAGGAGGCGGTCGGCGCGGCGCTGATCGTCGTGACGACCTCGGAGGAAACCCTGACGCTCGAGCGCCGGGGCGCGACTTGGAGCCTGATCGAGCGCGGCGGCTATGCGGTCGCGCCGGACGCGCTCGACGCGTTTGCGCGCAGCTTCGCCGCGATGCGCCGCGCTGGCGCGAGCACGCGGGATTCCGGCAACCACGTCCGCCTTGGCGTCGTCGAGCCGAGCGGCGGTGAAAGCGCCGAGCCGAGACCCGGGGCGGGCGTGCGCGTGCGCGTCGAGGACGCCAGAGGCGGGGAGATCGCGGACCTGATCATCGGCGCCGAGCGGCGCGGCGCCGCGTCGGTTCCATCCGGAGGCGGCGTCTTCGTGCGCAGGACTGGCGAGAACGAGGCCTTCGCGGTCGACGGCGCGCCGCCGGACGTGGGCGCGCCGGCGTTCTGGCTCGACCTCGATTTGCTCGGCGTCGCGCGGGAGGACATTGCGCGGGTGGAAATCACGCCCGAGGGCGGCGGGCTGACCTATCGCGTCGCGCGCGAAAGCCGCGATGCGGCTGATTTCGTCATCGCCGAACCCGCCGGCGCATGGACGCTGATGACCGAAGGCGCGGCCAACGGACCGGGCGGCGCGATCGCGACGCTGCGCTTCGTCGACGTCGCGCCGGAAGCAAGCTTCCGCGGCGACCTCGTCGCGCGCCACTCGGCGACGACGTTCGACGGCCTGACGGTGTCGCTCGACATCTATGCGCGCGGCGCGGAGCGGTGGGTCGACGTCAGCGCCATCGTCAGCGCCGAAACGTCCGCCACCACGCCCGAGGCCCGCAGCGCTGCAGAGCGCCTCGAGGCGGCGACGCGCGGCTGGATGTACCAGCTGCCGGAGTTTGCAGGAGATAGATTGGCGCGACCCTTGGATCGCATAGCGCGTCCGCGGACGGAGTAGGCGTTACTCCGGCAGCACGTAGCCGGTCGCGATCATGCGGCCGAGTCCCGCATTCTGCACCAGCACCGCATAGCCGAGCTCGCCCGGGACCTCGTCGCCCAGGGTTTCGGCTTCAAGGCTCACCGCGTCGCCGTCCCAGGCCCCGAGCTGGCGCACGCTGTGAACCACGTTGTGGCGCACCATCGTCCGGCCGGCGTTGTCGCCCGCGCCGATCTCGATCGCGTGCGCGCCCGGCGCAAAAGCGACCAGCCAGACGTCAGCCCGCTCCTCGGGCGCGTCGCCCGCGCCCAGATCGACGTGGATGCGCTCGCCGCTGTGTGAAACAGCGATGGTCGGGTCGGGTTTCACGTGAGACCGGCAGTATTCGATGACGACGCGCACGGTGTCGCGGTTGAAGCCGGCCTGATCGACGTGGCCGTCGACCACCATCTGCGGCGTATACGGCCGTTCGTTCGGCAACCATTCGGCGTAGTCATGCTGGCGCGAGAAGAATTCGGGTCGCGCGGTCGAATCCTCCCAGCCGAGGAAATCCCAATAGTCGACCCCGAAGGTGAGCACGAGAACGCCCGCCTCGCCGGTCAGCTCGGCGGCGAAGTCGTTCGCGTCCATGCAGCCGCCGCAGCCTTCGGAGGTGTAAAGCTCGACGATCACCGGCCCGGCCGCCCGCTCGTCGGCGACGACGGGCGAAGCGGGGATGGCGGAGAGCGTCGCGACGGCGGCGAGGGAGGAGAAGGTTCGCATGCGCCCCAAGATAGGAAGCGTCGCGCTCTTCTCCGAATCACATGGGTGTGACGCTCGCGCGATCTTCCGTCCCGGCTTCACGTGATCCCCCAAGGCCCCGCGCGGCTCCGCATGGAAGCTGCGTTCGATATTGGGACGAGAATGTCAGGCCGCCGCCAGATTCCGCAAGACGTAGTGCAGGATTCCGCCCGATCTGAAGTAGTCGAGCTCGTTTTCCGTATCGATTCTCACGATGGTCGGCGCGGTCGCGGTGCGGCCGTCAGGGAACGTGATTTCGACATTGAGTTTCATCCGCGGCTTCAAATCACTGAGGCCGGAGATCGCGACTTTCTCCGCGCCGGTGAGTCCGAGGCCCGACCACGAGGCGCCCTCGTCGAACTGCAGCGGCAGCACGCCCATGCCAATGAGGTTCGACCGGTGGATCCGCTCGAAGCTCTCGGCGACCACGGCGCGCACGCCCAGAAGCCGCGTGCCCTTCGCCGCCCAGTCGCGCGAACTGCCCGTGCCGTACTCCTTGCCGGCGAAGACGACGAGCGGAACGTTCTCGGCGCGGTACTTCATCGCCGCGTCGTAGATCGGCATCTCTTCGCCGTCGCCGTTGGAGAAGTGCTTGGTCACGCCGCCTTCGACGCCGGGGATCATCTGGTTCTTGATCCGGATGTTGGCGAAGGTGCCGCGCATCATCACTTCGTGATTGCCGCGCCGCGCGCCGTAGGAGTTGAAGTCGACCACGTTGACCTGGTGGCCTTGCAGATAGTCGCCCGCGGGCCCGGCCGCCTTGATCGAGCCGGCGGGGGAAATGTGGTCCGTGGTGATCGAGTCGCCGAACAGCCCCAGGATACGCGCGCCCTCGACGTCGGTGATCGGCGCCGGCGCGCCCGAGAGGCCTTCGAAGAACGGCGGATTGCGCACGTAGGTCGACGCATCGTCCCAGGAATAGGTCAGTCCGCTCGGCGCGGCGATCGCTTGCCAGCGCGCATCGCCCTTGAACACGTCGGCGTAGCGGGCGGCGAACATCTCCGGCGTCACCGCGGCGCGGACGACGTCGGCGATCTCTTTCGAGCTCGGCCAGATGTCTTTCAAGTACACCGGCTCGTTCTCGTCGTCGTAGCCGATCGGATGCTCGTTCATGTCGACGTTCATCGAGCCGGCGATGGCGTAGGCGACGACCAGCGGCGGGCTGGCGAGATAGTTCGCCCGCACGTCCGGATTGACCCGGCCTTCGAAGTTGCGGTTGCCCGACAGCACCGAGCAGGCGACGAGGTTTTCCGCCGCGATCGCCTTGGAGATCTTCTCAGGCAGCGGTCCGGAGTTGCCGATGCAGGTGGTGCAGCCGTAGCCGACGAGGTTGAAGCCGAGCTGGTCGAGGTCGTCCTGCAGGCCGGCCTTTTCCAGGTAGTCGGTGACGACTTGGCTGCCCGGCGCGAGTGACGTCTTCACCCAAGGTTTGACCGTCAGACCGCGCTTCAAGGCGTTGCGCGCGAGCAGGCCCGCGGCGATCAGCACCGAAGGGTTCGAGGTGTTCGTGCACGACGTGATCGCCGCGATCACGACGTCGCCGTGGCCGATCGAATATTCCTCGCTCTCGACCTTGGCGCGGACAGACGCGGTCGCAGAGTCGGTGATCTTGAACTCGTTCGCCAGCGTTTGCGCAAAGCTGTCGGCCGCATCAGCGAGCGGCACGCGATCTTGCGGGCGTTTGGGTCCCGCGAGAGACGGCACGACATCTTCGAGCGCCAGCTCCAGCGTGTCGGTGAAGTTCGGTTCGGACGCGTCCGGCCGCCAGAGACCTTGCGCTTTCGAATAGGCTTCCACCAGAGCGACGCGATCGGCTTCGCGGCCTGTCGCGGTGAGGTACTTCAGGGTTTCCGGGTCGGTTGGGAAGTAGCCGCAGGTCGCGCCGTACTCGGGAGCCATGTTGGCGATGGTCGCCTGATCTTCGAGCGAAAGATGGTCAAGGCCTTCGCCGAAGAACTCGACGAACTTGCCGACCACGCCCTTGGCGCGAAGCATTTGGGTGACGGTGAGCACGAGGTCGGTCGCCGTCGCGCCCTCGGGCAGCTTGCCGGTGAGCTTGAAACCGATCACTTCGGGGATCAGCATCGAGACCGGCTGGCCGAGCATCGCCGCTTCAGCCTCGATCCCGCCGACGCCCCATCCGAGCACGGAGAGGCCGTTGACCATGGTCGTATGGCTGTCGGTGCCGACGCAGGTGTCGGGATAGGCGACGGTCGCGCCGTCTTCATCTTTGGTCCAGACGGTCTGAGCGAGGTGCTCGAGGTTGACCTGGTGGCAGATGCCGGTGCCGGGCGGAACGACGCGGAAGTTGTCGAACGCCGACGCGCCCCACTTCAAGAACGTGTAGCGCTCGCCGTTACGCTCGTATTCGCGTTCGACGTTGCGCTCGAAGGCGGCTTCAGTGCCGAAGTAGTCGACCATCACCGAGTGGTCGATGACGAGATCGACGGGCACGAGCGGATTGATCGACTTGGGATCCCCGCCGAGCGCCTTGGTCGCGTCGCGCATCGCCGCGAGGTCGACGACAGCGGGAACGCCGGTGAAGTCCTGCATCAGCACGCGAGCCGGGCGGTAGGCGATCTCATGGGTGGAGCGGCGGTCTTTGAGCCATCCGGCCATCGCCTCAATGTCGGCCTTGACCACCGTCTTGCCGTCCTCGTGCCGCAGCAGGTTCTCCAAGAGCACCTTCAGCGTCATCGGCAGCTTCGATACCCCGGCAAGCCCGTTCTCCTCGGCGACCTTGAGATCGTAGTAGGCGTAGGTCTTGTCGCCGACCTTGAGGTCGCGACGGCATTTGAAGCTGTCGAGAGAAGCCATCGGCGTCATCCTTCTTCGGGCGGGCCGCTCGTCCGGGCGAGGGACCGCCAGGGAAGACAGGACGAGCATGCGCGGATCGCGGGGGAGGGATATTGGGTTTTCGCCCGCAAGTACAGGCCTTTGGCGGGCTGTCGGGGCCGGATTTTCGCCCCTTGGTAAAGCGCGCCCTGCAGTCGACGCGGCCCGCGGGCGCGTATAGGAACCGCCTTCATGTCCGCGCCGCCGCCTTCCCTTGATCTGCCGCCCTATCCCAAGGGCCGGCTCGACGTGCGCGACCTGGCGCTGGCGCGCGGGGATCGGCCACTGGCGCGCGGGGTCGCGTTCGCGCTGGAGCCAGGGGAGGCGATCCTGCTGCGCGGGGCGAACGGGTCGGGCAAGACGACGCTGCTGCGCACCCTCGCCGGGTTTACGCCCAAGGCTGGCGGCGAGATTTCGCTGACGCTCGATGGCGCGGACGTCTTTCCGGGCGAGGCCTTGGCCTATCTCGGGCATGCGGACGGCCTCCGGCGCACTGAAACCCCGCGCGCGCATCTCGGCTTCATCAACGCGTGGCTGGGCGCAGACGGCGCCTGCACGGCGCGGGCGATCGACTACTTCAAGCTCGGCCCGATCGCCGACGCGCCGGCGCAGCGGCTCTCGGCGGGTCAGCGCCGCCGCGCGGCGCTCGCGCGCCTGATCGCCGCGCCGCGTCCGATCTGGCTGCTCGACGAACCCGCCGCGCCGCTCGACGCGGCCGGCCGCGCCGCGCTGTCCGCGCTCGTTGCGGCGCACCGGGCGGCCGGCGGCGCGGTGATCGCCGCGGTGCACGACACGCCCGACTGGCCGGACGCGCGCGAGCTGCGCCTCGAGGAGTTTGTCTTGTGAGCGCGCAAGCGAATCCGGGCGGCGCGTTCTTGCGTCTCGTCGCGCGCGAAGCGCGGGCCGCCTGGCAGGGCGGAGGCGGCGCTGCGGCGCCGGCGGCGGTGTTCATCTCGGCGGCCGCGCTCATCGCCTTCGCCATCGGCGCGGACGCCGATCGCCTCGCCGCTGCAGGCCCCGGCGCGATGGCGTTCGCCTTCGCCATCGCCGCGCTCCTCGGTTTCGAGCAGCTCTACCAGGGCGATCTCGAGGCCGGGGCGCTGGAGCCGCTGGCGCTCGGGCCGCTGCCGATGGAGCTGGTCGCGGCCGCCAAGATCATCGCCCGCGCCCTCGCCACGCTCGCCCCGGCGGCGATCGTCGCGCCGATCGCTGCGATCATGCTGGGCGCGCCCGCGTCCGCCGCGCCGATCGCTTTGCTGGCCGCGCTGCTCGCCGCGCCGGCGCTGGTCGCGGCGGGCGCCGCGCCGGCGGCGCTGGCGGCGGGACGGCCGCGCGGCGGGCTTCTGATCGCCGTGACCGCGCCGCCGCTGATGGCTCCGGCGGTGATTTTCGCAGCCGGCGCCTTGCGCGCTGCAAGCGACGGGGAGTCCGTCGTCTCGGCGCTGTTCCTGCTCGCCGGCTTCGCTCTGATCGCTCTGGTGGTCGGCAGCCTGGGCGCCGCAGCGGCCTTGCGTCTTCATCTCGAATAGAGAGACTGCGCGGTCCGCCGTCGACAAGGAGCCGTGCGAAGCCGGCCGTTTGGGAGACCTTACCGATGCGAATGACCGCTTTGCTGCTCGCCTTGCTCGTGAGCGCCTCGGCCTGCGCCGCCGACGAAGCCTCATCGATCACCGTGACCCGTCCGGGCGGCGCCAGCGCGCTGCCGGCGGAGGACTACGAGTCGACCATGGTGGTGCCTGAGCTGCGCGCGACGATCGAGGTCGAAGGCGCGGTCCGGGACATCGACGGCGTCGGCGAGGCGCTGATCGCCGACGCGCAGAGGACGGTCTCGGAGACGCTCGACCAGGCGCGCCGCCGTCGCAGCGCGGCGCCCGATATCTTTCGTCAGTGGACGCTGTCGATCGATTGGACCGCGACCTACCGTGGCCCTGACGTCGCCAGCGCGCTCGGCGTCACGACGTTGGGCGAAGGCGCCGCCGCGCCGGTCGAGACGTTCGAGACGGCCGTAGTCGACCGCATCACCGAGCGCCGGCTCTCGATCGGGGAGCTGTTCGGCAATGCCGGCGACGGCGGTCCGGCGATGACCGCGCTCGCCGAGGCGGCGTTTCTCGCGTGGGCGGAGGTTTCGCCGCACGTCGGCGATGACCTCGACCTCGTCGACGAACGCGTGCTGCAGGACGCGCGCGACGGGCTGACGCCGCGCGCGGCGAGCTTTGCGACCTTCACGCTCGCCGCTTCGGCGCGCGATCCCGACCGCTTCGCCGGGCTGACGTTCTATTATCCGGCGGGCGTCCTCGCGGACCGCAGCGAAGGCCCGTACCGGCTGACGGTTCCGGTCGAGGCGGTCGCCGCGCATCTT
>JASFUX010000029.1:0-18940 GCA_050050115.1 Maricaulaceae bacterium | reverse complement strand
GCGCGCGCGCAGACCGGAGACGAAGAAGAAGTCGCCGCTGTCGGGATACTCGTACATCCAGCTCCATTGCTGGCCGGTGGCTTTGATCGTCACTTCAGGCGCCGGATAGACGCGGGCCTGATCGCCGGTCCCGTAGACGCGCACCCCGTCGGGAATGACGTCCTCGTTGTAGAGAAGCCGGAACGACGGCACGGCGATGACCAGCAGGATGATCACCGGCGCCAGGGTCCAGACGATCTCGACCATGGTGTTGTGGGAGAACTTCGCCGGGGTCGGATTCACCTTCGAGTTGTAGCGGATCATCACCCACAAAAGCAGCAGGAGCACGAAGGCGGCGACCCCAACGATCACGATGAGGAGGAAATTATGGAAATCGACGATCTCCTCCATGATCGGCGTGGCGGCCGGCTGAAGGTTGACCCCGCCCGGCTCCGGCGCGGCGGCGAGCGCCGGCCCGGCTGCGCTCAGCGCTAAGACCGCTGAAAGCCCGAGCGCGGCGAGAAGTCCTGAGAAAGCCTGCAATAGTGGACGTGCTCGCATGTCGGCTGTCCGCTCCCTTGTCCGTTCCCCGGGATGTGTCGTTCGCGCGGCCGGCTTAGACCGGTTCGGCGGCGCGGCGGAATATAAAAGCGCGCGGGGCGCGGGCGCACGCCCCGTTCCTAGGCATTTTGTCGCACGCGGGCCCTAAGGCCCAAGCGCAGCACGGCGAAGCGCGTCAGACGTCGCCCTCGGCAGGCCGCGCCGGATGCGGCGATGCCGGATCCGGCTGAATGTGCGCCGTCTTCCCAGCATCGCTCAGCACGCCTTTGTCCTCGTGCGCGAGACGCTTGAGGACAAAGCTCACCGCGCCGAGGCCCGCCCCCAGCACGATTGCCCAGAGGCCAATCTCCTTGAACACCCCGACCGAAGTCTCCAGCGCCGCGGCCGGGTCCAGCACCTGCCCGGCGACGGTGTCCGTAGCGGTGCGCTGCGCCAGAAGCCCAGCGAGGAATTGCGCCCAGGCGCTCGACAGGAACCACACCGCCATCATCGTGGAGACGACGCGCGCGACCGAGAGCTTGGTGACCATCGACAGGCCAACTGGGGAAAGGCACAACTCACCCGTCGTGTGCAGCAGATAGAGCAGCCCGAGGAAGACCAGCGGCACGCGATAGTTCTCATCAGCGAACTGCGCGCCCCAGACGAGCACCCAGAAGCCAAGCCCGACCTGCACCAGCGCGAGCGCGAACTTGAGCGCCGGATTCGGATCAAGGCTCCGGCTGCCCAGGAACGCCCAGATCGCCGAGAACACCGGCGCAAAGATCAAAATGAACCCGGCGTTGAAGGATTGGACCTGGGACGCCGTAACGGTGAAGAAGCCGCTGTTGGGCAGCTGCGTGTTTCGATCCGCAAACTGATTGAGCGAAGAACCCGCCTGCTCGAACAGCGTCCAGAAGAGCACGGAGACGCCGATCAGGATGAGCGCAAAGATCATCCGCTGCGTTTCAACCACCGTGCATTCGCGCGCCATGAAGAAGGCCAGATAGCCGAGGATGACGACCGATCCGACGCCCAGCGCCAGCCCGATATGGGCGTGAGCTTGGCTTTCCGATTCTCCGCCGCCGAACACCGCCATCATCGAATTGAGCGCGTTCAGGATCGCCGCCGGCGGAGACTGCACCAGGAACCAGATGATTCCGACGCCGACGAGGCCGCCGATATAGATCAACTGTTCGCGGTTGAGCCCCGCGAGGACCGGCGTGCGCAAAGCTTGCGGATCAGGCGGCAGGCCGACGTCGTCGGGTAGCTGCGCCGGACCCGCGGTGAAGAACAGCAGCCGCCGCCGCATGAAAACGAACCAGCCAAGCGCCATTCCTACGCCGGCGAGACCGAAGCCGGCCCACCAGCCGACCGTCTGCCCCAGGTAGCCGCATAAGATCGACGCCCAGAAGGCGCCGAGGTTGATGCCGTAGTAGTAGAGCGTGAACCCTGGATCACGGCGCGGGTCGCCCTGCTGGTAGAGCTGGCCGACAATCGACGAGATATTCGCCTTCAAAAAGCCGACGCCCATGATGATCAGGGAGAGCGCCAAATAGAAGATGCCGACGAACACCGAGTCACGCTCGGGCTCGAGCAGCTCGTAGGTTCCGGCCTGCAACACGCTCGGCAAGGACGAGCCGGCCGGCAAGCCTTCAATCTGAAGGCCGCCGTCATTGGTCGCGGAGAAATCGTAGTTTTCATCGCCGACTGCGAGGGAGACCTGACGGTTGTTGCCGCGCCCCTCCACCACGAACTCGTAGCGCTCGCCGTTGTACTCGAGCGACTGCGTCGCCGGGCTGCCCTCGGCGCCCATCAGGAAGTGGCCCGCCACCAGCAACAGGGCGCCGAAGGCGATCGCCTTGCGCGTGCCGATGTACTTGTCCGCCAGGAAGCCGCCGAGCAGCGGCATCAGGAAGACGAGCGACGTGTAGGCGCCGTACTGGCTCTGCGCGAACCGGTCATCGAAAAGGAAGTGCTGCGTCAGATAGAAAATCAGCAGGCCGCGCATGCCGTAGTAGGAGAACCGCTCCCACATCTCGGCGAAGAATAGAATATGAAGACCCTGAGGATGCTTACGCATCTGCGTGAATACGGGCACACACGTCACAAGTGTGACGAGTATGCCGATGACGATCACGATGTTCATCCGAAATCCCCGATCTCGCCGTCGCCGGCGCTCGTCCCTTTGCCAGCCAGATGAGCACAATTTGTCGCACGGCCTCAAGTCGAGCCGGCCCTGACGCGACCCGGGCGCGGCCCGGGCGCACAACCGGGCCTGCAGCGTGCTTCGCCTCCCGCGCGCGGCGTCAGGGCGGTCTTAACCAAATCCGGCTAGCCGCATCCCAACGCCCGCTGCTTGGCGTGGCTCAGGTGCGACACGCTGCAGCATGACAAAAATTTGAGGACGCTTCAGCCGCGGCGTCCGGCAGGTTGGCCCCCGGTCAGTTCGGTCTCGGTTCGGTCAATCCGTCGCCAGGAAAGGGTGCGCGTCCTGTGAGACGAGTCGCTTATCTATTGCTTGTGCTCGCCGCCCTGTTCGCGGCGCCCGCTAGTGCGCAAGAAGACCCCACCGAGGGCGCGCGCGCCGGGGTCGAGGTGTTCGAACCTGAGTACTTCGCCGTCTACAACCCGGTGACCGCCATCGACATGGTCCGCCAGGTGCCGGGCTTCGACATCGCGGGCGGCGGACCGGGAGGGCGAGGACCGCAGCGCCGCGGCTTCGGCGGCACCGCCTCAAACGTGCTCATCAACGGCGAGCGGCCAAGCTCGAAAGAACCGATCTTCGCCACGCTCAATCGCATCGCGGCGCGCAACGTGCTTCGGATAGAGCTCATCCGCGGCGGCGCGGGCGCGGCCGGCTCGGACGTGCGCGGCCAGTCCGAGCTCGTCAACGTGGTCTTGAGGCCCGGGGCTGAGAACGCGTCGACCACGACCTATTCGGCCGAACTCAACTATCAGCCGGGCGAACGGGTCTGGTGGTTCCTACGCGGTGCCCAGTCATTCCGGGCCCACGGCGCGGACGCGCTTCTTGAGATCACCCTGCCTTCGCGCCAGAACCGGGAGGACCGCATCGAGCAGCTGCTCGATGCGAGCGGCGATCTGACCCAAACCCGCGACGAGTTCACCCAGAACACCCACCGCGACGTCAACTTGAACGCCGCCCTGAGCTTCGATCCAACCGAGCGAGACTCGGTCAACCTGAACGCCAGCCTCAGCCCGCGCTTCAACCACCGGCACTCGGGATCGGTCTACACCGACCCGTTCGGCGATCCGGCCGGCGGCGAGCGCTCGGATGGACAGAACCGGGGCGCCTTCGACGCGGAGATCGGCGGGGACTGGGAACGTCAGCTGACGGATGGCCTATCATTCAAGCTGGTGGGCCTGGCCAGCTTCGGCAGCGACGAGTTCACCTCCGTGTTCGAGCGCTTCGACGCCAACGGCGACTTGATCTCAGGCACGCAGACCGACAGATCCACCCAGAACGGCGAGCGCATCGCGCGCGGCGCGTTCAACTGGCGCTGGGGCGAGGCCCATTCGATCGAAGCCGGCCTCGAGACCGCTTTCAACTTCCGCGAAACCGACAGCGACTTCTCCTTCGCCGGCCCGAGCGGGATCTATGTCTCCAGCGGCGTCGGCGTCGACGCGACGCGGGTTGAAGAGCTGCGCGGCGAAGCGTTCGTCTCCGACGTCTGGGTGATCAACCCCGCGCTCACTGTCGAGACCGGCTTCAACTTCGAGGCCTCGCGCATCTCCCAATCGGGTGACGCGCAGAACGAGCGCGAGTTCACCTATCCCAAGCCCCGCCTGATCGCGACCTATCAGCTGGCGAACGACGATCAGCTGCGCTTCACTGTCGAGCGCGACGTCGATCAGCTCGATTTCGGCGCCTTCGCCAGCTCCGTCTCGGCCGCCGAAGGCACCCAGGATGACGGCAACCCCGACCTCGAGCCGGAGAAGACCTGGCGATACCGGCTGAACTGGGAGCGCCGCTTCGCCGAGCGCGGCTCGATCTCTATCGAAGCGTTCCTCGACCAGGTCGAAGACGTCGAGGAGTTCACCATCCTGCTCGATGAGAACGGCGATCCACGGCTCGACGACGACGGCGACTTCATCCAAGGCGACGGCAACATCGGCGATGGTGAACGCCGCGGCGTCAGCGTCGATGCAAACGTGCCCTTCGGTTTTCTCGGACTGCCGAACGCCACGCTCGGTCTCGGCGCGACGGTTCAGGACAGCGAGGTCGTCGATCCGCTGACCATGGAAACCCGGCCGTTCCAAGGCTTTGAAGACTGGCGCTACAACGTCAACTTCCGCCATGACGTGCCCGACTGGAACATCTCCTACGGCGGGCGCTATGGCCGCGAAGACGACTCCCAGAGCTTCAGGCTCGACCGGATCTTCAACAATTCCTCAGACGTCGGACAGCTCAACCTGTTCGTCGAAACGACGCGGTTCGCCGGCGTGACGCTGCGCTTGAGCGTCGACAACGTGCTCGACCAGACCCGCGCGCGCGAGCAAATCACGCTCGTCGACGACCGCCGCACGCCCAGCGACATCGACGAAATCGAGCTGCGCGAGTCCCAAAACGGCCGCATCATCAGCCTGCGCGTGGCCGGAACTTTCTGAGCCGCCCTCACCTGCCGGCCAGCGGACCGCTCCCGCAACCGGTTCGGCAGTCATGGACGATCTCGCCGTCGACGACCGTCAGGATTGCGCGCGCCGCAAGGATCTCGGCCGGCTCGGCCTGCATCAGGTCGACCGAGAAACCGGAGAAGTCCGCGCGCGTGCCGACCTCGATCGAGCCGGTCTCATCCTCCATGAACGACGCATAGGCCGGCCACAGGGTGAACGCGCGCAAGGCGTCGGCGCGGCTCATCGCCTCTTCGGGCCGCCAGCCGGGTCCGGCGTAGCCGTCAAGATCGCGCCGAGCGATAGCCGCGTAGAACTCTATCAGCGGATCGCCGCGCTCGACCGGCGCGTCCGAGCCTGCGGCGAGAATCGCGCCGGTTTCGATCAGGCTCGCCCAGGCGTAGGCGCCTTCGAGCCGCGCCAGCCCGAGGCGGTCCGGCGCGAAGTGCAGATCGCCGATCGCGTGGCTCGGCTGCATCGAGGCGACGACGCCGAGTTCTGCGAACCGCGGGATGTCGACCGGGCGGAGCACCTGCGCATGCTCGATCCGCCATCGGCGCGCAGGCCCCTCCTCGTCCTCCGAAAGGATCTCCTCATAGAGATCGAGCACCAGGTCGTTGGCCCGGTCGCCGATCGCGTGCGTCGCCGCCTGCAGTCCGGCCGCGTGCAGGCGCCCCAGATCGCGCGCCAGCGCCGCGCGGGAGGTCACGAGCAGGCCGGAGGTGTCGGCGTCCGCATAGGGGTCGAACAGGGCAGCGCCGCGCGAGCCGAGCGCGCCGTCGGCGTAAAGCTTCACCGCTCGGGTGCGCACGCGACCGTCGGCGCTCCGGCGCGGACCTTCGGCGATCAGCGCGTCGGCGTCCTCGACCGCGACGGCGTTGTAGACGTGGATCGGAACCTCGCCGCGCGCGGCCATGTCTTCGAGCAGCGTCACCTCGGACCAGGGAACGCTCATATTGTGCGCGCCGGTCCATCCGTATGCGGCTTCCACCTCCAGCGCGGTCTGCAAGAGCAACTCGGCGTCGCCGCCGGCCGGGGGAACGCGCAACGGCTCGAGCAGCGCCATGGCGTTGTCGATCAGCATGCCGGTCGGATGTCCCGCAGCGTCCTTCAAGATCTCGCCGCCCTCCGGAGCGGGCGTCGCCGCGTCGATTCCGGCCGCGGCGAGGGCGGCGGAGTTCGCCGCCGCCGCGTGACCGTCCGCGCGCGTCAAGATGATCGGAATCTCCGCCGAGACGGCGTCGATGTCGGCCCGGGTGACGAAGCGCCGCTCGGGCCAGGCCGTCTCGATCCAGCCGCGCCCCCAGACGGGGCCGTCCGCTTCCGTGCGCGCGAGATGGTCGGCCACGCGTTGCATGGCCTCGGCGAGGCTGGCTGCGCCTTCGAGATTGAGCCCGTACTCGCGCTCGCCGATCCCGCGCAGGTGCGCGTGCGCATCGGTGAAGCCGGGGAAGAGAGCGCCGCCACCAAGATCGACGACTTCGGTGCCCGGCCCGACCAGCGCCTGAGCGTCCGCACGCGAACCGACGAAAGAGACGACCCCGCCCGCGACCGCCACCGCCTCGGCGGTCGGCTGAGCCTCGTTCGCGGTGTAGATCGGCCCTCCCCAGTAGACCTGGTCGGCCTCGCCGCGATCGCCGCCCGCGCTAACGCAGGCGGACGCCGCGAACGCGATCAGGGCCGCCGCGGCCAGCTTCCGCATTCGACGAGATGCAAAATCCATCCGCTTTGCTCCATTGACCTCGGCAGGGGCGGACGAAGTCGACGCGCCGGCCGTCACCACCCGGACAGGAGCGTAAGACATCCCGGCAGCTGAAATGAAGACGTCGTCGCCGATGCCGGCGAACGCCCTAGTTTAGCCCTTCCCGGCCGATCGCCAGGAAGCGCTCGGCGCGCTGGGTTTGGAGAGCTTCGGCGTCGAGGCCGGAAAGCTCGTCGAGGGCGGCCTCGACCGCGTCGCCGACCGCGGTGATCACGCCGTCGACGTGGCGGTGCGCGCCGCCCGCCGGCTCTTCGATCACCTGGTCGACGATCTTGAAGGCGGAGAGGTCGAGCGCGGTGATCCGCATCGCGTTGGCCGCGTCTTTCGCCCGCGCAGAGTCGCGCCAGAGGATCGAGGCGCAGCCCTCGGGCGAAATCACCGAGTAGATCGAATGCTCGAGCATCAACACCTTGTTCGCCGCCGCGATCGCCACCGCGCCGCCCGAGCCGCCTTCGCCGGTGATCACCGCCACCATCGGCACCGGCAAGGTCAAGCAACGCTCGATCGCGCGCGCGATCGCTTCGGACTGGCCGCGCTCTTCAGCGCCCACGCCCGGATAGGCGCCGGCGGTGTCGACGAAGGAAATGACCGGCAGGTTGAACTTCGCAGCCATGTCCATAAGGCGGATCGCTTTGCGGTAGCCTTCGGGCCGCGCCATGCCGAAGTTGTGCTTGAGGCGCGTCTCGGTCGTCCGGCCCTTCTCGTGGCCCATCACGACGACCGGCCGTCCACGGAACTTGCCGAGCCCGCCCTGGATCGCCGCGTCCTCGGCGTAGCGGCGGTCGCCGGCGAGCGCGGTGAAGTCTTCGATAAGGTTCGAGCAGTATTCGGCGAAGTGCGGCCGGTCGGGATGACGGGCGACCTGGGTCTTCTGCCAAGCGTCGAGCTTGTCGTAGAGCGTGCGCAGCTGATCGCGCGCCTTCTCGCGCAGCTTGGAGACCTCCTCGGAGACGCTCGGACCCTCTTCGGCCTTCTCAAGCGCTTCGAGCTCTTCGATCTTCGCTTCAAGCTCGGCGACGGGCCGTTCGAAGTCGAGATAGGTGCGGTGCGGATCCGGCATGTCGCTCCGAATAGAGATGAAGGCGATACGCTAGCCAACCATGTTTACGGGTTCCGCGCCAAGGGGTGGGCGGCGTGAACGGTTTCCTTCAAGCGCTCGTCGAGCACGTGCGCATAAATCTGCGTCGTTGAAAGATCGGCGTGACCTAGCAGCTTTTGCACCGCGCGCAAGTCCGCGCCGCGGGCGAGCAGGTGGGTGGCGAAGGCGTGGCGCAGCACGTGCGGGCTGACCGCGCTCGGCGCAAGGCCGGCGTCGACGGCGAGGGCCTTGAGCTCGAGGGCGAAGGATTCGCGCGGCAGATGGCCGGTTTTGCTGCGCGCCGGGAACAGCCAGCGCTCGGCGCGGCCGCGGGCCGACGGATCTTCGGGCAGGAACGCGTCGCGAACGTCGGCGTAGGCCTTGAGCGCGGTGCGGGCCGCTTCGGTCAGCGGGGCGAGCCGCTCGCGCCCGCCCTTGCCGCGGATGACCAGCGCACGGGTCTTCGCGCTTCGGCCCAGCGCCGCCGTGCTGGCCGGCAGCGCCACCAGCTCGGAGACGCGCAGACCCGCGGCGTAAAGGATCTCGAGCAGGCACCGCAGCCGCGCCCCGCCCGGACCTTCGCGCGTCTCGGCCGCGGCGAAGAGCGCGTCGACCTGGGCCTCGCTCAGCACCTTGGGCAGCGGCCGGCCGCGGCGCGAACCTTCGAGCACGCTCGTGGGATCGTCGGGCCGCATCCGCTCGGCATGGAGGAAGCGATAGAACCGCCGCACCGCCGAAAGCCGCCGCGCCGCCGTCGAGGCCGCAAAGCCCGACGCCTCGAGCCCGGCGAGGTAGCCTTCGAGATCTTCGGCCCGGGCGTCTGTCAGCGCCCGCCCCGACGCGGCGAGGTGCGCCGAGACGTCGGCGAGGTCGCGGCCATAGGCCTCGAGCGTGCGCGCGCTCGCGCCCCGCTCGACGCTCATCATCTCCAAGAAGGCCTCGACCGCCCGTCCGTCGCGCGACATCAGAGGCGGCCCGTCAGCGCAGGTTCCATCGCACCAATGTCGGCCGATTCCGTAAGCGACGAGCTAACGAAACGCCGCGTCCGGATCGCCCACCCGACTCGCCAGCATCGCCTCGACTGCAAACGCCCGGGCGTCCGCCGAAAGGCCCAGAGCGCGAGTGATCTCGATCACCGCGGCGTAGGTCGGCGCATGGCCGGGGCCGGCGGCGGCCGCGGCGGACGCCGAACGCAGCGCCGCCTCGCCGATTGCGCCGGCCTGGGCGGCGAGCCGCGCGGTGCGCACCGACTGCTCGGCCTCCGCCCCCGGCGGCGCGGCTTCGATCAGAGCGGCGTCAGCGGCGCGGCGCAGCGCGGGAGAACTTTCCGCGCCGAGCGCCAGGAGGATCAGCACGTCGCGGCGGGCCTCAGCGCGCAGCGCCTCGCCGCTGTTCATCGTGGTCGCAAGACGCGCCTCGGCCACCTCGGCCAGCCGGCGCGGGGTCGCGGCCGGATCGGCGGCGGCGACGACGGCCTCGGCGGCGGTGCGGATCACCGGCTCGAGCGGCGAGCTCGACAGATCGGGCGCGCCGGGCGGACCGCCGAAGACGTTGGCGAACGCGCCACGGCGGCTGGCCGCCTGCTCGTCGGCGCGCGGATCGAGCCAGGCGTAAGCCAGCTCCACCTCGCCAGCGGCCGCCGCGCCGAGCGCCAGGGTCGGCGCGATCCCGATCAACTCGCGGGACGGCGGAACCGCAACGAGCGCATCGTGAGCCAACCGCGCCTCGACGACGAAGGCGGCGGGCGAGCTTTGACGGCCAAGGTCGGCGGCGAGCGCTTCAGCCGCAGTCGCCGGGTTGGGCGCGCGCGCAGCGCGGCGCAGCAGCGCGTCGCCGAGCGCGGTCGGGTCGGCGCGACCCGCTTCGATCAGCTCAGCCGGCGAGCGGCCGTCCGACGGCGCGGCGATGTTGAGGATGTCGGAGAGTTCGACCGGCCCAAGCGCGGCGTTGAGCGCGGCGCGCTCGGCCGCAGTCGCGCGCGCTTCTGCGCCGGCGTTGGTGTCGAGCGCGGCGATGAGCGCAACCAGGAACGGCGCCTGCTCGACGTCCTCGACCGCGTAATCATACTCCGCCGTGCGCGCCAGCGACGCCTCGATCGCGTCGCGCGGCGCGGGCGGGTCGCTCGGTGCGCGCTCGTTCTGTGCGGCGCGCGCCCAGGTCGCGAACGCCTCGTCGGCGAGTTCCCCGGCGCGTTCGGCCATCAGGTCGAGGGTCAGCTCGGCGGTGGCGTCGTCGCCCGACCAGATCAGGCAGGCGACGCGCAGGCGGATCCAGAACGGCGCCTCGCGCCCGCGCGCCAAGCCGTTGGCGATGCCGCAGGCGGCGTCCTTGTCGTCCTTGACCAGCCGGGCGTTGACCGCCAGCGCCGCGCGCGCCGGATCGGCCAGCGCGCCGGGGGTCTGGGTTAGGATCATGTCGACCGCGTCGACCCGCCCCAGCTCGAGAAGCGCTGCGGCGCGCGCCCGGGTCGTCTCGACCGGATCGCCGGCGCCCTCGGGCGAGCGGCCGGGGGTTTCAAGCACCAGCGCAGCCAGCTCGCTCGCCGCCAGAGAACCGCTCTCGGCCGGCGCGCGGCTTGCGGCGTCGGCGATCGATTGCAGGTCCGAGCCGTACCATTGGTCCTGGCCGAGCGCGCTTGGACCGAATTGGGCCGGATCCCGGCGCACGCCGATCAGCAGCGGATCGATCTCCCCCAGGCTCGAGGCGATGACGTCGCCCTGGGGCTGGGCGACCGCGCCGGCCGCCGCCAGGAGCGCAGCCGCGAGACCGGCCGCGCTAGATCGAAGGCAGGTCAACTTCGACCTCCACTTCGGCCTCGTGCGGCGCGGGAACGGAGGCGTCGGCCTGGTTGACCAGGTAGAAGAAGCCGCCCGCCCCGATCACGGCGAGGATCACGAAAACGATGGCGATGAAGCGCATGGCGCGCCCCCATGTTGAACAAAAGCCGGCCCGCCGGCGTACAGTCGCCCGCAAGCACGCCTGCAGACATGAGCGGTTTTATGGCGGGCTTCGGCGGGGGCCCGTCAAGGCCGCGCCGGCCGGCCGTCCCCCGCCAACCGCGCCGCGGGCGGCCCCGACGGCCCGCCTCGCCTTGCCTTGCCGAGGAATTACGGCCTAGAAGCGAAACGTGAGCACGCGACATCTTAGCGACACGACGGCCGCAGAGGCCGCCGACGCCGAACCCGGCAGCGACGAGACGCCGCGCTCGATCGCCCTCGTCGGCCTTATGGGAGCGGGCAAATCGAGCGTCGGCGCGCGCGTCGCCGCGGCGCTCGGCTGGACGTTCGTCGACTCCGATTCCGAGATCGAAGAGGCGGCGAAGATGTCGATCCCGGACATCTTCGACGCCTATGGCGAGGCTGAGTTTCGCGCCCTCGAGCGCCGGGTGATCGCCCGGCTGCTCTCGGACGAGCCGATCGTGCTCGCCACCGGCGGGGGCGCCTTCATGCATCCCGAGACCCGCGCGCTGATGAAGCAAAAGGCGGTCACCGTCTGGCTGCGCGCCGACATCGAGGTGCTGCTCAAGCGCGTTGGCCGGCGCAACGACCGCCCCCTGCTCGCCGGCGACGATCCGCGCGCGGTGATGGAGCGGCTCATGGCCGAGCGCCACCCGATCTACGCCGAAGCCGATCTGACCGTGGAAAGCCACGACGGTCCGCAAGCCGACACCGTGCGCGCCGTGCTCGACGCGCTTGGGGAAGCGGGGCTCGACGCTGCGGCGCTGGGCGGCGGCGCGGGCCTGGGAGATCTCGCCCAGCCGTGAGCAAGCCCTCGATCCGAACCGAGCGGATCGCCCTTGACGACACACGCGGGGGCGACCGCAGCTACGACGTGATTATCGGCCCCGGCGTGCTCGCCGACGCCGGCGGCTACGTCGGCAATGCGTTCCCCCGCGGCCGTGCTGTGGTGATCGCCGACGCGACCGCCGCGCGCCTGCACGGCGCCGCGCTCGAAGCGGGGCTCAAGTCGATCGACGTCAAGACGGACATGATCGCGCTCGAACCTGGCGAAGCGCGCAAGTCGTTCGCCGATCTCGAGATGCTGTGCGAGGCGTTGCTCGAACGCCGGGTCGAGCGCGACGAGGCGATCGTCGCCTTCGGCGGCGGCGTGATCGGCGACCTCGCCGGCTTCGCCGCGGCGATCGTCAACCGCGGCGTGGCCTTCATCCAGGTCCCGACCACCCTGCTCGCCCAGGTCGACAGTTCCGTGGGCGGCAAGACCGCGATCAACGCCAAGGCCGGCAAGAACCTGATCGGCGCCTTTCACCAACCCCGGCTGGTGCTCGCCGACGTCAACACGCTGACGACGTTGCCCGAGCGCGACCTCCGATCCGGCTTCGCCGAGATCGCCAAGGCCGCGATCATCGACGGCGAAGAGTTCTTGAGTTGGCTCGAAGCCAATGCAAGCGCCTTCTTCGCGGGCGAAGACGACGTGCGCGCCGAAGCGATCGCCCGCGCGGTGGCGTTCAAGGCGCGGATCGTCAGCGCCGACGAACGCGAGGCCGGGGTGCGCGCGCTCCTCAATCTCGGCCACACCTTCGCCCATGCGTTCGAGGCCGAAGCCGGCTACGCCAGCGGGCTGCGCCATGGCGAGGCGGTCGCCGCGGGGATCGTGCTCGCCGCCGATTACGCCGCCGCGACGGGGCGCGCCGCGCCGGATTTCGCCGCGCGCGTTCGCGCGCTGATCGCCGCGCCGGACCTGCCGGTGACGCCGCACGCGCTCGAAGGCGCGCCGTTCGATCCCGAAGCGCTTTTATCGCGCATGCGCTCGGACAAGAAGAACAAGGCCGGGACCATCCGCCTCGTGCTGCCGCACGGACCCGGCGCCTCGGAGCTTGTCGAGGAGCGGGAGGAGGATCGCCTCCTCGCCTTCTTAAAGGAGCATGCGGGATGAGCCTCGCCTCCGTCGTCGAGACCGGAGCCTCCCTTTTCGACCCGGCCCTGCTCTGGCCGATCGGCGCAATCATCATTTTGCTGATGTTCTCGGGCTTCTTCTCGGGCTCGGAGACCGCGCTGACGGCGGTCAGCCGCGCGCGCATGCATCAGCTCGAAGGCGAAGGCGACAAGCGCGCGGCCCGCGTCACCCACCTCGTCGCCGATCGCGAGAGCCTGATCGGCGCGATCCTTCTGGGCAACAACATCGTCAACATCCTCGCTTCGGCGCTCGCGACCTATGTGTTCTTGAGGGTCTTCGGCCAGGCCGGCGTCGGCGTCGCCACGCTGGTGATGACTGCGCTGGTCGTCATCTTCGCCGAGGTGCTGCCCAAGACCTACGCCATCTCCAGCACCGAGCGCATGGCGATGGGGGTCTCCGGACCGATCACGGTCATCGTCAAGCTGTTCGGCCCTGTCGTCGCCGCGATCCAGGTGATCGTCCGCGGCGCCTTGCGACTCTTCGGCGTGCGCGCCGAGGGCGACGTACTCTCCTTCCACGAAGAGATGCGCGGCCACATCGAGCTGCACCACAAGGAAGGCGCGGTCGAGGAGACCGACAAGGCGATGCTCGGCGGCATCCTCGATCTACGCGACTACAACGTCGCCGACGTCATGGTGCACCGGAAAAGCATGGAGATGATCGACGCGGACGAAGACCCGCGCACGGCCGTCGACATGGCGCTCGAAAGCCGGCACACGCGCATTCCGCTGTGGAAGGACGATGCGGAGAACATCGTCGGTGTGCTGCACGCGAAGGATCTCTCCCGCGCCTTGAACGCGGCGAACGGCGATCTTTCTAAGATCGACCTTGAGAAGATCGCGCGCGAGCCCTGGTTCGTACCCGAGACGACAAGCCTCTTTGAGCAACTGGCCGCCTTCCGCGCCAAGCGCGAGCACTTCGCCCTCGTCGTCGACGAGTACGGCGCGCTCATGGGCCTCGTCACGCTCGAGGACATCCTCGAAGAGATCGTCGGGGAGATCCACGATGAGTACGACCGCCCGGTCGAAGGCGTCGTGCTGCAGCAGGACGGCTCCTACCTCGTCGACGGCTCGGTGACGATCCGCGACCTCAACCGCGCGCTCGACTGGGCGCTGCCGGACGACGAGGCGGTCACCGTCGCCGGCCTCGTCATCCACGAGGCCCAGACCATCCCCGAGCCTGGCCAGGTGTTCTCCTTCTACGACCGGCGGTTCGAGATCACCGGCCGGCGGCGCAACCAGCTCACCCAGCTGCGCGTCTCCACCTTGCCGACCGAAAAGACCGCATGAGCGAGCCGTTCGACACGGATCTTCTGATTGTCGGCGGCGGCTTCGCCGGGCTCGAAGCAGGCGCCGCGGCGGCGCGGGCGGGCGCGCGGGTGCTGGTCGTCGAGGCGAAGCGCGCGATCGGCGCGCGGCTGCACACCACCGGCATTTTCGTCAAGGAAGCCCACGACCTGCTCGACATCCCCGCCGCGCTTTGCCGCAAGGTCCACAAAGTCCGCCTCTACGGGCCTTCGCGGAAGTCGGTCGACCTGACCGCGCGCGGCTCTTACTTCCTCACCACCGACACGCGCGGCGTCCTCACCTGGATGGCCGAGCGGGCGCGCAAGGACGGCGTGACGATCTGGGAGAAGGCGCGCTTCGAGGGGGCCGCGCAGGACGCTGAGGGCGTGACCGCGCAGATCGGCGGACGCAGCGTGCGCGCGCGCTTCATCCTCGGCGCGGACGGCGCGCGCTCGCGGGTGGCGCAAGCCTTCGGGCTCGGCGCCAACACGCGGATGCTGACCGGGCTCGAGCGTGAATATCCGCTGCCCGAGGACCTCGATCCGGACTACCTCTATTGCTTCTTGGACAGCCGTTCGGCGCCCGGCTATCTCGCCTGGGCCGCGCCGGCGCCGAACTTCCTGCAGGTCGGCCTCGCCGTCGCGCACGGACGGCGACCGAAGCTTCAGCCGTTTGCGGACGAAGTGGCCGACCGCTTCGAGCTTGACGACTCTCATGTGATGGAGCGGCGCGCCGGCGTGATCCCCTGCGGCGGCCTCGTCGCGCATTGGCAAGAGGGGCGCGCGATGCTGGTCGGCGACGCGGCGGGGATGGTCTCGCCGCTAACCGGAGGCGGCATCAAGCTCGCCATCGAGCAGGGCCGGCACTTCGGCGCGGCGATCGCCGCGCATCTGGTCCAAGACGGCCCGCCGCCCGCGGCGGTCCTCGAACCCGGCCTGCCGCGGTTCGCCGTCAAGTCGCTGTTGCGCGCCGGTCTCGATATCGCGCCGGCCAATCCGATCCTCGACGCGGCCCTGTCGACCGGCGCCTTCCGCGCTTTCGCCCGCCGCGTTTATTTCTCCCGCGACGGGAGCGGGCAAAGCGCCCACGCTGCCTGAGGCCGCGGCCCGCCCCTTTTTCACTGTATCTCATGTGCTAGAAGTGATCCTCAGGGCGTCCGGGCGGGCTTACCGTATCGCGTAGGTTTGGGCTGGACCCGGCGGCGGGGGGAAGCACGCGCCGGGCGAAGGGGAAACGCCATGACGCAGCGCGCCGCCGTGATCGGCGCCGGCATCGCGGGCGCGACATGCGCACGCCGGATGCGAGACGCCGGCTGGGATATCGAGCTGTTCGACAGGGGACGCGGTCCCGGCGGTCGGATGTCGACCCGGCGCGCAAAGACGCCTCTGGGCGAGATCAGTTTCGACCACGGCGCGCAGTATTTCACCGTGCGCGAGGACGCCTTTTCGCGACAGGTGCGCGCCTGGGTCGCCGCCGGCGTCGCCGAGAGCTGGGACGCGCGGCTCGTCACCCTCGACGAGCGGGGCGGTACCCGTCCCTTCTCGGCCTTCGCCTGGGTCGGCCGGCCGTCGATGAGCGCGGTGCTGAAGGAGCAGCTTGGCGATCTATCCGTGCACTGGAGCGCTGAAGTCGCCGAGATCATCGGCGAGCCGGGGCTGTGGCGCTTGAAACTCGCCGACGGCCGCGAGCGCGGCTTTTATCACGCAGTGATCCTGGCGACGCCCGGCGAGACGGCGGCTGCGCTGCTGCACGACCTCGCGCCGCTTCAGTCTTCGGCCGCCGTGCGCGCGCGAAGCGCGCCGTGCTGGGCGCTGATGCTCGCCTTCGACGAGCGCCTGCGCCCGCCCTTCGACGCGGCGAAGATCAACGGCGGACCGATCTCCTGGGTGGCGCGCAATGCCTCGAAGCCCGGACGCGCGGACGTCGAGGCCTGGGTCGCCCACGCCTCACCGAGCTGGAGCCAGCTTCACGTCGACGCCGCGCCCGGCGACGTCGAGCGCGAGCTGATCGAGGCCTTCCGTAAACGGCTCAAAGCGTCCGAACCTGTCTTCGCCGCCGTCCATCTGTGGCGGCATGCCATGGTCGAGCGGCCGGTGGGCTCGCCGTTCGGCTGGGATCGGGCGCTTTCCATCGGCTCCTGCGGGGACTGGTATCTCGGCCAGCGCGTCGAGCTCGCCTGGAACTCCGGCGACGCGCTCGGGCGCATGCTCGCCGAAGAGCGCGAGTTCATGGACGCGCCCGAGCATGAGACGCGCGAGACGGTTTCGGTCGACGCGGGAAGGCCGAGGAGCTAGATCGAGCTTCGCTTCGCGGACGCCCAGCTCTTCAACGCCCTATGACCCCACCTCCCCTGACCCGACGGCGGGTGTTTCATCTCGCCTGGCCGATGGTGTTCGCCAACGCCGCCACGCCACTGGCGAGCGTCGCGGACACCTTCGTGATCGGCGCCGTCGGCGACAAGGACGACATCGCGGGCGTCGCGCTCGGCGCGGTGCTGTTCAACATCTTCTACTGGTCGTTCTACTTCCTGCGGATGAGCACGACCGGGCTCGCCGCCCAGGCCGAGGGCGCGAACGATCAGACTGCAAGCCAGCTCATCGTGCTGCGCGCGCTGACCGCGGCGCTGGCGATCGGCCTCATCGTCCTGGTGCTGCGCGGACCGGCCGCGGCGCTCGGCTTCTGGGTGCTGCAAGGCGAGGCCAAGGTCGAGCGGCTGGGCGAGGTCTACTTCTCGATCCGCGCGCTGGGCGCGATCGGCGCCTTCGCTTCGTTCGCCTTGACCGGCTGGCTCATCGGCGCAGGCCGGACGCGCGAAGTGCTGGCCGTCACGGTCGTTTACTCCGCGGTGAACATCGGCCTCGACTTCTGGTTCGTCTTTGGGCTGAACCTAGGCGTGGCGGGCGTCGCTTGGGCGACCGCCATCGCCGACGTGCTTTCGGCGTTGATGGCGGGCTTGGTCGTCCACCTGGTCGTGCAGCGACGCGGCGGATGGCGATCCGAAGCGCGCGCGCCGCGAGCGGTCTTCGATCCGAGCGCGCTAAAGCAGCTGTTCGCGGTCAACCTCGATCTGATGATCCGCACCTGGTCGCTGGTGATCTCCTTCTCCTGGTTCGCCAACATCGGGGCGAAGCTCGGCGCGGCGGTGCTGGCGGGCAACCATGTGCTCTTGCAGATCGTCAGCGTCTGGGCCTTCGTGCTCGACGCCTACGCGTTCGTGGCCGAAAGCGAGGTCGGCCGCGCCTTCGGGGCGAAGTCTGTGAGCGCGCTCAGACGCGCGATCCGGCTGACCAGCGAGTTCGCGTTCGCCAGCGGCTTTCTCTTCATGATCGCCACCTTCGCCTTCGGCCCGGCGCTGCTCGACGCCTGGATCGCCGACGAAGAGGCGCGTGCGAGCGCCCTGCGGTTTCTGCCCTATTGCGCGGCGATCCCGTTCTTCGGCGCAGCCGCCTGGCAGCTCGACGGGATTTTCATCGGCGCGACGCGGTCAGCCGCGATGCGCAACGCCGGGATCGCCTCGGCGCTGATCTACCTCGCGCTCGACCGCACGCTCACGCCCAACTTCGGCGCGCACGGCGCCTGGACGGCGTTCCTGCTCTTCTACCTCGCCCGCGCCGGCGCGCTGGCGGCTGACTATCCGGCGTTGGAGCGGGACGTCAAAGCTTGACGTCCACGCCAACGGCTTCGCCAATGTGGGCGAAGCCGTCGCGTTGGATCAGCTCGTTCAACCCTTCGAGAATGCGCGCCGCCAGCCCCGGACCTTCGAACACCATCGCCGTGTAAAGCTGCACCGCGGAGGCGCCGGCGCGGATCTTCGCATAAGCGGTCGCCGCGTCCTCGATTCCGCCTACACCGATCAGGGGCACGCGACCCGCCGTCGCCTGACGGAACAGTTTCAGGACCCGCGTCGAGGGTTCGAACAAGGGCCGGCCAGAGAGACCACCTTGTTCGTCCTTGAACCGACTCTTGAGCGAGGCGGGCCGCGCGACCGTGGTGTTGGAGACGACGAGGCCGTCGACCCCGGTCTCGCGCGCCGCCGACGCGATCGCGTCGATCTCGTCTTCGTTCAGATCCGGCGCAACCTTCAAGAACATCGGCGGCGCGGCCGTGTCGCCGGCGCGCCCCGCCCGCGCCTCGGCCAACCGGTCGAGCAACGCGCCAAGCGCGTCGCGCCCCTGCAGCTCGCGCAACGCCGGCGTGTTCGGCGAGGAAACGTTGACGGTGAAATAGTCAGCAAGGCCCCAGAGCCGGACCAACCCCTTCACATAGTCGCCGGCGCGATCTTCGGAGTCCTTGTTAGCCCCGAGATTGACCCCAACGCTCCCGACGCCGCCGCGCCTGTATCGTTTCTCAAGTCTTCTCGCGATCGCGTCGAGGCCATCGTTGTTGAAGCCCATACGGTTGATCACCGCGCGGTCTTCATCAAGGCGAAACAGGCGCGGGCGCGGGTTGCCCGCCTGCGGCCTGGGCGTGACCGCGCCGATCTCGACGAAGCCGAAGCCGAGGCGCAGCGCCTCGTCCGGGACCTCGGCGTTCTTGTCGAACCCGGGCGCGAGCCCGACCGGGTTGGGCAGCTTCAGCCCCGCCAGCATCGTTTCAAGCGCCGGACACTCTTGAGGCGGAGGACCGCGCCGCGCCGCACCGAGCTTAAGCCCCAGCAGCCCGGCCCGGTGCGCCGCCTCGGGAGGAAGCAGACGCGCCGCGCGCGCCGCCAGATCGACGATCATGAGAAAGCGTCCGGATCGAACGGCCCGA
>JASFUX010000028.1:0-19316 GCA_050050115.1 Maricaulaceae bacterium | reverse complement strand
GCCCAACGGGCCGCGCACACCAAGTGCGACGTGTCCGATCGATCACACGGCGCCCGCCCGAGGATGCGGTGCCGGTGCGGCAACGTATTGACCCGCAAGGCTTCTGGACCTTCAAAGCCCTCTGGTTTATCGAACCCTCGATTTTGCGGATGCGAAGTCCCATCTGAGAAGGCCGCGCCGCCGGCGAGCGGAGGCGCGGGAGGGCGAAGGAGCACGATGAGCTCGACCGACGCACGCCACGCCGCCGATCTTGCAGCGATCGAGCGGGCGATCGACGCCTATGCGCCGCGGTTCGCCGTCGACCGGCCGTCCAAGCGGTCCGGCTCCTCGCTGCCGGCGCATCTGAAGGCGCTCGAGGCCGAGAGCATCTACATCATGCGCGAGGTCGCCGCCGAGTTCGACAACCCGGTCATGCTCTATTCGATCGGCAAGGACAGCTCGGTGATGCTGCACCTGGCGATGAAGGCCTTCTGGCCCTCGCGTCCGCCGTTCCCGCTGCTGCACGTCGATACGACGTGGAAATTCAAGGCGATGATCAAGTTCCGCGACGAGCTGGCGCGGCGGCTTGGGCTCGATCTCAAGATCCACGTCAACACTGAGGGCGTCGAGCGCGGGATCAATCCGATCGACTCGGGCTCTTCGCTGCACACCTCGGTGATGAAGACCGAGGCGCTCAGGCAGGCGCTCGATCAGTACAAGTTCGATGCAGCCTTCGGCGGCGCGCGGCGCGACGAGGAAAAGTCCCGCGCCAAGGAGCGCATCTTCTCCTTCCGCGACGCCAAGCACGGCTGGGATCCACGCAATCAGCGCCCCGAGCTTTGGCGCACCTTCAACACTAAGATCCGCCCCGGCGAGTCGATCCGGGTGTTTCCGCTGTCAAACTGGACCGAGCTCGACATCTGGCAATACATCCTCGAGGAGGACATCCCGATCGTGCCGCTCTATCTGTCGGCGCATCGCCCGACGGTCGTGCGCGACGGCACGCTGGTGATGGTCGACGACGACCGTCTGCCGATCGACCCCAAGGAGCCGGCGGTCGATCGACGCATCCGCTTTCGCACCCTGGGCTGCTATCCGCTGACCGGCGCGATTGAGTCCGAAGCGTCGAGCATCGAGGAGATCGTCCTTGAGATGCTCACCGCACGGACGTCCGAGCGCGAGGGACGGCTGATCGACAAGGACGAGAGCGGCTCGATGGAGAAGAAGAAGCGCGAGGGGTACTTCTGATGAGCGAAGCCGCCATCCGCGCCGTGCCCTCGCTCGACGCGCTGACCCGATCGGGTCAGGCGGGCGTGTTGCGCTTCATCACCTGCGGCTCGGTCGATGACGGCAAGTCGACGCTGATCGGCCGGCTGCTCTATGACTCCAAGCGCTTGTTCGACGATCAGATCGCCGCACTCGAGCGCGACACCGAGCGTCACGGGACGACAGATGGAGAGTCGCTCGACTTCGCGCTGCTGCTCGACGGTCTCGAGGCCGAGCGCGAGCAAGGCATCACCATCGACGTCGCCTACCGCTTTTTCGCGACCGAAAAGCGCAAGTTCATCGTCGCCGACACGCCGGGGCATGAGCAGTACACCCGCAACATGGCGACCGGCGCCTCGACAGCGGACCTGGCCGTGATCCTGGTCGACGCGCGCAAAGGCATCCTCACCCAGACCAAGCGGCACACCTTCATCGCTCATCTTCTGGGCATCCGCCACGTGGTGCTTGCAGTCAACAAGATGGACTTGGTCGAGCATTCGCGCGCGCGCTTCCACGAGGTGGTCGCCGAGTACGTGAAGGTTTCGGACGCGCTCGGCTTCGCTTCGGTCGTGCCGATCCCGATGTCGGCGCGGTTTGGCGACAACGTCACCACGCGCTCGGAAACGATGTCCTGGTTCGACGGTCCGACGTTGATCGAGCACCTGGAGAACGTCGAGATCGGCGCGCGAGGAAACGCGGACGCCGCGGCGTTTCGCATGCCGGTGCAATGGGTCAACCGGCCGAACCTCGATTTTCGCGGCTACTCGGGCGAGGTGATCGCCGGAACCATTGCGCAGGGCGACGAAGTGGTGGTGGCCGGCTCGGGCGCGCGCTCGAAGGTCGCTCGGATCGCCACCGCCGACGCCGACCTCAAGACCGCCGCGGCCGGCGACGCAGTGACGATCGCGCTCGAAGACGAGGTCGACATCGCCCGCGGCGACGTCCTCGTCGATCCCAAGGCGAGGCCCGATGTCTCCAACCAGTTCTCCGCTCACGTCCTATGGATGAACGAGAACGCGCTCCTGCCCGGGCGGTCCTACCTCTTGAAGACCGGCGCGAGCACGACGCCGGTCTCGATCACCCAGCTTGCCCACAAGATCGACGTGAACACCTTCGAGCACGCCGAAGGGCGCACGCTCGAGCTCAACGAGATCGGCCTCTGCAAGCTCGAAACCGCCCGGCCGATCGTGTTCGACCCCTATCGCGACAACCGCGACATGGGCGGCTTCATCATCATCGACCGCTACAGCTACCAGACCGTCGGCGCGGGGATGATCGAGCAGTCGCTGCGGCGCGCAGACAATGTCCATCTGCATCGTCACGACGTCGACAAGGCGCAGCGCTCCGGCCAGAAAGAGCAGCGCGCGGCGATCTTGTGGTTCACCGGCCTGTCGGGCTCGGGCAAATCGACGATCGCCAATCTCGTCGACCGCAAGCTCACCTCGATGGGCAAGCACACCTACGTGCTCGACGGCGACAATATCCGGCATGGTTTGAATAAGGATCTCGGCTTCACCGAGATCGACCGGGTCGAGAACATCCGCCGGATCGGCGAGGTGGCCAAGCTGTTCGTCGACGCCGGCCTGATCGTGATCTGCTCGTTCATCTCGCCCTATCGCAACGAGCGGCGGATGGTGCGCGAGCTGGTCGAGGACGACGAATACGTCGAGATCTTCGTCGACACCCCGTTCGACGTCTGCGCCGAGCGCGACCCCAAGGGGCTCTACGCCAAGGCGCTGGCCGGGGAGATCAAGAACTTCACCGGGCTCGACAGCCCCTACGAGACCCCGGTCAATCCCGAGCTGCATGTCGACGGCTCGCAAGCCGATCCCGAAACCCATGCGGACGCGATCATCGACGAGCTGCGCCGCCGCGGGATCATTTGGGAGATGTCGGGGCTGGGTCTTTAGGTCGCCGCTGCTCCGGCGCCGCGAGAAGCGTCGCGGCGCCGGAGCTTTGCGCGTCAATCTCGGTAGATCAAAGCGCTACTGCGCGGCGACTTGCACCGCGGCGTCGTCGACTTCGACAACGTAGTAGGGCGAGGCGGCGTGCACCGCCGTCAGCACCGGTGCGCCGATCTCATAGACGACCTGGCTGACGAGACCCGCCGCGCACGCCTGATCGACCGTCGGCGTGTAGCTGCCGATGGCGTCGCGCTCGCAGGCGCGTCGGGCCTTGGTCGTCAGGGAGCGATAGACCTCGGCCGCACCGTCTTCCGTCTGAACGGCGGAAGGTTGGTACGCGAACGCAAATTCGAACTCGATGGCGTCTTCTGCGAGGTCTTCCGCCGGAGCGGCGGAGCCGAGAGCGAAGGCGCCGAGACCGGCGGCGAGCGCCGAGCCAAAAGCGGATTTCACTGAAATTCGACCAGACATAGTTCTCTCCTTTCGACGCGAGGCGGGGGAGCGCCTCGCAAGGTGGAGCGCCTTGGATCGTTGTCCGCAGCGCATGCGAAATCCGGCCTCCTGGCGCAGATTTCTCTCGCAATTGCGTAAAGGCTTCGAGCACGCGACTCGAAACCCTCACCCACCTGTAGGCGTGCGTCATATCTTATTGATTTTGTGCAATATGTTCCGCACGAGCGCGACTATGCCACTGACCACCGCTCTGTTGCAGTGCAAAATTCGAATGTCGGAATTGCACGATCGCGGGTCGTCCCGGCTGGAGCCGACGACCTTTTATGTTGCTGTGCACAATCAGCGGCGCGAGGTGGTCCAGCCGCCGCGAAAGTGCAGCATCGGAGAGCGGCGCGCCTCAGCTCTTGGGCCGAAGCCCGCGACCTTTCTGAACGGCGTCGTCGCCGAAGCGCGCCCGTGCTTTGTCTGCGGCGCGCTCGGCGGCCGCGCGTCGCGCAGCGCCGGGGTCGAGAAGGTCGGCCGCGTCCGGTCCCGCGGGCTCAAGATCGCTCAGTCCCGCGCCGATGAGGCGATAAGGCTGACCGTCGGCTTCCGGCCGCAACAACTCCTGGGTGACGCGAAAGGCCGTTTCGGCGAGCTGCGTGGGCTGCTCGAGCGTGCGTCGCCGCGTACGGATGCGGTGATCGGAGGTTTTGAGCTTCAACGTTACGGTCCGACCAGCCCAGCCTTTCGCCTTGGCGCTGTCGGTCATGCGCACGCAAAGCCGCCAGAGCGCCGCTTCGAGGTCTTCGAGGCGATGGAGATCCTGATTGAACGTCGTCTCCGACGAGATGCTCTTGCGGCCGCGGGTCGTGTTCACCGCGCGCGCGTCCTCGCCGCGCGCCAGCCGATAGAGCCGCAAACCGGTCTCGCCGTAGCGGTTCGCCAACTCGCGCTCGCTGGCGCGTCGGAGGTCCTTGATCTTATGATAGCCGTCCTTGGCGAGGGCGTTCGCCATGGCCGGTCCGACGCCGTAGATGATGCTCACTGGCTTGTCGGCGAGGAAGTCTTCTGCCTCGGCCGCGCCGATCACGGAGAAGCCGCGCGGCTTGTCGAGATCCGACGCGATCTTCGCCAGGAACTTGTTTGGCGCCAGGCCGACCGAAACGGTGATGCCGACTTCTTCCTCGATGCGGGTTTGCAGGCGGATCAACGTCAGCGCCGGCGGCGCATGGTGCACGCGCTCGGTGCCGGACAGGTCGAGGAACGCCTCGTCAATGGACAGCGGCTCGACGATGGGTGTGATCTCGTCCATGAGCGCGCGCACGCGCTTGGACTCGGCGACGTACTTAGCCATCTGCGGTTTGAGCACGGTTGCGTCCGGACAGAGCTCGAGCGCCTTGAACATCGGCATGGCGGAATGCACGCCGAAGGCGCGCGCGATGTAGCAGGCTGTCGAAACGACGCCGCGGCGGCCGCCGCCGATGATCAGGGGACGTTCAGCGAGGCTCGGATCGTCGCGCTTTTCAACTGCGGCGTAAAAAGCGTCGCAGTCGATATGGGCGATCGACAGCGTTGCGATCTCCGGGTGAACGGCGAAGCGGCGCGATCCGCAATCGGAGCAACGAGGCGGCGCGAGCGCCGGAACGGGCGCGAGGCAGTCCCGGCACCAGCCGGCGGACGGTCCGCTCGCGATCATTCGTCCGCATCGCCCGCGTGCCAGAGCCACGCCGCGCCGCGTACGCCCGAGGAGTCGCCGTGCCGGTTCTTGACGACCCGCGTGCGCACGACGTCTGAGAAGACATGCTCGCCGAGCTGCGCCTGCACGGCCTCGGCGAGGCCGGCGATGTTGGACACTCCGCCGCCCAGGACGATCACGTTGGGATCGAGCAGGTTGATCACGCCCGCCAGCGCGCGGGCGAGGCGATGGACGTAAAGCTCGAGCGCGGTGCGGGCGGCTGGCTCTCCGGCGTGTGCGCGCGCGGCGAGTTCCTGGCCATCTACCTTCGCTCCGCAAATCGCCTCGTAGGAGGCGCTCAACGCCGGTCCGCACAAGAAGGTCTCGATGCAGCCCGCTTTGCCGCACCAGCAGGTCGGCCCCGGAAACTCGTCGGGTTGGAGCCAGGGCAGGGGCGTGTGGCCCCATTCCCCGGCGATCGCCTGCGCGCCGTCGAGCAGCTTGCCCCCGACGGCCACCCCGCCGCCGACGCCGGTGCCGAGGATGACGCCGAAGACAATCTCGGCGCCCGCGCCGGCGCCGTCGACGGCTTCGGAGAGCGCAAAGCAGTCCGCGTCGTTGCTCAGCCTGACGGGCCGGCCGAATGCGGTCGCAAGGTCCCGATCGAGCGGCCGGCCGTTGAGCCACGTCGAGTTGGAGTTGCGGATGAGCCCTGTGGCGGGGCTGATCGAGCCCGGATGGGCGACGCCGATGCGCGCCGCGCCAAGCGGCGCGCCGGCTTCGCGCTCGCACTCGGCGACAAGGTCCGCCACTGCGCGCACGAGCGAATCATAGTCCGGCGGCGTTGGACGACGAACGCGGGCTAGAATCGCGCCGTCTGGGCCCAAAAACGCTGTTTCGAGCTTAGTACCGCCGATATCCACACCTAATCGCATGGTCGTCCACATGTATTGGGCGCGATCCGCTGCAGCGGCTTCACTTGGATTTATCGAACCGAGTTCATATTCGATTTAATATAGCGCCGAGCAGACGCCTGCTGGGACGAAGATCGTTACTCAGGGTTAACCCGCGCCCGCCAAGCTCTCGCGCGAGTCGGAGTGCGTCGATTCGGTCGGACGAGCGGTTAGATGCTGCAAGCAATGCCCAAGAAGGTTCTCATCGTCGAAGACAACGAGCTGAACATGAAGCTGTTTCATGATCTGCTCGAAGCGAAGGGCTATGAGACCTTTCAGACCCGCGAGGGCATGAAGGCGGTCGAACTCGCTCGCGAGCACAGACCCGATCTTATCCTGATGGACATTCAGCTGCCCGAGGTCTCAGGCCTCGTGGTTACCGGATGGCTTAAGGAAGATACCGATCTTAAGGAGATCCCGGTCGTTGCGATTACGGCATTCGCGATGAAAGGCGACGAAGAGCGCATCCGCGCAGGCGGCTGTGAAGCCTACATCTCCAAGCCGATTACCGTTGCGTCGTTTCTTCAGACCGTCGAACAGTTCCTGAAGGACTAGGCGCGGGGAGATCGCGGATGGCCGGCCGCATTCTCGTCGCCGACGACCATGAGCCGAACCGGCGGCTGCTGCAGGCGCGCCTGGAGACAGAGTACTTCGACGTCGTTACCGCGAACGACGGGGTCGAGGCGATCGAGGCGACCAAGACCCATTCGCCCGATCTGATCCTCATGGACGTGATGATGCCGCGCATGGACGGCTACGAAGCCACGCGCATCATCAAGCAAGACCCCGCCCACAGCCATGTCCCCATCGTCATGGTCACGGCGCTCGATCAGCCCGAGGACCGGGTGCGCGGCCTCGAGGCGGGCGCCGACGATTTTCTGACCAAGCCGATCGACGACGTGATCCTGTTCGCCCGGGTGCGCAGCCTCTTGCGGCTGAAGTCGGTGATGGACGAGCTGCGTTCGCGTCGACAGTCGGGACGCGAGATCGGCGTCATCGCCGAAGGCGACGGCGTCAACCCGGCGGTCGACGTTGCGGAGGGCTCGCGCATCCTCGTGGTCGACGATCCGGGGCGGATTGGAGAGCGGCTCGTCGAGCGTCTTTCCGAGCGACATCACCCCCAGCTCGAGACCGACCCGCGGCGCGCGGTCGCTGCGGCGCGCGGACCGTGGGATCTGATCATTCTCGACTTGAAAGCGCGCTCGTTCGACGGGCTGCGCCTTGCGGCGCGGCTGCGCTCGGACGAAGCGACGCGGCGCCTGCCCGTGCTGGCCATCGTTGACGAGGCTGATCGCGACCGGCTGGTCCGGGCGCTCGACATCGGGGTCAACGACGTCCTGTCCTCGCCGTCGGACGCCCAGGAGCTCGACGCGCGGGTGCGCACCCTGGTCAAGCGCAAGCGCTACGCCGACTACCTGCGCGCCAGCCTCGATCATAGCCTGGAGATGGCGGTCACCGACCAGCTGACGGGCCTGCACAACCGGCGCTATCTCAACTCCCAGCTGACCGAGCTGATCTCGTCGGCGCACGGGGAAGGCAAGTCGGTCGCGGTCATCATCGCGGACATCGACCACTTCAAGCAGATCAACGACGCCCACGGCCACGACGCCGGGGACGTGGTGTTGCGCGAGTTCGCCGGCCGGCTGGCGATCAACGTGCGCGCCATCGACGCCGCCTGCCGCTACGGCGGCGAGGAGTTCGTGGTGATCATGCCGGACGCCGATCTCGACGCCGCGCGCTCGGTCGCCGAGCGGATCCGCCGAGCGGTTCAGGACAAGCCGATCTCGGCGGCGAAGGGCGTCGAGCTGGACGTGACGGTCAGTCTCGGAGTGGCCAGCCTGGAGCCGGGCGACGACCTCAACCGGCTGATCAAGCGCGCCGACCAGGCGCTCTATGCGGCCAAGCAGCGCGGCCGCAACCGCGTCGTGCTGGCCCGCGTCAAACGGCCCGACGCAGCGTGATGATCAGCGTCTTGCGCTGAGAGAAAATCAAGCGGCGTCAGCGCCTTACTTGATCTTGCCTTCCTTGAATTCGACGTGCTTGCGGGCGACGGGGTCGTACTTCCGCACGACCATCTTCTCGGTCATGGTCCGGGTGTTCTTCTTGGTGACGTAGAAGTAGCCGGTGTCGGCGGTCGAATTGAGCCGGATCTTGATGGTGGTCGGCTTGGCCATGACGTCTCTCCGCAGCGCGAGGCCGGGATCATGTTCATCGCGGGCGTGATGTCAATATCGGCGGCGCGCCTCAGGTCAGCGTCACGCGCACGGACTTCTCTTTGATGGTGCGGACGAACATCGGGGGCTCGTCCTCGGGGGCGCGGACGCGTCGGTTGATCTCCGCCAGCATGGCCTCGGTGATCCGCGGGCAGTCCTCCTTGTGAGCGGTCGCCAAGGGAAACCAGGCGACTTCCTCTAGTTCGGCGCTCGGGCGCTCGGTTCCGCCGAGGTCGAGTTCTTCCGCGCGCGCCATGAAGAACCAAGTGTCAAAGCGCATTGGCCGGGACGCGGGGGTGATCGCGCGGGCGATCAGCTTCAGCCGGGAGACGGCCGGCGTCAGCCCGGCCGCTTCAAACGGCGCCCACGGGGCGGGCGCGACGGACATGTCCGTGTCGCTGACGGCGCGGCCGACCAGCAGCCCGGTTTCTTCGTAGGTTTCCCGGATCGCGGCGAGCGCCGGCGCGAAGGCGCGCCGCTCGCCCCAGCGACGCCTGAGGATCGCGGCGCCGGGCTCCGGCGGCGGGCCGTCCGCGGGACCTGCGGCATCGCTCGCGTCTACGCGGCCCCCGGGGAAGACCATCTTGCCGGGCATGAAGCGGTGCTTGAGCGCACGCCGGCCCATCAGAACCTCGAGGCCGCCAGCGCCCTCGCGCAACAGCACGAGCGTCGCCGCCGGCCGCGGTCGGACGCGGCGCGTCTGCGCCTTGGTCGTCGCCTCTTGTATCACCAATACGTCCTCCCCGGTTGGCCGGCATGATAGCCCGGTCTCGCGCGGGCGCGACAACTAGGATCGCGAATGCTTCGAGCGCCGCCGCGCGCCGCCGCGACCTTGCTTTGTCCCGCCGCGGCCGCGCCTGGTCGGCCGGTCGCCTTTCTCCGGCTCGGTCAGGATGTCGAACAGCAAGCCCCCCGATACCGGCGTCGCTTCGATCAGCCGCACCTCGACCGGCCGGCCCAGGCGATAGCGCGCGCCGGAGCGCTCGCCGACCAAGGCCTGCGCGCGCGCGTCGTGGTGGAAGCGCTCTTCGCCCAGTCGGCTGGCGGGCGCGAGGCCCTCGGCCCCCGTTTCGAGCAAGCGGACGAAGCAGCCCGCGCGGTTGAGCCCGGTGATGCGCGCCTTGAACACCGCGCCGACGCGGTCGGCGAGGTAGGCGGAAAGGTAGCCGTCCGCCGCGTCGCGCTCGGCGGCCATGGCGCGGCGTTCCGCGGTCGAGATGCGCTCGGCGACGCCCGCAAGCCTTGCCTCGTCCTCGCCTTCAGCGTCCGCCGCGTCCGGTAGGCTGAGCGAGGCGATGAGCGCGCGGTGGACGGTCAGATCCGCATACCGACGGATCGGCGAAGTGAAGTGAGCATAGCGCGCCAGGTTCAAGCCAAAGTGGCCGAGGTTCTCGGTCGAATAGACGGCCTGCGATTGCGTGCGCAGCACCATTTCGTTGACCACCTCGGCATGTTCGGACTTCGCGGCGCGGTCGAGCAGCGCGTTGAAGCGCTTGGTCGTTGCGCGTTCGCCTTTCGACCACTTGAGCCCGACTTGCGGTAGAAAGTCCGTCAGCGCATCGATCTTTTCGCGCGCCGGCTCTTCGTGGACACGGTAGATGAAGGTGCGCTTCTTTTTCTCGAGCGTTTCAGCGGCGGAGACGTTCGCCTGGATCATGAACTCTTCGATCAGCTTGTGAGCGTCGAGCGGCGCGCGCTTGACGATTTCGCGCACGCGGCCGGCGTCGTCGAGCAGGATCCGGCGTTCCGGCGCGACGATCTCCAGCGGATTGCGTCGCTCCCGCGCGGCGCTGACCGCCTTGTAGGCCGCCCACAGCGGTTTCAAGACCGGAGCGAGCAAGGGCGCCGCCGTTTCATCTGGTTCGCCGTCGATGGCGCGCTGGGCCTGCTCGTAGGAGAGCTTGGCCGCAGAGCGCATCCAGCCGCGTACGAAGCGATGGCGAACCTTGTCGCCTTGGGCGTTGAAGGTCATGCGCACGGCGAGGCAAGGGCGGGGCTCATTTTCTTTCAAGCTGCAGAGGTCGGTCGACAACCGCTCGGGCAGCATTGGCGCGACCCGGTCGGGGAAATAGGTCGATACGCCGCGCCGCTCCGCCCCGCGGTCGAGCGCGCCGCCGGGGCGGACGTAGGCGGCGACGTCGGCGATGGCGACGATGACGGTGAAGCCGCCTTTGTTGCCCTCAGAGGAATCCGCTTCGGCCCAGACGGCGTCGTCGTGGTCGCGCGCGTCTTCGGGGTCGATGGTGATCAGAGGGATCTTGGTGAGATCTTCGCGGCCCTTCACCGTCACCGGCTTCAAGCTCTCGACTTCTTTGATCTCCGCATCGGCGAACCCGTCTTCGATCCCGTGTGCGTGAGCGGCGAGGACCGTGGCGGCGTGCGGGCCGTCGGCGCGGCCGATCACCTCTGAGACGTGGGCGAGGCGCAGACCGCGCCTGCGCTCGGGCTCGGTCGTGAAGGCGACGAGATCGCCGTCCTCGAGCTGATGCGTTTCCGCACCGCGCACGGCGTAGCCGCCGCGCCCGCCGCGTTCGGCCGACTCGATTTGAAGACCGTGGGGGCCGCGCCGGACGACACCGACCATGCGTCGACGCTCGCGCGGCAGCTTCTTGATGACCCGGGCTTCGAGAACGCCGTCCTCGGCCGGCTGCAGCCGCGCAAGAGCGCGATCGCCGACGCCGAGGGCGGGCTGGGCCGCGCGTCGTCCGCGCTGTTCGACCAGACGGATCACCGGACCGGCGTGATCTTCGTGGTGCGTCGCGAGCCGGCCGATCAGGTCGCCGTCTTCGTCATGACCGGTGAATTCGACGACAGCGACCTTGGGCGCGTCGCCGACAACGACGTAGCCCCGGCGGCTGCTGCGTTCGATGCGGCCTTCGTGCTCCAGCTCGCGCAGCAGGGCTTTGAGCGCCGTCTTTTCGTGGGCGGCGAGCTTCAGCGCGCGCGCGATCTCGCGCTTGCCCCAGGCGCCGTGGTGCTCGCGGATGAGGGCGAGCACGGCGTCTCGGTCGATGTCGCCTGTTCCAAGATCTCCAGGATTAGGCGCGTCAGGCACTAGTCCGCAGCAGCCTTTTTCTTGGCCTTCGGCTTGGCGGTTTTCTTGGTCGCGGCCTTCTTCGCCGGCTTTTTCTTGCCGCCCTTGGCCGCTTTCGCGTCGATCAGTTCGACGGCTTGCTCAAGCGTGACCTCTTCGATCGAAAGATCCTTGGGCAGGGTGGCGTTGGTCTTCTCGTGCTTCACGTAAGGTCCGTAGCGGCCGTCGTAGACGCCGATGGGCTTGCCGGTCGTCGGGTGCTCGCCGAGTTCGCGCGCGGGCTTGGCGGCGGCGCGCCCTCGGCCGCGACCGGGATTGGCGCGCTTCTCCGCGATCACCGTGACGGCGCGGTTGAGGCCGATCTCGAACACCTCCTCGGCGTCCTTGAGGTTCGCATAGGTTCCGTCGTGGAGAACGAAAGGACCGTAGCGCCCGATGCCGGCGGTGATCATCTTGCCGTCTTCCGGATGCGGACCGACCTCGCGCGGCAGAGCGAGGAGCTGGAGCGCCTTTTCGAGATTGACGTCGGCGGGGGACCAGCCTTTGGGCAACCCTTGCCGCTTGGGCTTGTCTTCTTCGCCGAGTTGTACGTAGGGGCCGAAGCGGCCGGTCTTCAAGAACACCTCAAGGCCGGTGTCCGGGTCGGCGCCGAGCGAGGTGTCCGCCGCCGCAGCGGCCTCCTCTTCAGAGACGCCCAAGGGGCGCGTGTATTTGCACTCGGGGTAGTTCGAGCAGCCTGCGAAAGCGCCGAACTTGCCGATCTTCAGGCTCAAGCGTCCGTCGTCGCAGGACGGGCATTTACGCGGATCGGCGCCGTCCTCTCGTTCAGGAAAAACGTGCGGGCCGAGCGCTTCGTCCAGCTTGTCGATGACCTCGGCGATGCGCAGCTCGCTGATCTCCGACGTCGCCGCCGAGAAGTCGCGCCAGAACTCCTCGAGCAGGGCTTTCCAGGACAGCTCGCCGGCCGAGACCTTGTCGAGCTTCTCTTCGAGCGCCGCAGTGAAGTCGTATTCCACGTATCGCTTGAAGAAGTTCTCGAGGAACATGGTGACCAGGCGGCCCTTGTCCTCGGGATGGAAGCGGTTTTGCTCCATGCGGACGTATTCGCGGTCGCGCAGCACCGAGAGGATCGAAGCGTAGGTCGAGGGCCGGCCGATGCCGAGCTTCTCCATCTCCTTGACCAGCGAGGCCTCGGTGAAGCGGGGCGGGGGCTGGGTGAAATGCTGCTCGGGTTTGACCTTGTCGGCCTTGGCGGCCGCGCCTTGGCTCACCTTCGGCAACCGGCCCTCGGCGTCCTCGTCGTCGGCGTCGTCGAGACCTTCGCGGTAGATCGCGATGAAGCCGTCGAAGGTGATGACGCTGCCGGTGGCTCGAAGGCCGGTCTGCTTGTCCGATGAGACGATCTCGATCGTGGTGCGCTCGATCTCGGCGGCGGCCATTTGGCTGGCGATCGCGCGCCGCCAGATAAGGCCGTAGAGCTTCTTCTGATCGGCTTCGAGATGAAGACCGTCCGGATGCCGCATGAAGCTGGTCGGGCGGATAGCCTCGTGGGCCTCCTGGGCGTTCTTCGCTTTGGTCGAATAGTAGCGCGGCTTTTCTGGCAGGTAGCTATCGCCGTGCCGCGCAGAGATCGCCTCGCGCGCCTGGGAGAGCGCTTCGGGCGCCATCTGCACGCCGTCGGTCCGCATGTAGGTGATGAGGCCCGTCGTCTCGCCGCCAATGTCGACGCCCTCATAAAGGCGTTGGGCGACCCGCATCGTGCGGTCGGCGGAAAATCCGAGCTTGCGCGCCGCCTCTTGCTGCAGCGTCGACGTGGTGAAGGGCGGGGCGGGGTTGCGCTTGGTCGGCTTGGCCTCGACCGACTCAATGGAGAAGTCCGAGCGAGTGATCGCTTCGACGGCGGCGGTCGCGGCGGCTTCATTGCCGAGACCATGCTTGTCGAGCTTCTTGCCGTCGAGCGTGACCAGCCGCGCGGCGAACGGGTCGGTCCAGCCGGCGCCCTCCGCCGCGCGCACCTCGGCCTCGACACTCCAGTACTCGATCGCCTTGAACGCCTCGATCTCCATCTCGCGATCGGTGATGAGTCGCAGAGCCACCGACTGGACGCGGCCGGCCGAGCGCGCGCCGGGAAGCTTGCGCCAGAGCACGGGCGAGAGCGTGAAGCCGACGAGATAGTCGAGGGCGCGGCGGGCGAGGTAGGCCTCGACCAGCTCCATGTCGACGTTGCGCGGATGGGACATCGCCTCGAGCACGGCGGACTTGGTGATGGCGTTGAACACCACCCGCTGGACCTCGATGTCCTTCAAGGCGCGGCGCTTGGCCAGCACCTCAAGCAGATGCCAGGAGATCGCCTCGCCCTCTCTGTCGGGGTCGGTGGCGAGGATCAGCTTGTCCGCGCCTTTGACCGCGTCGGCGATCGCTTTGACGTGTTTCTGGGACTTCGAGTCGACTTCCCAGGTCATCGCGAAGTCCTGCTCGGGATCGACCGAGCCGTTCTTCGAGGGCAAATCGCGAACGTGCCCGAAACTTGCAAGGACCTGATAGTCACCGCCGAGGTACTTGTTAATGGTCTTTGCTTTCGCAGGCGATTCAACGACTACGACGTTCATCCGAGCCTCGTTCTTGGGAGCCGTGCGAGGCGGGAACGTGAGGACGGGGGCGGCCGCTGTCAACGGCTCGGCGCTCAAACTTTATGTTGCACCTTAACGCGCATTCCGGATAAGCACACGATATGGTTGATAAGTCCGTATTTGAAACATTCACTGCCGCGCTGGGGTCAACCGGCGTGACGAAGGCTGAAATCTCGGCCTATCTGGACGCTCAGGCGAGCGAACTCGACGCGATCATGACCGACGAAGCAAGCTCGTCCGATGAAGTGGGCGAGATCGCGCAGGACCTGTGCACGATCGCGCGCGAGCACGGTCTCGACGACCTTGTGGTGCGCTTTGAAACGATCGCCGAGCGGGCTGCGGCCTGACATCATCGCGACGCGGGCGCGCCAAGCGCGACGAGGCCGCCAGGCAGCATCACCGCCGATCCCGCCAGCTCAAGCTCTACAAGCGCCGCAACGACCGCGGACGCCGACGCGTCGGCGTAGCGGATGATTTCGTCGCGCGGTGTGGGCGTCGGCGAAAGCAGCTCCAGAACTTTCTCGCGCACCCGATCAGCTTCGGCTTCAAGGTGCTGCTCGTCTACGGGCGGGTCTTCGTAGGCGCCGCCCTCGCGTTCGCGCGCGCTTCGCAGGCTCGCGCCTTCAAGCACGTCGCGGATGTCTTCAGCGCTTTCGACCAAGCTCGCGCCGTCGCGGATCAGCTGGTTGCTTCCTTTGGCGCGCGGGTCGAGCGGCGAGCCGGGCGCGGCCATGACCTCGCGGCCCTGTTCTGCGGCGCAGCGCGCGGTGATCAGCGAGCCCGAGCGCGCCGCGGCCTCGATCACGACGACGCCGAGCGACAGACCTGAGATCAGCCGGTTGCGCCGCGGGAAATCGCGGGCGCTGGGCGCATAACCCGGCGCATTCTCGCTGACGATCGCGCCGCTTTCGGCGATGCGGGCGCGCAGCTCCTCGTGCTCGGGCGGATAGACATGGTCGACGCCGCCGGCGACGACTGCGGCCGTTCCGGTCCTGAGCGCGCCCTGGTGGGCCGCGCCATCGACCCCGCGCGCAAGGCCCGACACGACGACGTAGCCCATTGCGCCGAGTTCGGCCGCGACGTCTTGAGCGAATCGTCGACCGATCGCGGAGGCGTTTCGTGCACCGACGATCGCCACGCACGGGTCCGTAAGACGATTCACATCGCCGATGACGGAGATTACTGGCGGCGGCGGGTCGACTGCGCGCAAGAGGGCGGGGAACGTCGGCTCGCAACTCATCAGCACGCGCGCGCCGGCCTCTTCGCAGGCGTTCATCTCCGCTCGCGCCGCGTCGACCGACGGAATGGTCCCGACTTTGCCGCCGCCGCGCCGCGCCAGATTGGGGAGCGCCGCGATTGCTTTGGCGGGCTCGCGATAGCGCTTGATCAGCTCGGCGAAGGTGACCGGCCCCACGCGCCGCGTGCGCGCCAGGCGCAACCAGTCGAGCCGCTCGGCCTCGGAAAGCTCCCGCGGGCTCACGATTTGTTCGCCCCGATCTTCGGCTCCTCGCCTCTAAGGAGCCGGGAGATGTTCGCCCGATGCCGCCAGTAGATGAGAGCGGAGAGACCGAGCGCCATGAGGGCGACGTCCGGACGGCCAAAGGCGAGGGCGATCGCCGGCGCGAGCGCAGCGGCGACAAGCGCGCTCAAAGACGAGATGCGAAATACCGCCGCCGTAGCGATCCAGCTCGCGCCGGAGAGAAGCCCGACCGGCCAGGCGGCGGCGAGCAGGACCCCGAAGAAGGTCGCGACTCCCTTGCCGCCCTTGAACCCGAGCCAGAGGGGATAGAGATGGCCGAGAAAGGCAGCCGCACCGGCGACCAGGCCCGCCGTCGTATCGAACAGCGCGCCGGCGATCAGCGCCGCGGCGCCGGCCTTGCCGGAGTCGAGGATCAGCGTGGCGAGCGCCAGGTCCTTTCGGCCGGTGCGCAGAACGTTGGTTGCGCCGATGTTGCCCGAGCCGATCGCGCGGATGTCGCCGAGCCCGGCGAGACGAGTGAGGACGAGACCGAACGGGATCGAGCCGAGCAGATAGCCGCCGAACGCTGCGAGCGCGTAGGCGGCGGCTGCGCTCATCGGCCGGTCTCGGCGGCGCGATCGAAAACGACTTTGCCGCCCACCGCCGTCAGTATTGCCCGGCCGGTCATCCGGCGTTGGTCGAACGGCGAGTTCTTCGACTTCGAGCGCAGCTGCTCGGCGTCGCAGAGCCAAGGTGCGGCGGGGTCAAACACGGCCAGGTCGGCGGGCGCGCCTTTCGCCAGTCGTCCTTGCGGCAGCCCAAGAAGGTCCGCCGGGGCGGAGGTGGCCGGCCGCAGCGCTTCGATGAGAGTAAAATCGTCCTGGGCGACGAGGCCGAGGAGCGTCGACAACAGGGTCTCGAGCCCGATACCGCCGGGCGTCGCTTCGGCGAAGGGGCGGCGCTTGTCCTCCGTCGGCTGAGGGTCGTGAGCGGAGACGACGACGTCGATAAGGCCCGATTTCAGCGCCTCGACCAGCGCGCGGCGGTCGGCCTCGGCGCGCAGGGGCGGCGAGAGGCGCGCATAGGTGCGATATTCGCCGACGTCGAGCTCGTTCAGGACAAGGTGAGCGGCGCTGACGCTGGCGAACACTGGCGCGCCGCGGGTTTTCCATTCACCGAGAGCGCTGAGCCCGTCCGCGCTTGAAAGCTGATCGAGCAGGAGACGCGCGCCGGTCGCCAGCGCGAGCGCGCAGTCGCGATCGACCGCGAGGCGTTCGGCGAGGACCGGCACGCCCGTCAGCCCGAGCCGTGCGGCGAACTCGCCCTCGTGCACGACGCCTCCCGCAGCCAGGGTCGGCTCTTCGGCGCGCACGGCCGTCAGCGCGCCGAAGCCCCGGGCGTAGTCGAGCGCGCGCTGCAGGACGCGCGCGTCGGCCACGGCGGACGGGCCGTTCGAAAGCATCACCGCGCCAGCCTCGAGCAGGAGGCCGATCTCGCTCATCGCCGCGCCTTTGAGCCCGCGGGTCAGAGCGGCGGCCGGGTAAACGCGGACGTCGGCGGTGTCGCGGGCGCGGCGCAGAAGGAAGTCGATCAGCGCCGGCTCGTCGATGACGGGATTTGTCTCGGGCGTCACGACGATTGTGGTTACACCGCCCGCCACGGCGGCGGCGTTGGCGGTCGCGAGCGTCTCCTTGTGCTCCGAACCCGGCTCGCCGGCGCTGACGCGCAAGTCGACCAGACCGGGCGCGAGGCAGAGGCCGTTCAGATCGCGCACTTCGGCGTCGGTGACATCGGGCGGCGCGCCGGCGCCGAGGTCGGCGATCGCGCCGTCGCGGCAGAGCAGCCAGCCGGTTTCGTCGCGCCCGCTTGCCGGATCGATCAGCCGCGCGTTGATGAAAAGCAGCGGCGCGGTCATCGTCGCGACCTCTTCGGCGCGGCGGGCTCTTCGTTCGAGGCCGGATGGGCGAGCAGGTCGAGCACGGCCATGCGCACGGCGACGCCCATCTCAACCTGTTCGGTGATCAGCGAAATCTCGGGATCATCCGCGATCTGGGAGTCGATCTCGACGCCGCGGTTCATCGGCCCGGGATGCATTACCAGCGCGCCGGGCGCGGCGCGGGCGAGCTTGTCGCGATCGAGACCCCAGAAGCGGAAGTACTCCCGCGCCGAGGGCAGGAAGGCGCCGTCCATCCGCTCGCTCTGCAGCCGCAGGGCCATGATCACGTCGGCGCCGTCAACGCCGGCCTCAAGATCGTGGAACACTGTCGCGCCCCAATTCTCCGCGCCGGGCGGCATGAGCGTCGGCGGTGCGACGAGGCGGACCTGAGCGCCCATGAGCTGCAGCAAGATCACATTGGAGCGGGCGACGCGGCTGTGGCGGACGTCCCCGCAGATCGCCACAGTGAGGCCCTCGAGGTTTCCCTTGCGGCGGCGGATCGTCAGGGCGTCGAGGAGGGCCTGCGTCGGGTGCTCGTGGCTGCCGTCTCCGGCGTTCACCACGGCGCAGTCGACCTTCTGGGCAAGCAAATTGACCGCGCCTGAGGCCGAATGCCGGACCACAAGCAGATCGGGTCGCATCGCATTCAAGGTGACTGCCGTATCGAGCAGGGTCTCGCCCTTGGCGACCGACGAGCTGCCGACGGACATGTTCATCACGTCGGCGCCGAGGCGTTTGCCGGCGATCTCGAACGAGCTCTGAGTGCGCGTGGACGGCTCGAAGAAGAGGTTGATCTGGGTGCGGCCGCGCAGGCGCGATTCCTTCTTCTCGGCCTGTCGCGACAGAGCGACGTATTCATCGGCGAGATCGAGAATGACTTCAGCGTCCGGGCGCGAGAGCCCTTGGACGCCGAGCAGGCGCCGGTGAGCGAAGCGATGCGAGTCGCGCATGGACCTCGAGGAACGACCGGGCGGTTCGCTGTGCTTTGCCCTGATCGGCTCCTCGAAGCAAGCCCGCAGGCGGCGGATGCTATTCCATCACGTTGCCGTCCGCGTCCCAGATCTCGATCGGGGCGATACCGACCTCGGCGACCTGTTCTTCGATCTCGTCTAGGTCCCCGACGATCAGCCAGACGAGCGCATTCGGATGAATGATATCCTGTCCGACTGCGCGCACCTCGTCGAGCGTCAGGCCTTCAAGCTGCTCGGGCACGGTCGCCGCGTAGTCGAGCGGCCGGCCGTAGCGCGCGGCCGAGACGAGGCTCGATAGCACGGCGCTCGAGGTTTCGTACTGGCCGGGCAAGGCGCGCACCGCGTTGGCGACGGACGCGTCCATCTCCGCCGTGGTGACGGGATTGCCGGCGTTGATCTCGTCTAGCTCGCGGATAATTTCGCGCAGCGAGTCGCCGGTGCGGTCGGTCTGCACAGGTGCGGAGATCATGAACGGACGCTGGCCGACGGCCGAAACGAACTGGCTGCGCGCGCCGTAGGACCACGCTTTGTCCTCGCGCAGGTTCATGTTGATCCGCGAAGTGAACAGCCCGCCCAGCGCGTCGTTGAACGTGTCGATCGCCAGGTCGCGATCCGAGCCGTAAGGCGGGGCGAGGTGCGCGGCGAGGATTTGCGACTGCGGCGCGCCCGGTCGGTCGATGAGGATCACCCGCGGGCTGTCCGGCAGCTCGATCTCGGCGATGTTCTTGGTCGGGATCGGATCCGACGGCGCGTTCCAGCGGCGGAACGCACGCTCGAGGATCGGGGTGATCTCTTCAAGCGTCGTGTCGCCGACGACGAACACCGTCGCATTGTCCGGCCGCAGCCAGGTGCGCTGGAAGG
>JASFUX010000027.1:0-19320 GCA_050050115.1 Maricaulaceae bacterium | reverse complement strand
TCAGGACATCATCGCCATCCTCGGCATGGATGAACTGTCGGAAGAGGACAAGCTGGTCGTTGCGCGGGCGCGCAAGATCGAGCGGTTTCTTTCCCAGCCCTTCGACGTCGCCGAGGTGTTCACCGGTTCTCCGGGCGTTCAGGTCGACGTCAAGGACACGGTCTCGGGCTTCAAGCGCCTGTGCGCTGGCGAGTTCGACCACCTCCCCGAGCCGGCCTTCTACATGGTCGGCACGATCGAGGACGCGGTGAAGAAGGCCGAAGAGCTGGCGGCCGAGGCGGCGTAAGGCTCAGTCTCCCCCGAACGCGTACACCAGCGCCGCGCGGGTCGTTGTATCGGTCGCTTCCGCGCCGAGCGGGGGGCTGGTGTCGTGGGCGGCTTCGAGCGAAAAGCGCGCCGAGAATCCGCCCGTCAGCTCGGCCGTCAAAGCCGCGCGGTTGAAGATCGTCGTCGTGTCTTCGCTGGAGGTCACGTCGGTGTCGTTGGAGAAATCCACCGCTTCATTGATCTGAGCCTCGAACCGGCTGCCGAGGATGAGTGCGATGCTCGTCTGCGTCTCCGCCGGTGCGAGAAGCATGTCCATGTCGTCGAAGACGGCTTCGACCTCGTCGTGACGATAGGCGGGGCCGGCTTGAACGCTCCAAGAACGCACATCTCCGGCGAGCACGTCGTAGCCGAGTCCGCCGCCGACGATCGCGCGGTAGTCGTAGCCGTCGAACTCGTCGAGCTCGTAGGCGCCGCGCCCGAAGCCATAGAGGCGGTGATTGAGCAGGCGCGCTGCTTCGTAGCTGGTTGCGAAGCGGTTCTTTGTGTCGGTCCCGTCCGCCGAGCCCCAGTCGTAGGTCGCGCCGAACAGATGCCGCCAGCGCGAGGTGTCGTAGCCGACCGATCCCTCGACGGCGAGGTCGGTCGATTCCGTGTTGCCGGTCTTCGCCGAGCCCGCGAGGCTCATCTCGCCCGACCATCCGGCGTCCTCAAAGTCGCCCGTCGTGATCTCCGTCTGCGCCGAAGCGCCGTCCGTCAGGCCGACGCAGAGCACTGTGACGATCGGGACCGAGGCGGCGAGGCGGGCTTTCTTCGTCAGGTCGTTGGCTCCTGACGCTCGGCCGCAGGACTCTCGCGACGCCGTTAAGGCCCCGTTAAGAACGGCGTGCGTGGAAGGGCGCTCTTCGACGCGCTGGCTCCGAAGCTGCATGGCCGAATGGCCCGAGGCGGCGGGGTCCGTTATCGAACCGGGTCGATCGTGTTGGAGCGCAATCGCTGATGACCTTCGCCCACATCGTTCATGCGCTGGCGTGGATTGGGGCGCTCGGTTGGCCGCTGACGCTTGGAGTTTTCCTCTGGCGCAGTCGCCGGTTGAAGCGCGTCCGGGCCGTGCAGGCGTTCACGGCCGCCGTGAGCGTCGCGTGGGCGCTGTGTGTCTGGGCGTTTTTGATCGAGCCCGCCGGACTGGTCGTGCGCCAGGTGGAAATTGCGAGCCCCGCGTGGACGGGTCCGCCGGTCCGCATCGGCGTCATCGCCGACTTGCACGTCGGCGGGCCGCAGATGAGCCCCGCGCGTGTTCGCCGGATCGCTGCGCGGATGAACGCCGAAGCGCCTGATCTCATCCTCCTCGCCGGTGACTACATCTCCAACCATCTCGGCCCCGACGAACGCAGTGCTCGCGCCAACACCGCGCTTGAAGAAGGCGTCGCCGCGCTTGGCGCGCTCGAAGCGCCGCTCGGCGTCGTCGCGGTGCTGGGCAATCACGACTGGTGGTACGACGGCGTGCGGGTCGAGGATTGGCTTGTGGCGGCGGGCCTGCCGGTGCTCGAGAACGACGCGGTCCAAATCGCGCGCGGGGAGGACAGCTTTTGGGTGGCTGGCGTCGCCGACTACTATTCGGATCGCGCGCAACCGTCGTTCGATCAGGCGCTGGCGCGCGTTCCGGAGACGGACGACGTGATTGCGCTCGGGCACTGGCCGGACGTGTTCGCCGAAGCGCCGGGCCGGGTCGCTCTGACGGTCGCGGGCCATTCGCATTGCGGACAGCTCAACCTGCCGATCCTCGGTCGGCCGGCGGTCTCGGCGGGCGCCGCGCGTTGGCCATGCGGCCTCTATGAGGAGGGCGGTCGATTGCTCTATGTCACTGGCGGGATCGGAACCTCGGTGCTGCCCGCGCGCTTTTGCGCTCCGCCCGAGATCGTGGTGATCACCCTCAGCGGCGCGCCGCGCCCGAGCGATTGAAGGACGAGTAGAGGAGGCGAAGGCTGTGTCCGCTCCGCGAACCGATCTTGCGCTCGGCGCGCATCTCAAGGTGACGCGCTTGGCGTATCGCCAGGGCGATGACGCTGCGCCCCATGCGCACTCCGAAGAACAGATCGGCTACGTCGTTTCAGGGCGCTTTCGCCTGACGCTCGACGCCGGCGCGCGCGAATACGGGCCGGGCGAGGCCTACGTCGTCCCGGCGGGCGCGGCGCACGCCTTCGAGGTGATCGAGCCCGGAGACGTCATCGTCGTCGCTTTCGCCGATCAGGAAACGCGAAGTCTCTGACGCTTAGAAGTGCGCGTCCAGGAACTCCCGGAAATAGCTCCAGTCCCGAACCGTGACGCCGTGGTGGCCGGGGCGAGTGAAGAAGGCGAGGTCGGCGGTCATGTTGCCGGCGCGCATGCCCGTCTGGTCGAGGCCTTCCGAGCCGAGCGCCTCATAAGCCGCGTCGGCGGCCATGGCGGCGCGGTAGGCGCCTTCGGGATCGGACCAGGCGTCGCGGATCGAGTTGCCCAAAAGCACGGGGCGCGGCGCGATGAGCGCGAGCAGCTGATGCTGATCGATCGGCAAGTCGTCCTCGCGGTCGGCGTATTCGGCGTAGGCCGGCGTGAACCAGTGCGGATAGGATTGGGTGATCTCGCCGACGGACTCTCCGGCATAAGAGCGCGACAGGGTCGCCCCGCCGGTGCCCGACTGGTGGGCGATGACAGCGTCGATGCGCGAATCCCAAGCAGCTGCGACAAGCGCCGATTTTCCGTTCCGGGAATGTCCCCAGACCGCCATCCGCTCCGGATCGAACCGGTCATCGCTCTCGAGATAATCGACCGCGCGCGAATAGAGCCAGGCCCAGGCGGCGATCGCGCCCCAGCGCGGACCTTCGGGCGCGGCGGTCCGCTCAAGCGCGGCCAGACCCGCTTCGGCGCGGTCGGGGAAGACGTCTCCGGCGTACATGATCGCGACCGCGTAGCCGTGCGACAGCAGCTCCTCGAACGGCGGGCCGGACGCATACTTGCCGAAGATGGCGTGGACCATGAAGTGCTCGAAGCCGCCTTGTCGGCACTCCCGCGCCGGAACGCCGGGGGGCGGGCCGACGCCTTCAAAGCAGTCGAACGCCGCGGCGAGCCCGCCGAACACCTGCATGATGACGACTGGGGCTGGTCCGTCGACGTTTGTCGGCACGGCGATCGCGAGATTGAACACGCCGCGCTCGCCCGGTGCGACGCGCAGGGTAACCTGTTCGACTTGGCCGAGGCCGCCGAAAGCGGATGCGGCGATCACCTCTTGCGCCTCGATATCGAGCGGCGGCGCCGGCGGCATCGCGCCGTAAACGTACTGCTCGAGATCGCGCCGCGTCGCGTCGGGGTCGGCGAGCGCCGAGATCTCCGCGCCCGAGAACGGTCGCGCGCGCGCGTCGCCCGGAGCGGCCAGCTCCAACTCGGGCTGCGGCGCAGGGCCGACGACCCTGTTGGGCACCGCCGGCAGCACGACGTTGACGCAGCCGTACATCGATAGGCACGCGAGCGCCGCAAAGCTGAGCGCGATGGTGCGTTTGCGCATGCCGATTCGCCCTTTCTCCCGCTCGCGCCGCCGTTTCTAGCGGATTCGACCCAATTCTTCTTCATCTCAATTTGGTGAGCGGAGCGTGCGGGTTCAAACTGCGTCGCAGCAAAGGCTGGCGGCGCGAACCGCCTGGGAAGGGTCGGGAGGCGGTGATGAGCGAATTGGCATGGATGACGGCGCAAGAGCTTACGGCGCGGTTCGCTGACCGCAGCCTGTCGCCCGTCGAGGTTGCGGAGGCGGCGCTTGGGCGCGTCGAAGCGCTAGAGTCCAGGCTCAACGCCTTCACTCACCTTGATCCCGAGACGACGCTCGCCGCCGCGCAGGCGTCCGAGGCGCGCTACGGCGCGGGCGAGCCTCTCGGCGCCTTCGACGGCGTTCCCGTCGCGATCAAAGACGTCTATCTGGTCCAAGGCTGGCCGACGCGCTTCGGCTCGCTCACCGTCGATCCGGCGCAAAATCCTGACGCTGACGCGCCTGCCGTCGCCGCACTGAGGCGGCGCGGCTTCGTTCCTCTTGGCATGACCACGACGCCCGAGTTCGGCTGGAAGGGCGTCACCGACAATCCGCGCGACGGGATCACGGCCAACCCGTGGGACGTCAGCAAGACGCCCGGCGGCTCAAGCGGCGGCTCGGCTGCTGCGGTGGCTTCGGGGTCCGCGCCGGTGGCGCTCGGCACCGACGGCGGCGGCTCGATCCGCATTCCCGCGAGTTTCTGCGGTCTGGTCGGCATGAAGCCCACGGCCGGGCGCGCGCCGATGTGGCCGCCTTCGGTGTTTGACGATCTCTCGCACGTCGGCCCGATAACCCGCACGGTCGAGGACGCCGCGGCGATGCTCGACGTGATCGCCGAGCCCGATCCGCGCGATCCGACCTTGCCGCCGCCGGCCGAGAGCTTCGCCGGCGCGCTTGCGGGCGACATCAAGGGCCTGCGCGTCGCCTTCTCGCCGACCCTTGGCTATGTCGACGTTCGCGCCGATGTCGCCGAGGCGGTCGCCGCCGCGGCGCGCGCATTCGAAACGCTCGGCGCGCATGTCGAGGAGGCGGATCCGGGGTTCGCCGATCCGCTCGATGATCTGGCGCAATTCTTCTACGGCGCGCTCGCGTACCGTGTACGGAACTACGACGAAGCGACCATGGCCAAACTCGATTCGAGCTTGGCGAAGATCGTCAGATCGCCGAAATGGGCCTCGCTCGACCGTCGTCTCGAGGCGGCTGAGGCGCGGCGCGCGCTGACCGTCCGCATGAGCGAGTTCCATCAGCGCTACGACCTTCTGCTGACGCCGACGTTGCCGCTGACAGCCTTCGAGAAGGGCAATCCGATTCCGGATGGTTGGGATGTCGAACGCCAGCCGAGCTGGACCCCGTTCACCTACCCCTTCAACCTGACGGGTCAGCCCGCGTGCTCGGTCCCTTGCGGCTTCGGGGCCGATGGTCTGCCTGTCGGGCTGCAGATCGTCGGTCCGCGCCACGCTGATGCGGCCGTGCTGCGCGCGGCGGGGGTCTATCAGCGGGCGCATCCGCTTTTAGAACGAAAGCCGACACTCTAGCTCCGCCGCGGCGCGGTCGAGTTGCGCCCCCGGCCGTACTCCCACTAAAGTTGCTAAGCGCGCGAGCGGGCCAATAGAGCCTTGCCGGCGTTCGTGCGGCTGCGGAACAATCACGTAGCCGCAAGCCAGGGGAGAGGCAGTTCATGAACAGATCGTCATTGTTCGCGAGCGCCGCAGCGCTCGCGACGCTTGCAGGCGCTGCGGCTGCGGAAGCTCAGCAGGGCGGAGAAGGGGCCCAGGTCACCGCTCGCGACATTTGCGAGTTCGGGGCTGGGCAGATCGAGCTGACGGAAGACGATGTCTTCGCGAGCCTGGGAGAGTTGACGACCAATTCGGCTCGGATAGACCGCGATCAGACCGAAGCGCTGGGCTCGACGGTCGTCGCCTGCGACGGTGAGAGTTCCGGGCTCGGCGGAGCGTTGTCCTGGCGCGTCGCCGTCGTCGACGGCGCTCCGGTGCTTTTCAACGTCAGCGATGACTCGGCGGTCTACTACGACCTGGCCGCCTTGCAGGCGCCGCAGGGCAGCGACGCGCAAATCTCGACTGAAGAGGTGTGTGACGCCGGCGCTGAATCCATCATGGATGCGCGCGAAGGCGACTTAGCCGACATAGACGATGTGGCGACGCGCATTTTCGACATCGATCAGTTCGAATCCAATCGCTACGGAGCGCCAGTGGCCTACTGCGAAGGCGACATCCTGCTGACCGGCGCCCGCTTGACTTGGCGCGTCATGGTCGGCGAGGGCGGCTTGCAGCTGATCTACGTCGGCACCCAGTCGCGGGCCTACTACCGTATCGCTCCCGACGAAGTAGCGGAGGCGAACGCCGGCTGAGCGAACCGAGCGCTCAGTCTCCAGCCGCCTCTTCCTCCTTCGCTGCATTCGCCTGCGCGATGACGTAAGCCAGGATCGCCTCGGCGTCGCCGTCCTCGAGGACGGGGTCGAACGAGGCCATGCCGTTGCCCGCGAGCACGCCGCCGACGACCACTTGGCCCCAGCCGGTTTCGTCGTGCAGGAGCGGGCTGTAGCGCAAGTCCGGACCGGCCACCGTGCCGCCCGCCGCGCCTGCGCCGTGGCAGAGGGAGCAGTTCGCGTCGAACACGGTCGCGCCGTGCGCGACCGTCTCAGCCGACGCGGTCAGCGCAGGCGGGTCGAGTTCACGCGCCGCGACGAGCACGTCGCCCGGCAGGCTCGCCTCGCCGCCGAGCTTGAACACCAACAGGCGCGAGTTGTTCGCCGAGTCGAGGTTGGTCTGGCCCTCGTCCTCGTGCGGCTCGAATCCCCGGCTGCCGACGAGGAGCGCGATATGCTGCTCGCCGTCGATGAGGAACGTCGAGGGCGCGGCGACAACGCCGGTTTGCACGCGGGTCTCCCACTCGCGGTCGCCGGTCTCGTCGTTGTAGGCGACGAACTCACCATCGACGTTGCCCGAGAAGACGAGACCGCCGCCCGTCGCCAGCGCGCCGCCGACGATCGAGTCGTGATCGGGCGTATGCCAGACCTCTTCCTGCGCGACAGGATCCCAAGCGATCAGTCGGAACTTCGTCTGCGGACGGCCGCCCATGGCCTCGTAGACCTCTTGGCCGGCGGCGCGGTCGAGCCCGACGTTCGAGCCGACCTCCTGGACCTCGAACTCGTCGGGGTGCGCATAGGCCGATCCGCCGTCGCGGACGGGGATGTAGACGTAGCCGGTGTCGCGCGAGTAGGCCATCGGATGCCAATTGTGCACGCCGAGCGGCCCGGGCTTCAGGAACACCGCCTCGCCGGTTTCCTCGTAGCGCGCTTCGGGCGTCTCGACCGGTCGGCCGGTCTCCATGTCGACATGGGTCGCCCAGGTGATCTCGGCGATGGCTTCAGCTGAGATCAGCTCGCCCGTCGCTGCGTCGAGCACGTAGAAGAAGCCGTTCTTCGGCGCCTGCATCACAACGTGGCGGGTCTCGCCGCCAATCTCGAGATCGGCCGTCATGATCGGCTGGGTCGCCGTATGGTCCCAGCTCTCGCCATTCGTGGTCTGATAGTGCCAGACGTAGGAGCCGTCGTTGGGATCGATGGCGACGATCGAGGTCAGGAACAGGTTGTCCCCGCCGCCTGGACTTCTGAGCGCTCGGTTCCATGGACTGCCGTTGCCGACGCCCAGGTAGACAAGATCCGTCTCCGGATCATAGACGATCGCGTCCCAGACCGTGCCGCCGCCGCCGATGAACCACCATTCCCCGTTCCAGGTGTCCGCCGCCATTTCCATCGCTTCATCTTCGAAGCCGTCGGCGGGGTTTCCGGGGACGGTGTAGAAGCGCCAGGCCTGCTCTCCGGTTTCGGCGTCGTAGGCGGTGACGTAGCCGCGCACGCCGTATTCCGCCCCGCCGTTGCCGATGATCACGTTGCCTTTGACCACTCGCGGCGCGCCAGTGATCGTGTAGGACAGCCGATGGTCCTCATCGACGGTGTTGATCCGCCAGAGCACTTCGCCGTTCGCGGCGTCGAGCGCGATCAGCTCGCCGTAGATGGTGCCGACGTAGACCTTGCCCTCGTGCACGGCGACGCCGCGGTTGACCACGTCGCAGCAGGCTCGCACGCCCCATTCGCGCGGCACTTGCGGGTCGAAGTCCCACAGCAGCTCGCCCGACGCCGCGTCGTAGGCCTTCACCATGCTCCAGGCTGTGGTGATGTAGAGCACGCCGTCGATGAAAACCGGCGTCGCCTCCTGGCCGCGGTCGGTGTCGAGGTCGGCGCTCCACAGAAGGCCCAGCTCGGAGACCGTGTCGCGGTTGATCTGATCGAGCGGGGAGTAGCGCTGCTCGCTCCGCGTTCGACCGACGCCCATCCACTGACCCGGCTCGTCCTCGGCGCTGTTGAAGCGCGCTTCGGTGACCGCGCCGTAGCTGCGCGGCGCGGCGGTGGTCGGCTCGGGTGCGGCGGCGGTCTCGACAACCGGTCCGGTCAGGTCTTCAGCCGGCGGCGCGGCGGCTTGATCCTGAGATTGGCCGCATGCGGCGGCGAATATCGCCGTTGCCGCAAGCAACAACGTCGTGCGGACGAAAGCCATCATGTAATCCCCGTATCCCCCGCGCCGTCGCGTGCGGCGCGTTCCCTTTTCTTTTGAAAACCTTAGATCGGGAGAGGGGGCGGCCCAAGGAGTTTTTGGCCGTTTGAAGCGGTCGGGCCGGCGTTGTCGGCGCGCGACTTCCTCCGCGGCTCGCGGTAGTCTCGCTCCATGGCCTACGTCGACAAGGTGCTTCTCTCCGGCGAGCGGATCGAGCAGCGGCCGCGGTATTCGCGGTTCGCGGCCTACGGCGCGCCGCTGGTGGAGTTCACCGCCGTCGTCTTCCTCTGGACGTTGCTGCGCTATGTCGTGGTCGAGCGGATGATCTCGGCCGAGTTTGCCAACTCCCAATGGGGCATGGCGATCTACGTCGTCGGCATCCTCGCCATGGCGGGCCGATTCGGCTGGCGGATGTGCGCGCGGTTCTTGAACCTCGCCTTCTCCGAGCTGGCGGTGACAAATCGCCGCTACATGGAGAAGGCCGGCGTATTCGACGTGACCTTCTGGGCGACGGACCTTGAGAAGATCCAGCGGGTGGAGATATCCCAGCCCTTGCTGGGCCGAGTGTTCGACTACGGCGATCTGACCATCGTCACCCTGGGCGAGGTCAACCACACCACCCGCGCCGTCGCCGCCCCGATCCGGTTGCAGCAGGCGATCCACGCGCGTATGACCCAGGCCGACCTTTCAAGCAGGGCGGGCTCGGGGCTCGCCGACGAACGAGCAGCGACATGAGCGACAAGCTGAGCTTCCATCTGGTCTCGCCCGAGCGCGAGCTGTTTGCGGGAGAAGTTGACCAGGTCGTGGTCCCCGGCGCGGAGGGCGATTTCGGCGTCCTGCCCAAGCACGCCCCGGTGATGTCCGCGGTGCGCGTCGGCGCTCTGACGGTGACCGATGGGGGAGAGACCCGGCGGATTTTCGTGCGCGGCGGCTTTGCCGACGTCACGCCCGAAGGCCTGACGGTGCTCGCCGAGGAGGCGATCGACCTCGCCGACGTCGATCCCGCTCAGCTGGAGCAAGACCTCAAGGACGCGCGCGAGGACGTCGCGGACGCGAAGACCGACGAAGCCAAGGAAGAGGCGACCGAAAAGCTCGCCCGCCTCGAAGCGCTGAGCGCGGCGAAGGCGGCGGGGTAGAGGCCCTTCTAAACCGACGACAATTTCCGCTCGTGAACCGCGAACTCCTGCGCCACTACGGCGTAGACCGGGCGCTTCCAGGGGATCACTAGGCTTGGCGTGCTCGCCAAGCTTTCCCAGCGCCAGTCGTCGAACTCAGCAGGGTGATGAGCGTCGAGCTTGATGTCGGCGTCCGCGCCGGTGAAGCGAAAGGCGAACCAGCGCTGTTTCTGCCCGGCCCAGTCTTGGCCCTTGCGCCGCTTGCGCGCGCGCACCTCGGGCGGAAAGTCGTAGGTCAGCCAGCGATCGACCGCGCCGAGCGGCTCGATCAGTTCAGGGCGGACGCCGGTCTCTTCTTCCAGCTCGCGGACGGCGGCGGCTTCGGCGGCTTCGCCTGCGTCGATGCCGCCTTGGGGCATTTGCCAGCGGTGCGCGCCGCGGTCGCCGACCCGGCGGCCGACAAGCACGCGTCCGCTCGGCGCGAACAGCGCGATGCCGACATTGGGCCGATAAGCCTCGAGCTTGTCCTGAGACGGCATGCGCCCAGCCTTCATCTTCCAGCCTATGTGCGAACCGACCGTTAGTGGCCGCTGCTTGGGGGCGCGTCTTCTTCGTTGTCGCCGCCGAACGAGGCCTCCAATCGGCTGTAGCTCGCGCGCGCGGCGGGCGCAACATTGGCGGCCTCGGCGACTCGGGATTGCGCAGCCGCCGCGCGATTCTCGAGCACCGCGCTCACGGGGGCGAGGACGTAGCCTTTGAGCGCCAGCGCGCCCGACCAGTCGCGAATCTGGCGCACGGTCACCGGGTAGCCGAAGCCGGCGCCGATCGCGTCGCCGTTCTGCAGCGCCAGCGCCTCGAGTTCCAGAAGATGCTCGTCGATCGCCGCGGCGGTGGGGTGCTCGTCAAGGATGCGGTCGGCGGTCGCGGCGCTCAAGTGCGCGTCGACCGCAAGAACATCAAGATCCGCGCGACGCGTCTCGCCGTCATAGAGGAACGCCACGCCGGTTTCGGCGATGCGCCCGAAGGCGGGGGCCAGGGCGTCGGGTTCGGCGGTGAAGCGCGCGCCCATGTAGTTCATCACTGCGAAGTAGCCCGTCCCGCGCGACATCAGCCATTCGAGCCGGCGGCGGTTCTCGTCCGGATCGGCGCCGGCGAGCAGGGTATGCGGGCCGGGGTCGTTCGCCGGATAGTCGTAGGGCTCCATCGGCAGCTCGAGGATGACCTCGTGCCCGGCGGCTCGCGCCGCGTCGATCCAGCCTTGCAGATTCTCCGCGTAGGGGACGAACGCTAGCGTGACGGCGTCGGGCAGCGTTTCGATCGCTTCGCGCGTCGCGGACGCGTTGAGCCCGAGCCCGCCGACGACGATGGCGATGGCCGGCGCTTCATTCTCGCGCGCGAAGGGACGCGCATAGGCGGCCGCCGGGGTCAGCCCGTCGGGTCCGATGCGCGGCAGGAGGCCGCCGGGGCCGGCGCGGGTGAGGGCGTGGATCGGCGCGGGCGCGAGGCCGCCGCCGTCCGTCGCGACCGGACGCGCGGCGCGGGCGGGCGTGTGTGCGCCCCCGTGAGCGCTAAGATCCTCAATGCCGGCGAGGCGGGGCTCGACTGCAGGGTCCTCCGCCGGGCGCAGCTCGATGAGCGGCTCGAAAAGCGGAGCGGGGCGCGGTCCGGAAGCGTGCTCTCCGCTCTCCGTGTGCGCATCGTCGTGCGCATTCGCCGGTGCGGCGGCATGGTCTTCGGCGCTGGCGTGCTGCGTCTCTGCGGACGCGGCGTGATCGTTTTCGGCGAAGGCGGGCAGCTCGATCCGCGCGACGGCGTAGCCGCTTGCGGGGTCGGTCAGCGCAAAGAATCCGATGATGCCGAAAGCGGCGGCGCCCCCGCCCCCGGCGAGCATGCGCGTGCGCCGATCGCCCGGCAGCTTTGAAAGCAGCTGGCTTAAGCGGCCCTTCAAGAGGGCTGCGAGCGCGCGCAAACGAGCCATCGCGTGAGACTTCCCAACGAACTTGCGACCCCGAATGATCTCAAAATGTCGTTAAAACCGGGTAAGGATGATCTCCGCGAAGTGCTTGGATAGGCGCGCAACGAAAAAGGCCTGCGCCGGTCAGCGCAGGCCTTGTTTCATTTTAGCTCGATTTTGAAGGCTCAGCCCCCGTTGAGCGAGGCTTGCGTCTGCGAGACGTTCACGCCGCGCAGCACCTCGATCGCGCGATGGAGCTGATAGTCGTCCTCGACCGCGAATTCCGCGGGCGGATAGTCGATCTCGACCTCGTCTTCCGAGACCGCTTCGGAGCCGTTCGGATTCTCCAGCGCATTGCGCAGGGTCGACTCCGAGCCGCGGAAGCGGTCCGCTATCGTTCTTTCGCCTTCGTGGCGCGCCGACACGTAGAGGTCGGGCGCGATCCCGGTCGACTGGATCGAACGGCCGGACGGGGTGTAGTAGGTCGCCGTCGTCAGCCGCAGCGCGCCGTCGCGACCGCCGCGGATCGGGATCACGGTCTGCACCGAGCCCTTGCCGAAAGACGTGCGGCCGACCAGCGTCGCGCGCACGCGGTCCTGCAGAGCGCCGGCGACGATCTCGGCGGCCGAGGCCGAGCCTTCGTCGATCAGCACCACCATCGGCAATCCGTCGAGCATGTCGCCCGGGCGGGCGTTGTAGACGTCGATCTCGCGTGCGTCGCGGCCGCGGGTGGAGACCACCGCGCCGCCGTCGAGGAAGACGCTCGACACCGAAACCGCCTGATCAAGCAGGCCGCCGGGGTTGACCCGCAGGTCGAGCACCAGCCCGGCCATGCCCTCGCCCAGCTCTTCTTCGAGGTCGCGGATCGCATCTTCGAGGGAGTCGGTCGTCTGCTCGTTGAAGGTGGCGACGCGGACGTAGCCGACGTCGCCGTCCTTGACTTCCCAAGCCACGGGACGGACCCGGATGACTTCGCGGGTGAGGGTGACGTCGAACACCTCTTCGCCCCGCATGATGGTCAGCTCGATGTCCTCGCCGGCGTCCCCGCGCATCTCGTCGACGGCTTCGTCGAGCGACATGCCGAGGATCGGAACCCCGTCGATCGCGGTGATGTAGTCGTTCGCCTCCAGCCCGGCGCGCGAGGCCGGGGTGTCGTCCATCGGCGCGACCACGCGGACGAAGCCCTCGGCCTCGTCCATCGTCACCTCAAGCCCGAGCCCGCCGTAGCTGCCCCGGGTGGAAACCTGCATGTCCTGAAAGGCCTCGGGCGGCATGTAGCTCGAGTGCGGGTCGAGCGAATGCAGCATGCCCTGGATCGCCGCCTCGATCAGCTCGGCGTCTTCAACGTCGGTGACGTAGTCGGTCTGCACGCGGCTGAGAACGTCGCCGAACAGCTCAAGCTGGCGGAAGGTGTCCGTGCGCGAGTCCTGCGGCGGTTCCGCCGCGAGCGCGAACACGCCGGCGCACAGCGCGGCTGCAACGATTGGCGCGGAGAGCAGGTAGCGATAGTTCATGAACGAAGCTCCTTCACGACGCGCCATGATAAGCACAATCCGGCCCATCGGGGCCAATCATTAAACACAGTCGGTTTCCCTTTGTTCACCTGTTCGTCATCTTGGACGCCGCCTCAGCGGGCCTCGCGCCACCAGGGCGCCGGGTCAATCGGCTGGCCGTCCCTCCGGATCTCGACATAAAGGCTCTGCGCCGCGCCGCCGCCCGAATCACCGCCCGGTGAGATTTCGCCGATCGGCTCGCCGGCGAGCAGGGTTTGGCCGACCACGCTGTAGATGGTGGAAAGCCCTGCTAAAACAATATGATAATCGTCACCGACGCTGAGAATCACCAGCTGGCCGTAACCGCGGAACTCGCCGGTGAACTCGACGCGCGCATCAAACGGGCTGGTGACCTGAGCGAGCCCTCGCGTGGCGATGCCGATCCCTCGATCCGCGCCCGAGACGTGGGTCTCGCCGAACCGCGTCACGATTCGCCCTGACGCCGGCAGAGCGAGCGAGCCGCGGGCGTCGGCGAATCGGCCGGTCGTAGGGGTGAACGGCGGCGGTGCGTCGCCGACGTCGCCCGGATCGGGACGCAGGCGAGGCGCCGGTCGGCCGGGCGGACGATCGGGCCGAGGCTGGGGCGCGTAGGAGCCGGCGCGTGCTTCGAGCTCGGCGATCAGCTCGCGCAGGCTGCGGGCGCGCTCGGCCAGCTCGCGGGCTTCGGCCGCGCGGGCTTCGGCCTCGGCCCTGAGCGCGGCCAGCTCCTGAGTGCGCGCTTCGATCAAAGCTGAGATCTCTTCGCGCCGCATTCCTACTTCCCGGTCAGCGGCGTCGAGCCGGCCGCGTTCGACGAGCGCCGCGGCGCGAATCTGGTCGAGTTCCTCGAGCTCGGCGAGGGAGCGGTCGATCCGCGTTTGCAGCGCCGGCGCGGTGACGGCCAGGACGCCGGCTGCACGGGAGGCTTTCACCGCGTCCCCGCCGTGGGCCAGCATCGCCGGCGGGCGGGCGCGCTCGATCCGCACCAGGGCGGCGGCGACGTCGACGATCGCTTCGCGATCGTCCTCGATCCGCGTGTTGAGCTCGGCCTCGCGAGCGTTGAGCTGCTCGAGGCGCATGTCGACCTCGAGCGCATCCTGCTCGCTCAGCCGGCGCGCTTGGGCGGCTTCAACGAGGGCGTACTGAAGACGAGTGATCTCCTGTTCAGCGCGCTCCGCTTCGGCGGCGAGCCGTTCGGCTTCCTGCCGGCTTTGTTCCGCTTCGGCCTCGATCCGCGCCGCGTCGTCCGCAGAGACGTCGCGCGGCGTCTCTTGGCAAAGCGCCGGCGCGGAAATCGACAGCGCGGCGATGAGGCAAGTCAGAATGCGCATCCCAAGCCGGCTAGACCACCCGCGTTAAAAAGCCCCGAAGCTCGCCGCAGGCAAAGCGTGAACCCCGGTTAAGCTCGTTCATTAAGCACGATGATAGGGCGAGCCCGAGAGAATCGCGACGGCGCGGTAGAGCTGCTCGGCGATCATCGCCCGGACGAGCTTGTGCGGCCAGGTCTGCGGACCAAGCGCCAGGACGAAATCGGCGCGCTCGCGGGCGACCTGATCAAGCCCGTCCGCCTCGCCGATGACGAAGGCGAGGTCGCGCGCGCCGCCGTCGCGCCAATCGGCGATCTTGTTGGCGAAAGCGTCCGAGGCGAGGGCGCGTCCACGCTCGTCGAGCGCGACGACAAGGCTCCCTTCGGGGCAGGCGCCCAGCAGCGTTTCGGTCCGCGCTCTGGCGTCGCCGGCTTTGGGCTCGATCTCGATTTCCGTGATCGGATGAATGCCGATCGCGCGGCCGGCTCGGTTGGCGCGCTTCAAATAGTCGTCGACGAGCGCGCGCTCGGGGCCGCTCTTGATCCGCCCCGCCGCAACGATCGCAACGCGCACGCGCCTAGCTCACGTGTGCCGACCGCGTCGCCTCGACCGCGTCGCCGCCCCACATCTTTTCGAGGTTGTAGTAGTCGCGGACCTCGGGACGGAACAGGTGGACGACGACGTCTCCGGCGTCGATCAGCACCCAATCGCAGGCGGGCAGCCCTTCGACCCCGACGCGGCCTAGCCCCGCGTCCTTGATCGCGCGCATGAGATGATCGGCGATCGCGCCGACATGGCGCTGCGATCGGCCGCTGGCGATCACCATGGCGTCGGTGACGGATGTTTTGTCCTTAAGATCAATGACGACGACGTCTTCGGCCTTGTCGTCCTCCAGGCTCTTTATGATGAGCGCGCGGAGCGCCTCCACGCCGAGATGCGGCTGGGAGGGTTGTTCGTGCGTCTTAGGCGCACGGTCGGCCTCGGTGTTCAGGGGTCCGTTCCTTCGATTTCCTTCAACAGACATCAACGCGCATAACACAATGCGGCCCCTCGCACCAACAAGCGCGCGCGGTCACCGCCGCTGTTTTCGCGCCGCGCGCAGGGCGGTCGAGGAGTGGGGATGCAGCGGCGCGGTGATGTAGGTCCACGCCGGCGGCTTCATCAAAGCCAGCGCGGAGGCTTCGCTCTGATCGACCCGCGCATGGCGGTAGATCTGAGCAGCCGGGCCGAGGCGCGCACGCAACGCGTCGCTCGGCCTGTCGCCGGGACGGGCGATCACCGCGACAGGGACCGCCTCCATCAGCTTGCGCCATTCGTTCCAGCGGTGCAGGCCCGCCAGATTGTCCGCGCCCATCACCCAGACGAAGTTGACGCGCGGATAGCGCGTCTTGAGCGCGGTCACGGTCGCCGACGTGTACGGCGTTTCAAGCCGGCGCTCGATGTCGGAGACGACGAAGCCTGGGCGGTCCGCGATCTGCCAGACCGCCGCCATGCGCCGCCAATAGTCGTCAGTTTCCTTCGAGCTCTTGAGCGGGTTTTGCGGGCTGACCATCCACCAGATGCGGTGCAGCCCGAGCCGCCGCATCGCCTCGCGCGCCACGTGAAGGTGGCCGGCGTGGACCGGATTGAACGAACCGCCGAACAGCCCCACTCGCATGCCCGGCGCGAGCAGCTCGCCCGACAGCGGCGGCGCGTCGGGCGGCTTGACCGCCAAGGCGCCGAAGTTCGGCGCGTCGAGGTTCGCGGAGGAACGGGGGCGCGCGGTCATGGCGTCCAGCCTTCAGGCTCATCGGACGCCTCGTCCGCGGTGTTTTGCTCGTTTTCGCGCGCAGCTTGCACCAGCCGCCAGACCGCGCCCAGGAGCGACCGCACGCCTTCGCCCGAAACGCCGGAGATCGTCAGAACGTCTGCGCCGCACGCCGCCTCGAGAGCCGCGCGGTGGGTTTCGATCTCCTCGGGCGCAAGCGCGTCGATCTTGTTCAGGACGACGAGCTCGGGCTTCTCCGTCAGCGCCGCGCCGTAGGCTTCAAGCTCGGCGCGGATCAAGCGGTAGGCCTCGGCCGGATCTTCAGCCGTTCCGTCGACGAGGTGGATCAGCACCGCGGTGCGCTCGACATGGGCGAGGAACTTGTCGCCAAGCCCGGCGCCCTCGTGCGCGCCTTCAATGAGGCCTGGAATGTCGGCGATGACGAAGCGCTCGCCGGGGCCGAGATCGACCGTGCCAAGATTGGGATGCAGCGTCGTGAACGGATAGTCCGCGATCTTCGGCTTGGCGGCCGAAACCGCCGCGAGAAACGTCGACTTGCCAGCGTTCGGCAGGCCAACGAGGCCAGCGTCGGCGATCAGCACGAGCCGCAGCCAGATCCAGCGCTCTTCGCCCGGTTCGCCGGGGTTGGCGCGTCGGGGCGCCTGGTTGGTGGAAGACTTGAACCGCTCATTTCCCCAGCCGCCCGAGCCGCCGCGCGCGATCAGCACCCGGTCGCCGACGTTCGTCAGATCGGCGAGGATCGTCTCCTTATCCTGTTCAAGCACGCGCGTGCCGGCGGGAACCTTGAGGATGACGTCGTCGCCGCGCGGTCCGTGTCGTGACTTGCCCATGCCCGGCGTGCCGGCCCGCGCCTTGAAGTGTTGCTGGTAGCGGTAGTCGATCAAGGTATTCAGCCCATCCACCGCCTCGACCCAGACGTCTCCGCCGTCCCCGCCGTCCCCGCCGTTCGGACCGCCGAACTCGACGTACTTCTCCCGCCGGAACGAGACGCAGCCGTTTCCGCCGTGTCCGGATTGAACGTGAACTTTGGCTTCGTCGAGGAACTTCATGCGGACAGCTCGAGACGCATCAGCGGACGGTCCGGCCGGCGCCGGGCGATTTCCTTGAACCCCGCGCGCGTGAACGTCGAAGCGACGCCGTGATAGATCGAAATGCGCGGGCGGTTGGCGCCCTGGGTATCAACCGGACATGCTTCAAGCACGCGCGCGCGGTTCTTCCGCGCCCAGTCGATCGCCGCGTCGAGCATCTTGGTTCCGATCCCTTCGCCGCGCGCGCTCGCCTTTACGGCAAAGCAAGAGACGCCCCAGACGCGGGAGTTCTCCGCGTCTTCGGGATCGAGCGGCGCAGTCAACCGTCGCGCGCCGTTCCATTCAGGGGTGTCGGCGCGCGGGCCGACCTGGACCCATCCGACCGGCTCGCCGTTCTGATACCCGATCAGTCCCGGCGGCGGGCCGGCTCTGACCCGCTTCTTGAACAGCGCCTTGTTCTTGTCGCGCAGCGAGGCTTCGAACTCTTTGCGCGGCAGGCGCCAATACATGCACCAGCATTGGCTGCACGCGCCCTTGCCGTCGCCGAACACGATCTCGACGTCGCGCCAGCGTGCGGGCGTGAGCGGGTGGGCGCGGAACCAGGCTCCGCGCCCCTCTTCGAATCTGCGGCGCTGTGCGCCGCGGGCGGCGACGTCGTCCTCGGAGGCATTTTTTCGCGTCATGAAGCGCGTTTCTCCGTATGCGACCGTTCAAGCTGCGGCGGCGTCAGCTCGCACGCAAGGTTGACGCAGCGGGCCCTTTCGCCGCGCCCCAATGAGTAGACCTCGATCGTCTCGCCCGTCGGCACGAAACCCGCCGAGGCGAGCAGCGCGCCTGAGGCGGCGTTGTCTTCGAAGTATCCTGCAATCATCCGGGTCGCGCCAAGGTCGTCTCGCGTCCAGTCGAGAATCGTCGTCAGCGCCTCGCGCGCCAACCCCTGACGGCGAAAATCGGGCGAGACGGAATAGCCGACCTCCCAATCGTTCTCCGGCTTGCGTTTGAACACGCCGATCGAGCCGGCCACGCCTTGCCCGCGCAGATCCATGAGGAACTGAAACCGGCGGCGGAGACTATGCTGGACGGCCGCCATCGCGATCCATCCGAACGCGGATTCCAGCGGATAGGGATGGGGCAGGCTGCCCGCCGTGCGCGCCACGTCCGGGTCGCCGAGGATACGCGTGACGGCTTCGGCGTCGCGGTCTTCGGGCGGACGCAAGGTCATCCGCGCGGTGTCGATCGCAAGGCGCACGTCATCGTCTCCGTTCTCACGCCGCGTCGCGTGCGTCGTCGATATCGAGCGCCATGCCGACGCAGATCGCGCTGGCGTTGCGGGCGAGGGCGTATTCCGCGCCGGCGCAGCCCGTCGGCTTGAACCCCGCCTTCTCGAGGACGCGGCGCGAGGCGGGATTGTCGTCGAAGTATCCTGCGACCAACCGGTTCGCGCCGAGCTCGCCGCCGACCCAGCCGACGATCGCCTCGAGCGCCTCGGTGGCGTAGCCCCGGCCCCAGGCGGTCTTGGCCATCCAGTAGCCGACCTCCCAATCGGGGTCCGATCCGCGCTTGAAAACGCCGATGCAGCCCGCCAGCTGATTGGTCTTGTCGAAGATCAGCCAGGTGAAGTTCGTCCCTCGCCGAACGCCGATCCGGACAAAGACGAACCAACCTAGAGCGGCCTCGGGCGGATAGGGGTGGGGCACGATCCTGAGGTTTCGCGCGACCTCGATGTCGCCGATCGCGCGCGCGACGGCTTCAGCGTCGCCGTCCTCGGGCGGGCGCAGGATCAGCCGGTCGGTCTTCAGCGTGAGGCTCATGGCCTCCTCCAGGCTTGCGCGCAAGGGAGGAGGGGCGAGAGGGCGATCCGCCTCCCTCGCGCATCGGACCGCCGCTTGATCGAACGCGGCGGTCTCGTTGTGACGCCGCTATGAGGTGGTTTGAAGTCGCGGGGCGACCGATACGATCTTCCGGCCGCCGGCTTTGGTGGCGAACTCGACCTGTCCGTCAGTCAGCGCAAAGAGGGTATGGTCCTTGCCCATGCCGACGTTGTCGCCCGGATGGAACTTGGTGCCGCGCTGGCGAACGATGATGTTGCCCGCGATCACCTCTTGGCCGCCGAACTTCTTCACGCCGAGGCGCCGGCCTTCAGAATCGCGCCCGTTGCGCGAGGAGCCGCCTGCTTTTTTGTGAGCCATAGGTGCGTCTCCCTAGTCCGTCTTGCCCTTGGC
>JASFUX010000026.1:0-19344 GCA_050050115.1 Maricaulaceae bacterium | reverse complement strand
TGGCCGCGCGCGAGGGCGGCATCATCCCGTTCATCGCCGAGACCGGCGGCGTCAACGCAATGATCGCCGATTCCACAGCGCTCTCAGAGCAGGTGACGCGCGACGTCATGGCCTCGGCCTTCCAAAGCGCAGGTCAGCGCTGCTCCGCGCTGCGGCTCTTGTGCGTGCAGGAAGACGTCGCCGACCGCCTGATCGAGATGATCGCGGGCGCGATGGCGGAGCTGCGAGTCGGCGATCCGGCGCTGATCTCGACCGACGTGGGGCCGGTGATCGACGACGAGGCGTTGTCGATGCTGCGCGCCCACGCCGAAGACATGCGCGCGCGCTTCAAGCTGATCGCCGAAACGCTGCTGGGCGATGCGAGCGAGAATGGCCGCTTCTTCGCGCCGATCGCGTTCGAGCTCGGTTCGATCGATGATCTGAACAAAGAGGTGTTTGGACCGATCCTGCACGTGATCCGCTGGCGCGCGGGCGAGCTGGATGCTCTGGTCGACGCGATCAATGCCAAGGGCTACGGGCTGACGCTGTCGGTGCACTCGCGCAGCCAGAGCCGGATCGACCGCATCGTCGCCCGCGCCAAGGTCGGCAACGTCTACGTCAACCGCAACCAGATCGGCGCGGTGGTCGGCAGCCAGCCCTTCGGCGGGGAGGGGCTGTCCGGCACCGGCCCCAAGGCGGGCGGGCCGCACTACCTGACGCGCTTCGCGCTCGAGCGCGCGTTGTCGGTGGATACAACGGCGTCGGGCGGCAACGCCACGCTGATGACGTTGGAGGAGTGAGCCCTAAATCTCCGGCCGGGCGATCGCGGCGAAGGCGGCGAGCATCGCGCCGAGGGTGAGCGCGGCGATGGCTTGAGGCCCGAAGTAGGCGAACGCGTCGAGCGCGGTCTGGGAGTCTCCGGCGAAAGCAGCGATGCGTGCGGCCAGCGCTGGAAGCTGGGCCGCCGCGATGCCGCCGCCGAGCAGCGCCGCGCCGGTCAGGACGGCCAGCCGCCCGCGGCGAAACCGCGCCATGCGCGCGAGCACCTCGTCGGTAAAACGATCGGCGTCCGCGTCGAGATCGACCGGATCGTCGTTCAGCATTCTCGCAAGCTGTGCGTCGAAGGCTTCGTCGTGGGTCATACGCATGCCGTTTCACTTACCATCAGATATGATCTCAGCTTGTCCCTGCCTCGCGCAACCCGAGACTTCACAGTGCCGATCGGCACGTTCATCGCCTCGGCCGCCTCGGCGTGACTGAAGCCCGCGACGAAGCACAAGATCACCGCGGCGCGCTCGGCCTCGTTGAGCTCACCCAGGGCGCGCTCGAGATCGATCGAGTCTCCGCCTTCGCGGCCGCCGACGCTCATCGGCTGGACTTCGGCTTCGTTGCGGGCCGACTCCCGCGTCCGGTCGGCGGCGCGCCGCCGCCGCTCGGTCTGCAGGAACTCCGTGTAGGCGACACGGCACATCCAGTTCTTGAACGGGCCGCGTCCGTCGAAGGTTTCGATCCGGCGGAAGGCGCGGATGAAGGCGTCCTGCGCGATGTCGTCGGCGAGCGAGCGCTCCGGCGCGAGCCGGACGAGCATGCGCCGCACCACGGCCTGGTGGCGGCGCACCAGCTCGCCGAACGCGTCGCGGTCTTTCGTCGCGATCACGAGCGCAACCAGTTGCTCGTCGGTCATCGCCGTCACGGCGGGTTCGCCCGTCTAGTCGGGGTTCTTCGGCCCGAAGTAGTACAACAGAACGAGCGCGACGCCGACAAAGCCGGGAAAGGCCGCCGAGCCGACCAGCGGCCAGATCACGCCGCCGTCCGCCACGCCGCCAAGCTCGTGTTCGAGCGGGATCGTCGCCGCGAGGGTGATCATCGCCGCGGCGATCGCCAGCAGCACGACGCCCCAGCGCAGGTCCCAGCCTTTGGAGGTCGGCTTGACGCCAAGCGCGCGGATGGTCTCCGGCGTCAGGTTTTGACCGCTCTGAATGGCGGTGCGCACGGTTTCCTGAATCTCGCGACGGGTCCTGGAGCCGTACGCCTGAACGATCCACACGATCCCGGCGATCGCGCCGAAGATGCCGAGTGGTACGAGAACGTCTTCCGCCATGTTTGTCTCCTTTAGAGGGCGCGCTACGCCGCAGCGGCGACCGCCCCACAATGCAGTCCTTCAAGTGTAGATGCAGGCAGGCGGTTCATCGGTTCCACTCGCTCGGTATTTTTCTGCAAGGGAGGGCGGCCGAGTGCTATCGTCCGGCCGCGCCCGTCGACGGGGAGGAGCCGGGAATCTGAGATGCCGCTTGAGATCACGCCCTCCGGAGAGGCCTGCGGCGCCACCGTTCGCAGGGTCGATCTGACTGCGCCGCTCGATGCAGCAGGCGTGGCGGAAATCCGCGCCGCCTGGCTTGAGCACCACGTCCTCGCCTTTCCCGATCAGCCGATGACCGACGACGACCTTGAGCGGTTCACCCTCTATTTCGGCCCGTTCGGCGATGACCCGTTCATTGCGCCGATCGAAGGCCGCGAGCATGTGATCGCCATCCGCCGCACTGCGGACGAGACCGCGCCTCTGTTCGCCGAGGGCTGGCATACCGACTGGAGCTTCCAGGAGACACCGCCAGCCGGCACGTGCCTGTTCGGGATCACCATACCGCCGGTCGGCGGGGACACGCTGTTCGCCAACCAGCACCTGGCGCTCGAGCAGATGCCGGCGGAGCTGCGCGACCGGATCGAGGGCCTGCGCGCGATCCATTCGGCGCGCTACGCCTATGGGCGCGACGGCGCCTACGGCGAGGCGGATCAGGCGAAAGGCCGCTCGATGGATATCCGGCCGTCCGACGACGCGCTCGAGACTTATGTTCATCCGCTGATCCGAAATCATCCCGAGACCGGCCGGCCAGCCTTGTTTGGGTGCCTCGGCTACATCATCGGCTTTGAAGGCATGGATGACGCGGAGAGCCGGGAGCTGCTGGGAGAGCTCTATCGCTGGCAGGGCCGGCCGGAGTTCCGCTACCGCCACCACTGGGCGGAGAACATGCTGGTGATGTGGGACAACCGCTGCCTCCTGCACATGGCGACCGGCGGCTATGACGGGCACGAACGCTTGCTGCACCGCACCACGATCGGCGCAGCGTAACTTCCGCGCGAGTCAGCTATACTGCTCGCCTGAGCCCGTTCCCCTCCTGATCCATGGGCCATCTGCGGAGCGCGTCATGAACCCGACCGGCGTCATCGATATCGACCACCTGCGCGGCTACACCGGCGGCGATCCGGAGGTCGAGCGCGACGTCTTCTCGGCCTTCCGCGAGCAGTGCGACATGTGGGGCCGGGCGCTCGACCCGAAAGGCGACGAGGAGACCTGGCGCTCGGCTACGCACGCGCTCAAGGGTTTGGCGCGCGGCATGGGGGCCTTCACCCTCGCCGAGGCCTGCGAGCGCGCCGAGGACTTGGCCGGCGACGCCGGCTCGGCTGTCGCCCGCTCGATCGCACTCGAGGATCTGCGCAGCGCCATGAACGACGCGATCCACGCGGTCGCGGTGCTTGAGCAGAAGGCCGGAGCGAACTTTCGCAAGGCGGCCGGCGAGGGCTGAAAGCCGCGTCGCGACCGCGCAAGAAGCTGTCGCAATCTTGGGGATAAGCTGAGCGGAGTTACGCGCCGGGGGCGGACCTCGCTGCTTCGGCGCGCTATCCATGATTGAACGAGGGGGCGCACTCGGCTTGCCGAGTAACGGAGAACAGTCTGGGTGACGACGCTCGACGCCATCGCGGCTTGGGAGATCGACGCCGCGCTTGAGCCGCCGGGCCGCGCTTTCGTCGAGACGCGGGCGATCGAGGCGATCGCTGATGGCGGGCCGCGCCTGGTCGTCGGACCGCGCGGCGCAGGCAAGACCGCCGCCTCGCGCCTGATCACGACGATAAGTGCGGGCGACCGGCGGGCGGCGCGGCTTGGCCTCAAGGACGCTTTCATCGCCGCTTTGCGGCCGCTGGCGGCGCCGGACATGGCCGCGCGCGCCAGCGCCTCGGCGCGCTATCTCATTCTGCTGACGGCGTTCGAGACCCTGATGGAAGAGCAGCTCTTGGGCGGCGCGGAGATTCGCGATCTCGCTCAGCGCTTCTCGGTCGGCCTCGACCCTGATCTCGCCGCCGCGCTTGAGCTCGTCTTCAACCGGAGCATTCTTTACGAAGTGTTCGGCGAGGCCGGACCGCTCGCACCCGCGCGCGGCGACGTCGCCGACGAGATCGCCGGTCTTGAAGAGGCGATGGCGCGCGTGCTCGACGGCCGCTGCGCGCTGGTGCTGCTCGACGAAGCGGTCGATCGCTCGATCGTGGCCCGCGCGCTCGACGATCTGCGCGTCAAGGCGTTCCAGGTGTTGCTGAGAGGCGCGGCCGATCTCGCCAAGGGCGCTGCGGGCGGGGCGATCGCGCCGGTCGTGTTCACCCGACCCGGCGTCTTCGCCCGGCTGCCCGAGGCCGATCGCCTCGCCTGGGCGAACAAGCGCTTCGATCTGATCTGGACGCCGCGCGAGCTGCGCGACGTGCTCGACTATCGCGTCGCCGTCGCGATCCCGCGCAAGCTCGGCGCGTCGCCCGAACGGCCGGCTGGCGCCTTCGAGCGACTGTTCGCGCAGGCGGTGCGGGAAGTGGCGGGGCGAGGCTGCGCGCCGCTCGATCTCGTCTGGCCGCTGACGCGGGCCCGTCCGCGCGACGCAGTGTTCTTCGTCCGCGCCGCGGCGCGCAACGCGCGTCACCGCGGCGCCGAGACGATCGACGCCGAAGCGCTCATGCAGGCGGAAAAGACCTATTCGGCTTTCCTGCTCGCAGACATGACGGATGAGATCCGGGATGTGGCGCCCGACATCGACGTCGTGATGCGCGCGCTCGCGGGCAGCGGGCAGCGGGAGATGAGCGCGCAGGATTTCGTCGATCTGATCGAACGCGCGCTTGCGGCCGCGAACACCGACGAGGGCGTCGCCGGCGCGCGTACGATGATCGAGTGCTGCTACGAAAGCTCCGTCATCGGAAACGTCGTGGGCGAGGGGCGCAATGCGCAAGGCGTCTACGCCCATTCCGCGCCGGGCGCGGCGCTCGACTACAACCGCCCGGTCATCGTCCATCCAGGACTGACGAGCGCCCTCGATCTGACCTACGCCGCCGCGGCTGCTTAGAGCGATCTAGTCTGCTGCTCTGAACCAAGGAATGGTTCGATAGGCGCTGTCTTCCTCGGGCTTGCCCCGAGCAAGACGGGAGATTCAAACTTCGCGATCAAAAAGGAGCGCACCCTACCGCGTCAATTCCGCCATCGCGGCGTCGACGCCTTCGAGCGTCAGTGGGAACATCTTGTCCGGGCCTAGGATCTCCTCGACCACTTCGATCGAATGGGTCCAGTCCCAGCTTGAGCGGTCGAGCGGGTTGAGCCAGACGAGGTTCGGGTAGAGGTCGACGAAGCGCTTGAGCCAGACCGCGCCGGCTTCTTCGTTCATGTGTTCGACCGAGCCGCCGGGGACGACGATCTCGTAAGGGCTCATCGACGCGTCGCCGACGATCACCACTTTGGTGTCGTGAGGAACCGAGTGCAGCACCTTCCAGGTGTCGATCGTTTCTGAGAAACGGCGGCGGTTGTCCTTCCACAGACGTTCGTAGACGCAGTTGTGGAAGTAGTAGTGATCAAGCCGCTTGAACTCGAGCCGCGCGGCGGAGAACAGCTGCTCGCAGAGATTGACGTGCGGGTCCATCGAGCCGCCGACGTCGAGCAAGAGCAGCACCTTGACCGCGTTGCGCCGCTCGGGGCGCATGACGACGTCGAGATAGCCCTGCTTGGCGGTCTGATCGATCGTCTCGTCGAGATCGAGCTCCTCGGCCGCGCCTTCGCGCGCAAAGCGCCGCAGACGCCGCAGCGCGATCTGCATGTTGCGCACGTCGAGCCGGCGTTCGCCGTCGAGGTTCTTGAACTCGCGCTTGTCCCAGACCTTCACGGCCTTGCGGTGCCGGCTCTTGTCCTGGCCGATGCGCACGCCTTCGGGGTTGTAGCCGTAGGCGCCGAAGGGAGAGGTGCCCATCGTGCCGATCATCTTGTTGCCGCCCTCGTGGCGCTTGTGCTGCTCCTTGAGGCGCTCGGCGAGGGTCTCCATCAGCTTGTCCCAGCCGCCCATGGCCTCGATCTCGGCCATCTCCTCCTCGGAGAGGATCTTCTCGCCGAAGGCCTTGAGCCATTCCTCGGGCAGGGCGCGCGCTTCGATCAGCTCGGCGAGTTCTTCCATGCCTTTGAACACATGGCCGAAGACGCGGTCGAACTTGTCGAGGTCGCGCTCGTCCTTAATGAGGGCGGCGCGGGAGAGGAGATAGAAGTCCTCGACCTTGTGATCGATGACGTCCTCGTCGAGCGCCTCGAGCACCGTCAGGTACTCGCGCAGCGAAACCGGAATCTTCGCGTCGCGAAGCTCGAGGAAAAACCGATGGAACATGCGGGCCAGTAAAGAGCGGGCCGGCGCTCAAATCAACGCGTCGGCCCGCTTGATCTGCTTGCAGGCTCAGCTGCCGGCGGCCGATTGCGCTTCGATCAGCGCCCCGCGCGTGGCTTCGGCGATCGACCAGCCGTCGGCGTTGGCCGCGAAGGTGGCCTGAGCGCGCAGCTGCCAGTCGCCGACGTCGACCTGCCAGAGGCCGACGCGCACCGGCACGCCGCCGGCGCTCGTTGAGAACAGCGCGCCGCGCATGCCCGAGCCCTCGTCGCCGCCGAGGCCGTCGCGCTGGGCGGGCAGGGCGTTGGGGTAGGAGCCGAGGATCGAATAGAGCGAGCGGTTCCAGCGCTGGGCGCTGTCGCCGGGGCCGACCAGCGCGGTGACGTCGGCGCGCAGGAACGAAAGCGCTCCGGTCCAGCCGAACTGGTTGGCGTACTGACAGCCGATGCCCATGTGCTCGGTTTCGCTGTCGAAGCTCAGCACCTGAACGAGCTGGAGGCTGCCGAGGGTTTCGGGGCATACCGCTTGGGTTGCCCGGTGCAGCGTCGAGCCGTCGTCGCGGCTCTCATAGGTGTCCGGCGCGGCGGCTTCTTCGTCTTGTGCCTGCGCCGCGACGGGCAGCGCCAGCAGCGCCGCGAGCGCGGCTATGCAGATCGATCGATTCACGGCGAGGTCTCTCCATTCACCCGCTTGGCGCGGCGTCGTCCCTTGAGTTCAGCTTGGCGTTGTCCGGGGCGGAAAAGGCGGATTTGAGGCGCCTGCGCCCAAGGTTGCGCCAGGGGTTGCAGGGCGGCCACGCCGCGCTCGCGCTGATCGGCCGGTCGGTCAAAAAAGCCAGCCGCGCCAGAGGTTTCGGCGTGTCTTGAGCATGTCCCCCACGTCCCCTGCCTATCGCCTTGGCACGCGCAGAGAGCACAGCGCAAGGCCGGCGTGCGGTCCGGCTGCGTGCGGGGTCAAGGTCCGGGGGCTAGCCGTGCTCGCGGCGGGCCAGGAACGCCAGGCGCTCAAGCAGCAGAGCGTCCTGCTCGTTCTTCACCAACGCGCCGGCGAGCGGCGGGATCGCCCGGCGCGGATCGCGCTCACGCAGAGTGTCGGCGTCGATGTCCTCGACCATCAAGAGCTTGAGCCAGTCGAGCAGCTCCGACGTCGAGGGCTTCTTCTTCAGGCCCGGCACCTCGCGCAGCTCGTAGAAGACTTTCAGTGCTTCGCCGAGCAGGCGGCGCTTCAGGTCGGGGAAGTGCACGTCGACGATGGCCTGCATCGTCTCGGTGTCGGGAAACTTGATGTAGTGGAAGAAGCAGCGCCGCAGGAATGCGTCGGGCAGCTCTTTTTCGTTGTTCGAGGTGATGATGACGATCGGGCGCTGCTTGGCGGCGATTGTCTCACCTGTCTCATAAACGAAGAACTCCATCCGATCGAGCTCCTGGAGGAGGTCGTTCGGGAACTCGATGTCGGCCTTGTCGATCTCGTCGATGAGCAGCACCGGACGTTCGGCCGCGGTGAAGGCCTCCCAGAGCTTGCCGGGCTTGATGTAGTTCTTGACGTCCTCGACGCGCGGATCGCCGAGCTGGCTGTCGCGCAGGCGGGCGACCGCGTCGTATTCGTAAAGGCCCTGGTGGGCCTTGGTGGTCGACTTGATATGCCATTCGAGGATCGGCGCGCCGATGGCCTCGGCCACCTCGCGGGCGAGTACGGTCTTGCCGGTGCCGGGCTCGCCCTTGACCAGAAGCGGGCGCTCGAGCGCGATCGCCGCGTTCACCGCGACCCGCAGATCGTCCGGCGCAACATAGGATTTGGTCCCCTCGAACTTCATGCTCGGCGCTCGCTCCGTCGTCCCCTCGATGCAGGGCGGACAGCTCTAGCGGGCGATGCGGGAGGGGGCAAGCGGGGGCGGACGCGCCCTACGCCGCCTTCCGCCCCGCGACGAACTCCTGCAGCTCGCCCGCCACGGCTTGAAGCGGCACGTCCCACTGACCGTACACGGTCGGCCAGAAAGCCCGCGAGCGAGGGTAGGAGGGCACGCGGTCGGTGCCGTGCAGCGGCCAGTTCGACGAAAGCGCGACGAACCAGACTTCGCCGCCCACGGCGCCGGCGAGGTTGGTCGAGGCGTTGAGCGGGCCCATCGACAGATCGAGCGCCGCGCCCAAGGCCGCGACGCCGTCGAGATCGTCCATCAGGTCGAGATCGGGGATCTGGTGGATGGTCACGCCGAAGTCCTTCGCCGCCTGCGCGATCTCTTCCTCGACGTCGCCGTATTGCAGACAGACGAAGACCGCGCCGGGGGTCTTCAGGACGCGCTCCCATTCGCCGAAGGCGGAGAAGTATTTGGTCCGTTTGGCGGTCATCAGCTTGGACTTCCAGCACAGGCCGATCTTGGGCCCCGCCGGCAGCTTGGCGAGCGCCGCCTTCATCTCGGCCACGCGCTCCGGGTCGGGCTTGAAGTGGCCCTCGCCGCGCGGAAAGTCCTCGACCTTGCGGCGGAAGCGGCGGTTGGGCGTCGCCATGGCGCACCAGAGGTCGATCTCGCTCCACTCCTGAATCTCCGGCGCGCCCCGGAAGGCGCGGCCCTGGGTCTTCTTGGTCGCATGCGGAACGACGCGCGCTTCGGGGAAAGAGCGGGCGACCAGCGGCATGAGCCGGCGTTCGCAGGCGATGGTGAGGCGGCCTTCGGGGCCGAGATCCTCGATGACGTCGGGCGCGACGTTCAGAAACAGCACCTCGTCGCCCACCCCCTGCTCGCCGAAAAGGGCCAGATGCTTGCCCTTGAGCGGGCTGATCCCATCCCAGCGCGGCGCGCCGGTGATGTAGAGCGTCGCGTGCTTGTAGTCCGTGCTCAAACGGATCTCATAGTCCTCCCAGCCGCGTTCGAGCTCGCCGCACGCGAGATAGGACATGCCGCGCGAATAGAGCATCTCGGCGCGGTCGGTTGCGCTTTTAGGGTTTTCGAGCGCCTTGTTGGACGAGCGGGCGGACTCCTCGACTTCGCCGACCAGGGTCTGCGCATAGCCGAGGTTGTGCCAAGCGCGGGCGAAGTCGGGCGAGAGGCGAAGCGTCTCTTGGTAGAAGGTCTTGGACTGCTCCGGATCGCCCATTTCCAGCACCGACGTGCCGATCGAGTTCCAGAACAGCGGATTCTCAGGATCCGCGTAGGTCGCCATACGGAGGATCTCGATGGAGTCCTCGTAAAGACCCTTGTCCCGCAGAACGCCGGCGAGGTTGATGATCGAGTCCGGCGCCGAGGGCGCGCGCTCGAGCGACATGCGGAAGAACTTCTCGGCATGATCGAGCATGTCGAGCTTCCAGCCGATGAGGCCGATATTGTAGTAGACCTCGGGATTGCTCGGATCGCGGTTCAGGGCGCGCTCGTAGAAGTCGAGCGCTTGAGAGAGCCGGTTCATCCGCTCAAGGACCAGCCCCATCACCTGATTGCACATCGGATGATCGGAATTGAGGTCGAGCGCCCTTAAAGCGATGCGTCCGGCGCCGGGAAGATCGCCTTCGTCGGCGGCCTTGAGGGCGCGCCGGAGGAGCGTCAGCAGCTTGCCGTCGGTGATGTTCGAGCTGGTCAGCCCGGTGAGCGCATGGATCGGCTGGGCGTCCTTGACCTCGCGCTTGGCGCCTTCGGCGTCGGCGGCGAGAAGGGCGTCGAAGTCAACCGGGCTCATTGAGCGGCTCCTGCAAGCTGGCGTGCGGCGGCGCGGTTTAGCGGATCACCCCGATGAGGCCGGCGATCCCGTTAAGACCGGGTTGACGAAAGCCTGCCGCCCGCGCGCGTCGGCGAGATTTCGTTAACCCTCTCGCTTTAGCCTTCGTAAGGCCTTGTGATTCTAGTGTCGGCTCCCCGCGCTCGAAGAGTGCGGGCGCCGGCGAGCCAGCCAATGCGGAGTCGTCATGCCTCTCAAGCTGTCGCTGAAGCCGAGCGAAAAATTCGTCTTGAACGGCGCCGTCGTCCAGAACGGCGACCGGCGAGCCACTCTGGTGCTGCAGAACCGCGCGTCGGTGCTGCGCGAGAAGGACATCATGCAGGAAGGCGAGGCGAATACGCCGGCGCGCCGGATCTATTTCCCAGTGATGATGATGTACCTCGATACCGGCAAGGAGAACCTCTACTACGACGAGTTCGTCGTGCGCATGACCGAGTTCATGGGTGCGATCTCCAATCCGGAGATCATGGCCGAATGCGTCGCCATCAGCGGCGAGATCATGGTCGGCGAATACTACAAGGCGCTCAATAAGTGCCGGAAACTGATCGAATACGAAGGGGAAAGGTTGGCGGATGTCGGTTCAGGCGTACCAGACGTCTCTGTCGCGAGCTGAGAATCCAAGGCAAACCGAGTACAGGCTGCTCGGCCAGGTGACCCAGGCGCTGATAGACGCGAAACAGCTCGATCGCTACGAGTTCTCCAAGCGCGCTCACGCGCTCGACTGGAACCGCCGGGTCTGGAGCGCCTTTGCGAGCGACTGCGGGGCGGAGGGCAACGGCCTGCCGGACGCGCTGCGCGCGGGCATCATTTCGCTGTCGATCTTCGTGTCCAAGCATTCGAGCGCCGTGCTGCGCGACGGCGCCGAGATCGAGCCGCTGATCGACATCAACAAGATGATCATGCAGGGCCTTGCTCAGAGCGCGGAAAACGCCGCGGCCACGCAAACCTCCGCCGCCTGAACGACCGCCTCGCGCGGTCTGCTGATCCTTCCTCCCAGCCTCGTCCTGACCGAGTCGGAATTGCCGGCCTAACGATGCGCGTCGGCGGAATTTGCCGGGGCGTTCGGCCGCGTTCGTCGGCTGATAAAATTATCCAATAAAAACAGATAGATATAATGTTAACGGCGGCGCCTCGGCTGGCCCGCCGATTGCTGTTCTGTCCGCGGACCAAATGTCCGACGGCGCCGAAGCGCCCGACTTTTTCCAGAATGGAGAATCTGATGCCGAACAGCGTCAACACTAACTATGGGGCGATGCTTGCGCTCCAGAACCTGAACAAGACCAACCGAGACATCGAGATGGTTCAAACCCGCATCAACACCGGCCTCAAAGTGGCCGGCGCGAAGGACGACGGCGGCATCTTCGCCATCGCCCAGGCGATGCGGGCTGACCTGGCCGGCTTGGGCGCGGTCAAAGACTCGCTCAACCGGGGGATCTCCACCGTCGACATTGCTTTGTCGGCGGGCGAGGCGATCTCGGATCTGCTGGTCGAAATGAAGGCGAAGGCGCTGGCCGCCGCGGACGGGTCCCTCGACACCGCTTCGCGTACGGCTTTGAACGAAGACTTCAAGGCCCTTCGCGATCAGATCGGCACGATCGTATCGAACGCCACGTTCAACGGCATCAACCTGATCAACAACTCCACCGACGCGTTCCAGGCGCTCGCCAACGCGGACGGCACGTCGTTGATCACGGTGTTGGACGAGGATCTCACGCTCTCTGGCGGGACGATTTCCTTGAGCGCGACCGCTTCGTTCGCTTCCATGAGCCAAGCGTCCGATCTCGCGTCGACCGTCGGAGGGGATCTCGATCGGCTCAATCAGGCTCTGGCGCGTTTGGGCACGGCGTCCAAATCGCTCACCATCCACCAGGAGTTCTCGACAAAGCTCGCGGACGAAATCGAAAAGGGGATCGGCAATCTCGTCGACGCCGACTTGGCGAAAGAAAGCGCAAGGTTGCAGGCCTTCCAGGTCAAGCAGCAGCTAGGCATCCAAGCGCTCGCGATCGCCAACCAGGCGCCGCAGTCCATATTGCAGTTCTTCCAGTTCTAGTTACGCCGTCGGGTCGGCGGGGCCGCAAACGCGGCCCCGTCGCATTCGGCCCGGCAGAACTTGCCTGGGAGGCAGAAATTGCCGCTTAAAAAGCAGCAGCATAGGCAAGAATTGCCATGCACAATACTTTATTAACCGTAGGTATTAACTGCGGAACCCGTTTCGTTTACTGCGAGATCGGGCGATAGACCTATTGTATTTATGAATAGGCGCGCCGTTTGCTTCTCCGTCGGCGGGTCAAAGACCCCTGTGCGCAAAACTGCGCACGGCCATGCAAGAAGCAGACGGAGCAAGAAATGCTTTCTGTGAACACCAATGCCGGCGCGCTCGCCGCGCTGCGCAACCTCAACGCCACCAACTCCCAGCTCAACCAAGTTCAAAACCGGATCAACACCGGTTTGAAAGTCGCGGGCGCGAAGGACGACGGCGGCGCTTTTGCGATCGCCCAATCCATGCGTGCGGACATCGCCGGTCTGGGCGCTGTGAAGAACTCGCTGTCGCGCGTCGGCTCTGTCGTCGACACGGCCCTGGCGGCCGGTGAAGCGGTTTCGGACCTCCTCGTTGAAATGAAGGCGAAGGCCCTGGCCGCCGCCGACACGTCGCTCGACACCTCGTCGCGCACGGCGCTCAACGAAGACTACAAGGCGCTGCGCGATCAGATCACCACGATCGTGTCCAACGCCGAGTTCGGCGGCACCAACCTGCTGAACAACACCACGACCGAGATCACGGCGCTGGCCAATGCCGACGCCAGCTCGGTGATCACCGTGGTCGACGAAGACCTGACGATCTCGGGCGGCATCATCGGCCTGACCTCGACGAGCTCGTTCGCCAGCTCTTCGCAGGCTGACGATCTGGCTTCGACGATCGGTGACGCTCTTGATTCCGTGAACCAAGCGCTTGCGCGTCTTGGCACGGCGTCGAAGGCGCTCGAGGTGCACGACACCTTCGTCACCAAGCTGTCGGACGAACTCGAGAAGGGCATCGGCAACCTCGTCGACGCCGATCTCGCGAAGGAAAGCGCGAAGTTGCAAGCTCTGCAGGTCAAGCAGCAGCTGGGCATCCAAGCGCTGGCCATCGCCAACAGCGCTCCGAGCACTGTCTTGGCTCTGTTCCAGTAAGCGAGCCAGGCGGAGGCCCCGCGTATTCTGGGGTCTCCGCCACCCTCGCACTGGCTGGTTAGAACAAGGGAGACGTCGGGGGAGACTTCGGCGGTCGCGACATGAGTTCGGATATCGGGGCCGTTTCCCCGGTTCAAATCGTCATCGGAGCGCTTGAAGGCGCCCGCAGCCCGTCCGATCCGCAGGATCTGAGGGCCACCGAGCCCCAGAGCCCGGAAGGCGAGAGCGGCTCCAACGCCGCGGCGCCGCCCGATCTGACTGCGGCGCGGCTCACCGAGCTCACCGACGGCGCCTATAACGAGCATGCGCGCCTGTCGATCGACCGCGACGACGAGGCGGACGCCTTCGTCTACCGCATCCTCGACAACCGTTCGGGCGAGATCATTCGTCAGTTCCCCGCCGAAGACATGCTCGATCTGCTGGCCTATCTGGGCGAGCACAGCGGGCTCGTCATCGACCGCAAGGTCTGATCCGGCCGATCGCCGCATCGTCTGACAAGCTCTGCAAAGCGCTGGTTCGCCGGCGCTTTTTGCTTTGGGGCGGCGCCGACCGCGCCCGTTCAGGCCCTCATGGTAAGAAAATCACTGAACGGACGCCCTGTTGGTTGGGTTTTGTTAACCGTACACGCCGAGATTCTCCTTCAAAGCTGCGCCGGTGATTCGCCGCGTGCGGCTTGGTGTGCGGACGTTGCGCCCTTGAGTGTTTGGCGCAGCGCGTCGGAGCAAAGTGAGAAGGAGCTGGCGACATGGCGCTGAGCGTCCATACGAACAAGTCGGCGATGGTTGCGCTGCAGAACTTGAACGTCACGAACAAAGAGCTCGAGGACGTTCAGACGCGGCTCAACACCGGCCTCAAGGTCACCGGCGCGAAGGACAACGCCGCGGTGTTCGCCGTGGCGCAGAACATGCGCTCCGACCTCGGCGCTTACAACGCGGTGCAGACCAGCTTGAACCGGGCGACCTCGATCGCCGAGGTGGCGCTCGCCGCCGGCGAGTCGATCTCCGATCTGCTGGTGCAGATGCGCGAGAAGGCGACCGCCGCGCTCGATCCTTCGATCGACACCTTCACCCGCTCGGCCTACGACGCCGACTTCAAGGCGTTGATGGATCAGCTCACCGTCGTGCTCACGAACGCCGCGTTCGACGGCGCGAACCTGCTCAACAGCTCGCTGACGCCCGGCATCGAGTTCCTCTCCGACGCGAACGGCTCGTCGTCCATCACGCTGAAAACGCAGGACTTGACCATATCGGGCACGAACATCGTTCTATCGGCCACCTCGTCGCTGGGCTCGGCGTCGCTGGCGGCGGGCGTCGTGTCCGATCTGCGCACCAGCCTGGACAACGTCAACCAGGCGCTGGCGAACCTCGGCTCGGACCTCAAGAAAATCGAGGCGCACTCGAAGTTCGTCGACAAGCTTTCGAGCGCGCTCACGGTGGGCGTCGGCAACCTCGTGGACGCCGACCTTGCGATGGAGTCCGCGCGGCTGCAGGCCTTACAGGTCAAGCAGCAGCTAGGGGTGCAGACCCTATCGATCGCCAACTCCCAGCCGGGGATCATCCTCAATCTCTTCGGCGGCTAACGCCGCCTTTCGCGCGCCGCATTCGCGCATTAGCGCTCGGTCTTCCACGGCGATGCGGGAGACCTGCCCATGCGAACGGTGTTGGCGGCGAGCGCCGCCGCGATCGGCTGCGCCGGCGCGAGCCTGGCGGCCGAAGCAGGCTTCTACGGTGCCGAGACCTTCTCAGTCGATTATGAGCTGACCGGCGCCGAATCCGGCGCGATCACCGAGCATGTGCGCTCATGGGGCGCGCTGCGCGCCGAGTTGATCTCGACCCAGATCAGCTTCAGCGGCTTCGAGGAGGCGACCGAGCAGCGGGTCGTTTACGACGGCGCGCGCGTGGTCACCATCGATCTGGCGACCGGCGCGACGACGATCGCCGGCTCCGCCGGGCCTTCGGGCGCAGAGCAAGGCTCGGCGGGCGGCGCGTCCGGGGCCGAGGCGCTCGCCGCGATGGGCGGCGCCGCGACGGGGCGCACGGAAGCCTACGCCGGGTTCGACTGCGAGGTCTGGGACCTGCCGGCGCTCTCTTCGGAGGTCTGCGTGACCGAGGAGGGGATCACCTTGCATGCGTTCACTCAGATCGGCGGCCTGACCTCGGAGCGCACCGCGGTGGAGGTCCGCATGGGCGACGGCGGCCCGGACGCCGCCTTCGACTACGATGCGGCCGCGGCCTCTCAGCCACCGGACTTTTAGCCGCTACTCTGATTTCGAAATTAATCCCGCAGATCGCCTTCCTCGGGCCGGAAAGAGCTCGGAATCCGCGCTTCGCCCCCCGTAACCCTCTGTTCACCTCCAAAGCGCACTCTCAGCATAATGATTTAAACGGGTGATGTTGGGAGAGTGGTCGTGACGTTTGCTGTCATCGTGCAGGCGCGCATGGGCTCGTCGCGCCTGCCCGGCAAAATGTTCCAGTTTCTCGGCGTTAAGACGGCGCTTGAGCGCTGCCTTGATCGCTGCGCGGAGATCCCTGGCGTCGACGAGGTGGTCTGCACCGTTCCGCGAACGGTCGCGGATGATCCGATTGCGGAGATTGCGCGTCGTGGCGGCTATCGGGTCAGCCGCGGCGACGAGCACGACGTGCTCGCCCGCTACGCCAAGGCGGCCGAAGAGGTCGCCGCGAACGTGGTGATGCGGGTGACCGCGGACTGCCCGTTCATCGATCCTGAAATCTGCGGCCGGGTGCGCGATCTCTGGGTCGCCGCCGAGGCCGACTACGCCTGCAACAACATGCCGGCGAAGTTTCCCCACGGCCTTGATTGCGAGGTCTTCGCCGCCGAACGGCTCTACGACGCCGACTGGCTTGCGCACACGGTGCATGAGCGCGAACACGTCACGCCGTGGCTGCGAACGCGCGAGGACTATCTCAAGGTCTGCCTGACCGGGCCGGGCGCGGGTCTCGAGCACATGCGCTGGACGCTCGATTATCCCGAGGACCTGATGTTTTTCCGCGCCGTCTACGACGAACTCGGCGAGGCCGCTGCGACCGCGCCCTGGACCGAGATCGCCTCGCTGTGCCTGCGGCGGCCGGATCTGGCGCGGATCAACCAGACCCGCACCGATCAGGGGCGGTTCAAGCCCGGCGTGCGCGCCACGCTGCAGACGACGCCGACCCCCTTCGCACTGGCGGCTTAGACGGTTCCGTCGCGCGCTGACCTGGAGTGCCCCTTCCATTCAGCAACTCCCGTCTTCCTCGGGCTTGTCCCGAGGATCCAGGAGGCGCGTGAGCGCAAGGGTCCCGCGCTGGCCGTCCTTTTTCGGCTCTCGGCGCCGAAAGCCCTCATGAGTCGCTGTGTCGAGACCTCCTGGGTCCTCGGGACAAGCCCGAGGAAGACGGGGAGGTGTCCAGGCGACAGGTCGGACGATCTTCAAAATCAGGAAACTAGTCGATCCGATGCTGCCGTCCGAGCCGCACCCCGCCCGCACCTCACCCACGCGTGACGAAATCGCAATGGTTCGCGCGCTTGGATTGGCCGGGCTTGTCACCCTACAATCATGGCTCGCGCCGCGTCGCGTCGATGTGGCCTCACCATCGTCCTCGCGGCGGCCTTCGGTTCGCCGGAGGACGCATGCCGAGCGGGATGAGCCATGCATCACAACAGGTCCCCACGTCGACGCGCACCGATCGCTCCCGGATTCGCCGGGCTGGCCGCGGCGGTTTTCGCGGCGTGTGCGCTCGGCGCGCCCGCGGCGGCGCAGATCCAGCGGGTGGACCTTGAACTGGTGCTGGCGGTCGACGTGTCTCAGTCGATGGACTCCGCCGAGCACCGTCTGCAGCGCCAGGGCTACGTCGAAGCGTTCCGCCACGACGAAGTGATCGAGGCGATCCTGTTCGGCCCGCGCGGCCGGATCGCGGTGACCTACGTGGAGTGGGGCGAGGATTACTATCAGCGCCAGGTCGTGCCCTGGACCATCATCGACAGCCGTGAGTCGGCGCTGGCCTTCGCCGACGAGCTCGAAGCCGAGGCGCTCTGGCCGGGCTCGCGCACGTCCATCTCGAACGCGCTCTATCAGTCGGCCCATCTGCTTGAGACCAACAACATCGACGGCTCGCGGATGGTGATCGACGTCTCCGGCGACGGGCCGAACAACACCGGGCCGTGGGTCGACTTCGCCCGCGACGACGTCGGCGAGCGGGGGATCACCGTCAACGGCCTGCCGATCATGCTGCGCGAGGCCTACGCCTGGTACGACATCGAGAACCTCGACGAGTACTACGAGGATTGCGTGATCACCGGGCCGGGCGCGTTCGTCGCGCCGGTGCGCTCGCTCGAGGAGCTGGGGCCGACGATCCGCGGCAAGCTGGTGCTCGAGATCGCCAGTTTACCGAGCACCGTGCGCTATGCGCAGTTCACCTTCTCGAACGAGCCCGAGGAGGAGAAAGCCAACTGCCAGATCGGCGAGATGCTCTGGCAGACCCGCGGCGGCGGCTTTGGATTTCAATAGCTTGGCTTGATTGCGCGGCGATTTCCTAACGCCCGTTAACCCGTTCGATTAACGCGCTTTCTACGCTTTGGGCGCACCCTCCGCGGTGAAGGAGTGCGCGCGCATGTTCGGGCTTTTGTCGTCCACGTCGAAGCAGCCCCAGCTCTTCCAGCCGGTGACCATCGGCGCGGACGTGCTCGTGGGCTGGTACATCGCGCGCGAGAGCGCTGCGATCGCGGCGGCGCAGGGCCCGCAGCTTTCGGGCGCCTCGAGCGGCAAGTTCAATCAGGACGCCACGGAAGTCACCGCGCCGTGGGAGCCCGGCGCCAATCCCGCCGCGAGCGCGGATCTGGCGCGCCGCGCTTTGGCGTCAGGCGTGTTCCTCGACACCGACACCTATGACGGCTACTCCGACTCCGACGCGCCGATCGACCACAAGAAGCTGTTCGCGCTGCACCAGGCGCTCAAGAAGCTCCAAGGCGTCGCCGCCGAAGCGGCGGACAAGGCGACGAACGATCTTCACCGCGGCTTCCTCGACCGCCGCTTCGCCGAGGGCGTCGCGCAGATCCGGGATTTCCTTTCGACCGCGGTCTTTGACGAGATCGACGTCGTCGCCGGCGAGGCGCGCACGAAGGCCGAGAGCGCCGTCGCCATTTCGCGCAGCTCGGACGTCGCCTACACCGACGTGCTCCACAACGGCGATTTCGACGCGGAGGTCGACGCCTTCCAAGGGACGCGCCAGTTCACGCTGACGGTCACCAAGTCGAACGCGACGGTGGTCATCGACTTCGACCTCGCCGACATGGGCGCAACGCCGCGCACGCTCGACAACGTCGCGGACTACATCAACACCAAGCTCGACGCCGAGGGTCTCAACACCAAGTTCAAACGCTACAAGATCGGCGAGGCGGACGAGAACGGCGTCATCGAAGGCTCGCGCTACGGCTTCCAGATCGACGGCGTCGCCACCGAGCGATTGAGCTTCTCCGCGCCGGCGAGCGCCAGCGGCGCGCTCTATCTCGCCGGCGCGTCGGGCAAGGCGGGCGAGGACTCCGCGACCGCCGGCCAGATCACCAAGATCACCGGCCTTACCGACGCGAGCCCGACGAACAATCTCTCCCAGCGCATCGAGATCGATCAGGCGATCGAGTCGCTCGAAGAAGTCGACGGCCTTGCGATCAAGGCGGCCAAGTCCGACGGGCAGGGCGGGCTGTTCGTGCTTGCTTCGTCCGACGCCGCCGTCGATGGAGAGGCGCAGCTGCGCGGCGAGCAGGACGTCCTCCTGATCCGCCTCGACTCCACCGGCCGGCGCGTCTGGACCCGCGCGCTCGGCGCCGCCGACAGCGCGCAGGCGGCCAGCCTCGCGGTCGGCGCGGACGGCTCGGTCACTGTCGCCGGCGTGCTCGAAGGCGCGTTCGGCGAGACGATCGAACGCGGCGGCGCGGACGGCTTCGTGACCCGCTACGACGCCGACGGCATAGAAGAGTGGACCCATCGTCTGGGCGGGATCGGCGCCGACGCGGTCAACGCGGTCGCCGTGGCCGCGGACGGAACCACC
>JASFUX010000025.1:0-19466 GCA_050050115.1 Maricaulaceae bacterium | reverse complement strand
GCGAATTCGCCGCCGCCCGAAAGATCCCGGCCTCCGGATCGCCGTCCCGCGTATTCGTCAGGCGCCTCGGCGGCTGAGGTCATGCGGCGACCTCTTGGATTTCAGGCAGGATGCTATCGAGTGTGATCCAGGAGATCATTCGTCCGTCCACGGTGACGATGCCGTTGATGAAGCTCGACACGACATCGCAGGAAACCTGCGGCGTCGGCTGCACGGCTTCGGACGTCACGGTGAGGATGTCGGAGACCCCATCGACCAGAAGACCCACTTGGCGCGTGTCGATTTGCACCACGATAATCACGTGGCGCGCCTTGGGCTCGGTCGGCCCGAGGCCAAGCCGGTGGGAGAGATCGACCACCGGCAACACCGCGCCGCGCAGATTGATCACGCCGGAGACATAGTCGGGCGACTGGGGCAGCGGCGTGGTCTGCGACCATCCGCGGATCTCGCGGACCGCCATGATGTCCACGCAGAACTCTTGCTCGTCCATGCGGAACGCAATGAGCTCGCGCATGTCTTGGCTTGTGTTGGTGTTCGTGTCGTCCATCTAGCTTGCCTCCGCCAGAAGCTCTTTGGTCTCGAGCGGGCTGTCGCCGCGCAGGCTCGACGCGATCGTCGCATCCACGTCGATGATCAGAGCCACGCGCCCGTCTCCGAGAATGGTCGCCGCTGCGATGCAGTCGACGTGCTGGTAGTTCGCCTCGAGACTCTTGATGACCACTTGCCGCTGCCCCTGGATCTGATCGACCAGCAGCGCTGCACGGCCGTGCACTTCACTTTCCACCAGAAGCGCGACGCCTTCGGTCGCCGGCATCGGTTTCGACCGCCAGCCCAGCGCGACGCCGACGTCGACCAGCGGAACGTGCGCGTCGCGCACCTTCAGGACCATCCGGTTGGGCCCGATCTTGCGAACCGCGTCGGCTTTGGGCTGCAGCGTCTCGATGATCGAGGTCAGCGGCGCGACGAGCGTCTGATCACCGCCGGTGACGACCATGCCGTCGAGCACCGCGAGCGTCAGCGGCAAGCTTAGAGAGAAAGTCGCGCCCTTTCCGGGTTCGGAGGAAATCGACACGCGGCCGCCGAGATCATGGATCGAGCGCTTGACCACGTCCATGCCGACCCCGCGGCCGGAGATGTTCGACACCGACTCAGCAGTCGAGAACCCCGGCATGAAGATTAGGTTGTCGATCTCTTCGTCGGACAACGGGGCGTCGGCGGGAATGAGCCCCTTGTCGACAGCGGACTTGAACACCCGCTCGCGGTTGATCCCCGCGCCGTCGTCGGCGACCTCGATGACGATGCGTCCCGACTGATGGCGCGCCGAGAGGCGAACGACGCCCTCGGCCGGCTTGCCCGCCGCGAGGCGCTTTTCCGTCGTTTCGAGACCGTGATCGACGGAGTTGCGCAGCATGTGGGTGATCGGCTCGGAGAGCCGCTCGATCACAGTCTTGTCGACCTCGGTCCCCTCGCCTTCGGTCACGAGTCGCACCTGCTTGCCCGTCGCGCTGGCGCACTCGCGCGCAACGCGAGACATGCGCTGGAAGACGATGCGCACCGGCTGCGCGCGGATCGCCATGACGGAGTCCTGGATCTCGCGGGTGAGCTGCTCGAGCTCATCAAGACCCATCGACACGGTGGAGGACTTCGCCAGCTCGGACTCCGAGACGCGCTGGGCGAGCATCGCCTGGTTGATCACCAGCTCGCCGACGAGGTTGATCAGCCGGTCGACGCGGTCGAGATCAACCCGGATCGTGGCGGCGGGCGCGGAAGCGGCGGACGACGTCGACTGCGGGGCGGACTGAGGAGCCGGTTGCGGCGTCTTCGGTTGGGCGGCGGCCTTCGCCGGCGCGGTCGGCTTGGCTGGCGCCGCCGGCTCTGCTTCCGGCGCATCAATTTCGACTTTGACGGGCGCGAACTCAGGCTCAGCCTCGGGCGCCGCATCGGCGGCCGGCGCGCCAGCTTTCTCGATCGTCAGCTCGCAGTCGCCTTCGACGAAATCGAAGATCTCGCGGATCTCGGCTTCGCTATGTTCGGTGAAAAGCTCGATGCGCCAGGACAGATACGATTCCTCGGGATCGAGCGCGTCGAGCGACGGCAGCCGCGAGGCGTCCACCTCAGCGGTCATGTCGCCAAGTCGGCCAAGCTCGCGCAAGAGCACCACGGCGTCGTTGGCGTTGGCGTACATCACTTTCAGTGGCCGGAACGTGATTGCCCAGCGACCTTCGTCGTCGCCGGATCCACCGCCAAGGCCGTCGTCGGCCCCTCCGCCGCCTCCGCCAGGCGGCCCGTCGCCGAAGTCGGGAATGGCGACCTTCATCGGCACGAAGCCGAGTTCGTCGGGGACCGGGCCTTCATCAGCCTGCTCGTCCGCGCCTTGGGCTCCGCCGGCCGCACCGCCGTCGATCAGGCTCTGCAGCTCGGCGGCCATCGCAGCCGAGGCGGTCTCATCGTGCGCGGCGCCGGTCTTGGCGGCTTCGACGAGATCGGCGAGGACGTCCTTGGCGCGCAGCATCACGCGGATCGGCTCGACCGCCGGCTCCATCTTGCCCGAGCGCATGTCGTCGAGCACCGTTTCGAAAACGTGGGCGAACTCGACCAGCGCGTCGAGCGAGAACGCCCCGGCGCCGCCTTTGATCGAGTGCACCGCGCGGAACACCGCGTCGATCGTGTCGCGATCAGTCTCGCCCTGCTCCATGCGGAGCAAGTCGTTTTCCATCGACTCCAGAAGCTCGTCGCACTCCTGAAAGAAGGTGATCTTGACGGACTCGAGCGGATCCATGCCGGCGCCTCCCGCTAGGCCGCCACGCGGCGGATCGCGGCGACGAGCTTTTCAGCGTTGAAGGGTTTGACGATCCAACCGGTCGCGCCCGAGTTCTTCGCACGCATCTTCTTTTCTGCGTCGCCTTCGGTCGAGAGCACCAGAATAGGCGTCGCGCGATACCGCTCGTCGGCGCGCACGCCTTCGATGAACCCGAAACCGTCGAGGCGCGGCATGTTGATGTCTGTGACGATGACGTCGACACGCCCTTCCGCGGCAAGCTTCTCGAGACCCTCCACGCCGTCTTCGGCCTGGATTACCTCAAAGCCCTCAGCATCAAGAGTGAGCTGCAGCATCTCCCGCATCATTCGCGAGTCGTCTACGGTGAGAACCTTCATGGACATCGTCATGCTCCTCCGACCTCGGGGGCGAGTTCGCTCGCGCCCGCCAGCCGGGCCGCTTCGGTAAACGCGCTTGAAGGACGCTCAAGCTCGAATTCGACGCCGTCCGCTTTCCACGCAGCTTGAGCTGCGAGCAGAACCTGCAGGCACAGCCCGCCGAGCTTGCTCACCTCGCTCGCGTCGATCTTCAGGGGATCGCCTCGAGACTCCGTAAACTCATCCCTGAGCGCCTTGGCGGCGTTGAGATCGAGGATTGGAGGCAGCTTCATCCCTAACCCTCCCTCGGCGCTCTAAAATTCTTCCCAATCGTCCTCAGCGAGGTTCGACTGCGGTTTGAGCGCTACGGCCGCGGCTGACTTGCGCGCCGGCTGAGCTTCCTTTTCAGCCGCGAACGCCGCTGCGCGAGCTTGCTGCTGCGTGACCGCAGGCTTGGGCGCCGGTTTGGCCGCGGGCGCGCCGGCCTCGCCGATGTTGAACTTCGAGACCAGCTCGGAGAGCGCCGCCGCCTCGCCTGCGAGCGAGTGGCTTGCGGCGGTGCTTTCCTCGACCATCGCCGCGTTTTGTTGGGTGACCTGGTCCATCTGATTGACGGCGGTGTTCACCTGGGAGAGGCCGGTGGCCTGCTCGCCCGCGGATGCGGCGATCTCGCCGACGAGCGCGGTCATCTGCGTCACCTTCTCGACGATCTCGGTCAGCGCCTTGCCCGTGCGTCCGACCAGGTCGACGCCCGAAGCGACGTGCTGCGAGCTCGTCATGATCAGCGACTTGATCTCCTTGGCCGCTTCGGACGAGCGCTGCGCCAGCGCGCGAACTTCCGAAGCGACGACCGCAAAGCCACGGCCCGCCTCGCCCGCGCGCGCGGCTTCGACGCCGGCGTTCAAGGCCAGAAGGTTGGTCTGGAACGCGATCTCGTCGATGACGCCGATGATCTGCGAGATCTGTTCGGCTGAGCTTTCAATCTCGCTCATCGCCGAGACGGCGTCGGACACGACCTCGCCGCCCTTCTCGGCCTCGTCGCGCGTCGACTTGCCGACGGAGTTCGCCTCGTTTGCGCCCTCGGCGGTCTTCTTGACCGTCGCGGTGATCTCGTCGAGCGCGGCAGCCGTCTCCTCGAGACTCGCAGCTTGCTGCTCAGTGCGGCGCGAAAGGTCGTCCGCCGCCTGAGAGATTTCGCTCGATCCCGTGTTGATCCCAGCCGCATTCGACAGGATCACCTGCATCGCTTCTTGGAGATTGCCCATCGCGCCGTTGTAGTCGACGCGCAGGCGCTCGTACTCCTCGGGGAAGGTCTGCTCGACGCGGTAGGTCAAATCGCCGTCGGAGAGCGCGCCGAGACCTTCAGCGAGCGACGCGACAACGTTGGCCAGTTCTTCAGCGCGCCGCGCGCGTTCTTCTTCAGTGCGCTTGCGTTCGTTTTCGACGTCGGTGACGTCCGAAGCGAACTTGACGACCTTGAACGGGTCGCCGTTCAAATCGAACAGCGGATTGTAAGAAGCCTGGATCCAGATCTCTTTGCCGCCCTTGCCGATCCGGCGGAACTTGTCGGCGACGAACTCCCCGCTGCGCAGGCGCTCCCAGAACACCGCATAGTCCGGGCTGTTGCGCGTCGCATCGTCGGCGAACATGCGATGGTGCTTGCCGACGATCTCGTCGAGCGAATATCCCATCACCGCCAGGAAGTTCTCGTTCGCTGTCAGGATGGTGCCGTCGAGATCGAATTCGATCACGGCCTGAGAACGGCTGATCGCGTTGGTCTTCGAAACCAGCTCGCTGCGCTCGTTTTCGACTTCCGTGATGTCGGTAGCGAACTTGACGACTTTGAGCGGTTGGCCGTCTTCATCGAGGATCGGGTTGTACGTCGCCCGGAGCCAGACCTCGCGCCCGCCTTTGGCGATCCGCTTGTAGACCCCGCCGTCGTACTCGCCGCGGCCCAGCTTGCGCCAGAACTCCTGGTACTCGGCGGATTGACGGAGCGAGGGTTCGACGAACGTCGAGTGATGCTGACCGCGAATTTCCTCGAGCGAGTAGCCCATCGTATTGAGGAAGTTCTCGTTCGCGTCGAGCACCTTGCCGTCGAGATCGAACTCGATGACGGCTTGAGCTCGGCTGACCGCGTTCGACTTGCCGCGCAGGTCGGCGAACTCCATCTCGGTCGCGGTGATGTCGGCGGCGAACTTGACGACCTTGTAGGGTTTGCCGTCCGCATCAAGGATCGGGTTGTACGTCGCTCTGAGCCAGATCTCGCGACCGCCTTTGGCGAACCTTTTGTATTTGCCCGCGTCGAACTCGCCGCTTCCAAGCCGGGCCCAGAATGCCTGGTACTCCGGCGTCTTGCAGTGTTCGGGGTCGACGAACATCGAATGGTGCTGACCGCGAACCTCCTCGAGCGTATAGCCGACCGCATTCAGGAAGTTCTCGTTCGCGTCGAGAATCCGGCCGCTCAAATCGAACTCGATGATCGCCTGGGAGCGGTGCAACGCAGCGACCATGCCGTTGTTGAGACGACGTTCGCTGACGTCGTCCCACTGCAGCACATGGCCGATCAGGCGCTGCTTGGCGTCGAAGACGCCATTGATCAGCAGCTCGAACCGCTTTTCTCCGACAGTGATGTCGGCTCGGTGCGGCAATCGGGAGGGATCAGATAGTATCTGCCGTTGATGCGCCGGGTTCTTGTGGAACTGGTCGATGCATCCACCCACTACGTTCTCTGGATCGAACGACGGCCAGACTTCGCGGAAGGTTTCGGCGTTCTCGCGCAACAATGCTGTGGCGGCCTTGTTGACGTATTTGATGACGAAGTCCCGGTCTATCGCCATCATTCCAATCGAAGAGTTGTCGACAGCACTTGTCTTGAAGGCGCCTTCAGTCCTCGCCTGCGAAGTCGCAGAAACATCGCGAGCCAACATGATTACCCGCGCGACGCCGCCCGTCAGATCGCCCAGGGGCGCGAAGGTCGCATCGAGCCAAAGATCCCGCCCGTCGCGTGCGCGATGCTGGGTGGTCGCCGACACCGTTCGGCCCCCGCGCACGTCGGCCCAGGTCTCGCTAAAAGCGCGCGCCTCGGAGCTGTCGGGATTGGCGAAGAGCACATCGCGCCGCCCGACCACGTCCGCCTCGGCGCAGCCGAATGCGCGAAGGAAGTTCGCATTCGCAGCCAGGATCGAGCCGTCGACGCTGAACTCGGCGATGCAGTGCGATTTATCGATCGCTTCGAGCTTCTGCGCGATCTTCTCACGATTGGATCCAAAGCCGTCGAAGAATTTCATCATGTTTCCTCAGGGAAGCTGGCGTCCGGCAAGATCAAGGGCGTGGGCGCTCTAAGCGGACATACGGCGTGCGGTTACGGGCCTTCGGCAACTGACACATCGATTTTCAGGCGGCCGGCGCGGGCTGCGAAGTCCCCGCGCAGCCAATCGCTGCGCGAGAACGCTCGCGAGCCCGAGCGTTTACCACCGAGAGCTACTCGTAGGCCGTATGCGCAGTGAATTCGGTAAAGAAAGTCCTAGCGGACCCCTGGCGATCAGGCGCGCAGGCGGACCGACTGAGACTCACCCCTGCGGATGACGGCGGCGGCTTCGCTCACCGCGCCGATTCTGTGAGGACGACGGAGCGGATGGAACGGATGTCGAGGCGGTTCGATCAGGTCGCGTGGACGCACGACGCCGTGCGGTTCGGCGCGAGCTGGCGCTACTAAGGCCAGCACGCGACGGATCTCTCGTCCTCACCACACTCTCCGCGAGGGGGAGAGACGCCGCGCGGCGCGCCAATTTCAGGAGCTTGCGAAAAGGCGCCTAGGAGGCTTCGCCGGCCTCGCCTTCCCAGCGAATCTTGAAGGACTGATCGCGCAGACCCTCCGCCGGCAGCGCCTCGGCCGGGTAGTGCAGGTTCGCAGCGATCCGCCGCGCTTCGCGCGCGAAACCGCGTGACGTGCAGCTTTCCGTGCGGACGTTGGCCACGCTTCCCGTGGACTCCACATCGAACAGCACGGTGCATTCACCCTCGGTGTGCTCGCGCAGCTCGCGGCCGGGATACCGGCCCTCGACGTGCGAAACAGGCTGGAGTCCAGACGACAAGCTCGGCGCGGCCTCGGCCGCTTCGGTTGGCTCGTAGGTTTCTTGAGCATGGGCGATCGGCGTCACGCAGAACGCGCATGCGGCAGCCGCAACGGCGAGTGATGACAGTTTCATGACACTTATATGACAGAAATATAACACCCTGTCACGCGTGGTCAGGCGGACCTCCCGTGTCGCGCGACTTGCATCAACTATATGATTTTGATGCGTTTATTCCGCCGCCATCGCCGCGAGGGCGAGGTTTGCGATCTCGCGAAGGCGTGTCGGCGGCCATTCATATTCGTTCGCCGATACGCGCGCGGCCAGCAGCGCGCCGTCTCGTTGCGTCACCACGTAGGCGATCGTCCTCACCTCGCTGACGCCGCGGCGCTCGTAGAGCGCATAGCCGACATCGCCCACGTCCGATGCGCCGCTGTCGCGCTCCACCAGCGTGGTCAGCAACGGCAGACGTTCGGCGATCTCAGCTCGCACACGCGCATCTTCCGGATCGAGCCCCGCCTCGACGACGCCGCGAATCCGGCGCGGCGCCGGCGCCAACGCGCGCTGCGCGTAAAGCTCGATCTCAAGCTGATCGAGCGCGCGCTCGGACGCGAAAGGCGCATAGACGCACCGGGTCGGGCGCGCCCGCTGATCGCCCGCGGCGCCCACGCTCTGGCTGATGCGCACGCGCACGAACCTGTCGGCCAATTCGTCCGGACAATGAACGCCGTAGGGATCAAGTCGAACGGCTCGGCGGTCTGGATCGTCCGCCCACGCAAGCTCCAACTCGGCGTAGCGCCTTGCGTGCTCTCTAGCCTGCAGCGGATTGTCGGCGGCGAGAGCGATCGAGATGGCGTCCGCATGGGCCGTCTCCAGCATCGGCGCGGAATCGCCGCGCACGAGTTCGGCCTGCTCAATGCTCCAGTCGATCCACGCCAGCGCCTGCGCATGCTCGCCGACGCCGCTCGCAAAGCTGGCGGCCGCCCCAAGCGCCCGCGCCCGCTCGCTCGGCGTGGTCTGCTCGCGATAGGCCCGCTCCATCAGCATTTCGACCTCGTCGATCGACGCTTCCGGAGCGAGGTCTTCAAGAGCGCTCAGGGGACCGGCCTGAGCGTGAACCGCGCCAATGACGCAGAGCGCAGCGCAATGGGCCAATCCGACGGCGAGACCGGCGCGTGCGAACGGCGACCCGCGCCGGATCACGACGCGCAGGCCGCCAAGCCGCCGACCCCGATCACCGAACGCCAACCGCGATCGTCGGAGACGCTCAATACGGCGCGAGTGATGCGGGCTCCGTTGGCGACATCCTCGCGCTCGTCGATCGCCACGCGCGCCGTGACTTCTCCCCCGATGTCGGCGAACATCTGCTCGCCGTATCGCGCGCCGCTCGACGAGCTTGTCACTTCGAGCCGTCGCAGTGCGCGCTCACTCCCATCGATGACCATAGCCGCCCGACCCGTCGTCGAGTTGAAGAAGAACACCAGCGGCCGCTCACCGGTGCGGCCCCAAAGAAACAGACCGCACTGTCCCGGCTCCAGATCGGACAGGTCGCGCGGCGGCAAGGCGCCGACGCGAAGCTCGCCGTCCGCCGCAAATGCCGCCGCGCCGTTCCCTCCGTCCGACGTCGTCGACGCGCACGCCGCAATGATGGCGACAACGCACGCTATAGCCAGCGCGTTCAAGAAACGGAGCAAGCTCATGACGCCGTATCCTGACGGCTTTGATAAGCGTAGCTGAAGCCGCTCTCATTCTCGACAAAGCCGAGATAGGCGAGCGCGGCGGCCACTTCGGGGTTTTCGGTTGAGACGTCGGCGAACACGCGCGTACCCGACCGGGCGTTGAGCATCGCGTCGATGCTGACTGCGGTGCCCTCCTCAGCGCCGGAGAGCGCGACCGTTAGGGAACCGTCCGTGCAGGAAATGGCGCCCTCGAGCGCCGGACCGCGCCAGCCCGTCGATCCGCCCCCGCGCGCAAGCACGTCGGACTGCACGACGCCTGACGCGCGGGCGCACCCGCCGCGCAGATCGAAGGCGGCCTCGTCAAGGCGTACGAAGAACTCCCCCCCCCGCGCGGCGAGGTCGGGGTGCAGACGCCCGAGATCGCGCGCGTCGGCCACCAAGGTCGCGTCCGAGAGCTCAACCGCGCCGCCGAGGCCCGCGCTCAGCACGCCGCGGGCGCGCAATGCGCCGCGCGACTGAAACTGCAGCTCGGCGACGCCTCTCGCCAACCCGGCGGAAGACAGAGCGACGTCGACTTCGCCGACGTCCTGGTTGGCCAGCCGCGCGCCATGGATCGAACCGCGCCAGACAGTGCCCGACGCGCTCTCATAGTCCAGCCCGCGCTCGCGCGCCTCAAGCATGCCGAGCGCTGTCGACAGAGGCAGACCCGCGACCAGGAACGCTCCAAGAGCGACGAGGAAGATCAACGACAGTGCGAATGGCCGGCTCACGCTCGTCCCCCCTCCAACACCACGGTCGCCTGAACGAAGCCGCCCGACTCCACGCGGCTCAAGCTCGCCTGACGGACAAGCACGCCGCGGTCGTCCGCAGCAGCAGCGATCCACTCGTACAGAACGACCGGGTCGGCGGCGTCGAACCTCAGACTCAAGCCGCCGTCGTCGAGCGGCTGGACGCGGGAGATCGTCAGCCCGCGCGCGCGAGCCGTCGCCATCAGCGTCGCGCGCAAGGAAGACCCGTCGTCGGTCACTGCCGCCGGCGAAGCGGCCGGCGCGCGCGCGGCGCCTGCGCGCACCTCGGCGAGCAGCTGTTCAGACTCGAGGAACGCCGCCTGCGCCTGTGCACGCTCTTTGCGCAGAGGAATCATCACGAGCTGCGCGAAGCCGAGCGCCAGCACGACGCCGCCCGCAAGGGCGATGAGCGCGCGTTCGCGCCCGCTCAGACCGTTCCACCACTGCTTCATGACGCCGCCCTCACCACTATGTCGCTGATCATCGTCTCGCCGGCCTGCCGCGACCCGCCTTCCTCCATGACGCCGCCGCGCGCGCTGATCGCCGCGCGGAGGCGTTCGATGTCCTCGTAGGTCGCATAGCGGACGCCGACGGAAAGCTCGGCGCGTCCAGCCTCGAAGCGCACGGAATCGACTTGAAGCGACTCCACGCCGCGCACGCTGTCGGCGACAAGCCCGCTCAGCGCGGTGAACGCCGCGCCGTCGCCACCCGCGGCGCCGAGCTGGGCGCGCAGCTGCACGCGCGGGTTTACGATGCGACCGATGTCGGGGAAGGCGTCGGCCAATAGCTGCTCGGCCTCGACGTAGTTCGCCGCGCGCGCGCGTTCGAAGCTGGCGATCTGAATGCCGGTGAGCGCGACATAGCCGACCGCCGCCGCTGCTGCGAGCGCAACCGCCGCACGCCAGCGCCGCCATACGAGCACGAAGACTGCATCGACGGGCACATCCGCGCGCGAAAGCTCCACCGCCGGCCGCGTCTCCAAACCGCGCGCGAACAAGCGTGCGAGCTCTTCGTTTCCAGGCGCCGGCTCGTGCTGCACGGCGAGGCTGGCGCGCGCAGGCGCCGGAAGCAGCTCATCCGCCCGGTCGGACCAGATCTGCGCCGACGTGCAGCCTGCGTCGGCGAGAAAGCCGCCCAGCGCCTCCCGCGCGATTTCCGGCTCGGCGGCAAAACCGGCGCCGCCGGCGCGCACGAGAACGCGGTCGCCAAGATCGACGACGGTGGCGCCGCCGCTCTCAGCGGGCAGCGCCATATAGTCCGGCGCGATGAGGTCGGCGGACGTTCGCATTTGATCAAGTAGAACGCGCCAGGACGCGAAGCGTCCGCGATCGACCACGGCGATCGCTCGTCCCTTGTCCGCGGCGGCCGCCGGCCCGGCCACGACGTGCACGTCATCAAGCGGCTGAGCGATCAGATCCTCGACAGCGAAGCCTGCCGCCACCTGCGCTTGTGCGTCGGATCGCGCGGGCAGCGCCACTTCGCACACCGCGACGTCCTCTCCCGGGACAAGGAGAATCGTTCTTTCCGCATCGGCGGTCGGTGGCGGCTTGCCGCCGGCTTGCGCGATTCCGGTCTTCACCTTGCCGCCGCGCGCGCCGACGCGCGCCCACGAGAGCGCCGGCGCGCCGTCTCGTTCACACGGAAAGAGAAGCAGATCTGGTCTCATAGCAGCGTTCCCATGCGTCGACGGATCAAACGCGCCTCACCTCCGGCGTCGACGCCGAACAGCGTATGAGCTTCGGCGAAGGCCTGGAGATACTGCACCCGCGCATGAAGCTCGAAATGAGTCGCGGCGACGCCGATCTGCGAGCGGACGCTCTCGTCCACCGCCAGAATGACGACGTCCTCAAGAACCCAGAAGGCGTCAGCGTTTCGCCAACCGTTGTCGGGTCGCTCGGCGATGATGTCCTGCGCGTCGTCGACCGACAGCCGGCCTTCGAACAACGCCGTCAGAAGCGGCGCATCCTCGGACTTGAGCGTATTGACGTTGAGGCGCGCAGGCTCGGCATCGCCCCGCGCGCAAAGGTATGGCCGAACCCGGCGGAACACGCCTTCGCTGACGCCGCTTATCGCGCGCAGCTCGTCCACCTCGGCGAACAGACCGTTCGCAGTGCGATAGGGCGGATCGGCGAACGCGTAGTCGTAGTCCTCGGCGCCTTGGTTGCGCGCGCGCTCGTCGGCGTCCACCCAGTCCGCCGCGCCGTTCGCCAGCCGCGCCGCGGCGCCCGGATCAACGTCGAGCGCGGCGAGCAAGTGGCGCAGCGTTTGGACCGCTTGTTCGTTCACGTCGTAGCCGCCGCCGTCGCGGCGCTGCGCCAAGCTGTTGAGGTTGAAGCAGTTGCTCGCGTCTCGAAGCTCGGCTTCGATCAGACCCGACTCCACGTCGAACTGGATCGGTCCGACCGCCCAGGGCTGGCTGAGGGTCGTCACCTCGTCGTCGAGTTCGAACGTGCGGCGGATCGTGCTCCGCGCCAATTCTTCGGCGCCGAGCAGATACCACGCCGCCTGATCCCGCGCGGCGACGTTGGCGCTGCGCCGAGCGCCATAGGCGACGGTCTCCGCCACGCCGAGCGCCGTGATGGACATCACCGACACCAGCAGCAGCACGACCAACAGGGCCGCGCCTCGCTCGCCGCGCCGGGTCGGTTCGAGGCGCGCGGTCATGGGTCGATCCCCGTCAGGAACAGCTGCCGCACTTCGCCGACGCCCTCGATCTCCAAAGTGAGCTCGACCGCGCGCGGGAACGAACCGGACGCGTCCGCAGCCATGTAGTATGAAGGCGCCCAGGACGCTTCAGTCGCGAAAGCGAGGTCCGCTCGCACGACACCCTTTAGCAGCGCCGTTTCAGCCGCCGGCGTGTCGAGCGCCGGATCGGTGCGCACCGCTGCACGACGCACAAGCGCGCCCTCGCGCACTACATACTCGACATACGCCGTCGAGCCGCGCGCCTCGAAGCCACCAGGATTTTCACGACCCGTACGGACGAAAGCAAGAATGGCGTCGCCCGGCACCTGTGCACCGCCGACGAACGCGAACGGCCGCCTGTTTCCGAACTCGTCCCGCGACGTTCGGTCCACGAGCTGTGCAAGGTCCGCCTTAAGCGCGGCGTGCGCACGTTCGAGACCCGCGATCTGCGCGCCGCTCTCGTCAATGCTGGCGCGGCCGTCGAGCGTCGTCGACAGCATCGCCACGCCGGCGCTCGACAACATGCCGACAATGAACAGCGTCACCAGCGCTTCGAGCAAAGAGAACCCGGCTTGGCGCATCGTCATGGCGCGCTCCCGAAGCCGGTCACGGCCGCAGCGACGCGGTCTTCGCCTTCCCGTTGGACGACGACGTCGATGCGCAAGAGATCGGGATCGGTCGTCGCGGTGATCGTACGCGTCCAGCGCCATTCGTAGCCGGCCTGCATCTCAGATCCCGCGTCGACGCCGCGCAGGCGCTCGCGGGGGTTGATCAGTGCAAGGACGAGTTGATTATCCGCCACGATCCGCGCATAGGCCGCCTCCTCCAGCGCGGAGGTCGAACGCACGGTTTCCGCGTTGAGCGCGAGGAGCGAGAGCGCCGCGACGGAGAAGACGCCGAGCGCCACCATCGCTTCGATGAGCGTGAATCCGCTCTCCCGGCGCGACCGGACCCTAGACGCCATCGACCTGCTCCACGACGGCCTCGCCGGCAATGTCGATGCGAACCCCGTAGCTGACGTCGGGATAGGTGATCCGAATCTCGGCCGGCGTTGCGACGCCCGTCGGATCGAAGCGAACCGCCGGTTGTCCCTCCGCTGCGTTCGGAAGGTCGCTGAGCCGCGCCTGGTCGAGACGACCACCGTCAACGGCTACTGTCACGAGTGCGCCTTCGGACCAAATGTGCGCACCGAACCCGTCGCGATCGATGGTTTCACGCCATGCAGCCCCGAAGCGGCGATAAAACCGATAGCCGTCAGCGTCGATCGTCGCGCCCATGAACAGGCCCGTGGTCACAGCCTGGTCGCTGGCGCGCTCGAGCTTCGCCGCGAACGCCAGGACTTCGGCGTCGCGGTCGTCCGCGGGATCGGGCATCGACGCGACGGCGATTCCCGACACGAGCGCGATAATGAACACCGCCGCCAGCGCTTCGAGCAGCGTATAGCCCGCCTCGAGATCGACGCGCGACGCCCTATTCACTCTCAGCTCCAGTTGCCGATGTCTTGATCAAGGCCTTCGCCGCCAAGGCGGCCGTCGGCCCCGAGGGAATAGACGTCGAACGCCCGGCTCTCGCCGGGGCTGACGTACTGATAGGGATTGCCCCAAGGGTCGGCGGGCAAGCGGCGAATGTAGCCGTCCTCGCGGAACCGTTCTGCGCGAGGGTGACCGGCCGGCGCCGCGACGAGCGCATCGAGGTTTTCCTCCGTTGACGGATATACCAACATATCCGCCCGGTACATGTCGAGCGCCATCTCGAGCGTGCGGATATCTGCGCGCGCCTTTTCGACCATGGCTTGGTCGCGGCTCGGCAGAACGTTGATCAGCACCACCGTCGAGAGCAGCCCGATGATGAGGATGGTGACCATCACTTCGGTGAGGGTGAATCCTTCTTGCGACGTGCGGGCCTTCGCTTGGCGTTCGGATTGCGCGATGCAGTGCATGGTCAGATCTCCGTCAGGCTAGGTCAGCGCCAGCGCGTTGAGGCGCAGGATCGGCAACATGATCGACAGAACGATGAGCGCGACGATCGCGCCCATGACGACGATGATCAGCGGCTCGAGCAGGTTGAGCGCGACCTCGGTCGTCGTCTCCATCTCGCCCTCGAGGTAGTCGGCGGCCTTCTCGAACATCGCGCCAAGCTCGCCGCCGCGCTCCCCGCTCGCGGCCATGAAGACCAGAAGCGGCGGGAACGCCTTCTCGGCGCGCATCGCAGCGGCGACGGAGCCGCCCTTGCGGACCGCCTCGGCCACGCGCTCGGCGGCTTTGCGCACGACGCGGTTCTGCACCGTCAGCTTCGCCGCCTCGATGCTCTCGAGAACCGGTACGCGGCTTTGAAGGAGCGAGCCGAAGGTGCGGGCGAACCGCGCCGCGCTGGCGACGCGAACAAAGCCGCCGACCACCGGCAACCACAGCACGAGCGCGTCCGCCGCGGCGCGCACGGGCTCAAGGCGCAGCGCGCGCGCGAAAGCGAGGACGCCGGCCGCCGCGGCCAGCGCGATCAATAAGCCGTACGTTCGAAATCCGTTCGAGATGAAGATCACAACGTCGGTCAGCAGAGGCAGATCCTGATCGAGCGTATCGAACTGCTCGACGACGCGCGGCACGACGAAGGTCATCAGCGCTGTGACGATGACCGTCGCGACGATCGTCAGAACGATCGGATAGATAACCGCCGCCAGCGTCTTCTGGCGCACCTTCTGCGCGCGCTCCTCAAGGTCCGCGAGACGGCTCAGCACCGCGCCAAGCTCGCCGGTGGCCTCTCCGGCCGCGGCCATCGGGCGGAACAAAGAGCCGAACGTTCGGCCTTGCCGCCCCGCCGCCTCGGACAATCGCCGACCCTCGGTGACCTCCGAGCGCAGCTCGAGCAGCGCTCGCCGCGCGGGCCGCCGCGTCGCTTGCTGGGCGACGGCGTTCAGGGCCTCCTCGACCGGCGCGCCGGACTGAATGAGCATCGCCAGCTGGCGCGTCACCAGCACCCGCTCGGCCGGCGTGAGACCGCTGCGTCCGCCCTCCTCGGCTCCTTTCAAAGAGCGCTGCGCGGCCTGCGATTCATCGAGCTTGAGAAGCGTCAGCCGGCGCTGGCGCAACTCGCGCCGCGCCGCGCGGGCGGTGTCGGCGGCGACGACGCCGCGGGTGCGCTTTCCATGCGGATCGAGCGCGACATACTCAAACGCCGCCATCGCCGCCTCCAGCCTGGCGACAAGTGCGCAGGACCTCCGCCGAAGTCGTCAGCCCGGCCGCCGCCTGCCGCGCGCCGTTGCGCAACAGCGTGTCCGAGCTTGCGAATGCGTGCGCCTCGATCTCGCTCTCGCGCGCGTCCTCGTGGATCATCCGCCGAATTTCGTCGTCCACGGACATCAATTCGTAGATGCCGAGCCGGCCCGCGTAACCGGTGTTGTTGCACGCCTCGCAGCCGCGCGCGTGATGGAATGAACCGCCCGCGCCCGGCTGCAATCCGAGCGACGCCAACTCCGCAGCGTCCGGTTCGTAAGGCTCCTTGCACGCCGCGCAGAGCCGTCTGACAAGGCGTTGCGCGACAACGCAAGTCACGGTCGAGGCGAGCAGGAACGGCTCGACGCCCATGTCCCTCAGCCGCGTGATGGCGGCGGCGGCGCTGTTGGTGTGCACCGTCGAAAGCACGAGGTGGCCGGTGAGGCTCGCCTGCACGGCGACCTGCGCCGTCTCAACGTCGCGGATCTCGCCGACCATGACGATGTCGGGGTCCTGGCGCAGGATCGAGCGCAGGCCCGAGGCGAAGCTCATGCCGACCTTGGCGTTGACCTGGGTCTGGCCGACGCCGTCGAGCCCGTATTCGATCGGGTCTTCGACGGTGAGAATGTTGCGCGAGGCGTCGTTGAGCAGGCTTAAGGCCGCATAGAGGGTCGTCGTCTTGCCCGACCCGGTCGGGCCGGTGACGAGCACGATGCCGTTCGGTTGATTGAGCGCCGTCTTGAACCGCGACAGCGTCGTGGCGTCCATGCCCAGCTCGTCGAGGTCGAGCTTGGATTGGTCCTTGTCCAGAAGCCGGAGCACCACCCGCTCGCCGAACCGCGAGGGAAGCGTCGAGACCCGCACGTCGATGCTGCGGCCGCCGAAGCTCAACGAAACGCGGCCGTCCTGCGGAGTGCGCTTTTCCGCGATGTCGAGCCGCGCCATCACCTTGATGCGCGAGCTGATCAGCGGCGCGAGCGCGCGGGAGTGGCTCAAGACCTCGCGCAGCACCCCGTCGACGCGAAAGCGGATCGCCAGACGGTCTTCATAGGGCTCGACGTGGATGTCAGAGGCCTTCATCCGCACGGCTTCAGCGATCAAACCGTTGATCAGCTTGATCACCGGCGCGTCGGACTCGGAGTCGAGGAGGTCGGCCGTCGGAGAAATGCCTTCAATCAGTTCGTGCAGCGAACCGTCTTCCGACAGCTCCTCATCAAGGCCGGACGCGCCAAGATCGGTGGTCGCGTAAATCTCCGCCAACCGCCGCTCGAACGCCTCGCGGTCGAGACGCTCAAGCACGAGCGGCCGGCCGAGCGCGCGCCGCGCTTCGATGATCGCGTGCGGCGCTGCGCCTTCGCGGACCGCCACGACGACGGCGTCCGCCTCCGGATCCCGGGGCCCGACGCGCGCCACGCCGTGCTCTTTGGCGAAGCTGTAGGTCAAATGAGATTCGACGTCCGGCATGCGAAGATTCCAAGTCGCTCCTAACGATCCACCGTCACGTCGCCGAGCGTGTCGCGCAGCCGCGCGTCGAAGTCCGCCGCGCCGCCAGTCAACGTGCTGTAACTCTGCGCGGTCGCGGTCCGCGCATCTCTGGAATCGCGAATGATCGTAGTACGGATGAAAATCATGAGATTTTTGCGAGTTCTGCTGCGGCTGTTCGAAGAGAACGCGCGGCCAACGACCGGGATGCTCCCCAGTACGGGCACTTGGCTCGACTGATCGATTTCACGGGTCTCTATGAGCCCGCCGATGACGATGATCTCGCCGTTGTCCGCCAGCGCGGTGGTCTCGATCTCGCGCTTATTGGTGATCAGCTCCCCAAACGCCGGTCCCGCCACGCCAGCGACGCTCGACACCTCTTGGCGCAGGTACAGCTGAACGGTGTCGCCCTGGTTGATTTGGGGCAGGACCTCGAGCTGAACCCCGACGTCGCGCCGCTCGATCGTCCGGAATGGATTGTCATTGTTCGCGCCAAGCGCCTCGCCGGTCGTGATCGGGATTTCCTGACCGACGAGGAAGCGCGCGGGCTCGTTGTCGAGCGTCGTGATCGACGGGGTCGACAGCACGTTCGACGCCGCATCGGCCTCCACTGCATTCAAGATGAGGCCGAACAGGTTGTCGTTGTTCTCTCCGCCCACGCCGAACAGCGCGCCTTCTGATCCGAGAAGCGAGCTGATGGCGAAGTCCTGCAGAGACTCGCGCAAGTCCTCGTCGTCTTCATTGCCCGGCTGGACCGTGAGCGCGCCGGTGATCGCGAGCAGGTTCGGCGCGGAGTTTGAAAAGTTCGTCGCTGCGAAAGGCACGGAGCTGCCGTTCTCGCCCGCGACCAGAAACTGCACGCCCAGATCACGGGCGAGATCGTCGGAGATCTCCACGATGATCGCCTCGACCCGCACCTGCGCGCGGCGCACGTCCAGCTCCTGGACCACGCGCACCATCGCATTGAGGGTTTGGGGATCGGCGGCGAGGACAAGCGAATTGGTCGCCGGATCGAACGGGATCTGGATCTCCTGCTCGCTTCCGGCCGTCCGCATCGTGCGCGCGACCGCTTCGAGCACCGGGACGATCTCCTCGGCCTCGGCGTGCTGGAGCCGCATGACCCGCAGCGTTTCGGTCGGCTCGCTAGCGACGTCGAGCCGGCTGATCAGCTGGCGGGCGCGGGCCACGGAGACGTCGTTGCCGCGCACGAGCACGCTGTTGGCGCTTTCGAGCGCAACCGCGGAAAAGCGCGCCCGGCTGTTGTCCGCGCTGTTGGCGAAGAGATCGTTGACCACTCGCGCGACGTCGTAGGCCGAGGCGCTTTGCAGTGCGATCGTGTCGACCGTCGAGCGGTCCTGATCGAGCTCGCGCAACACCTCGCGGATGCGCTCGATGTTGCCTGCATAGTCGACGACGATGATGACGTTGCTGCCGGCGCTAGAGGACACCTGACCGCGATGATTGACCATTGGCGTGACCATCATCGCCGCCTCGCCGGCGTCGACGTAGTCGAGCTGGATGACTTCGGTGATGAACTCGTCATCGCTTTGCGACTCGAGCCCGACCACGCCGCTGTTCTGCGCTGCGGCGCTTTCCGGCACAATCCGGTAGGCGCCGTTCGCCGAAGGAATGACCGCGTAGCCCTGGTTGCGCATGGTCGCGAGAAAGACGTCGAACACCTCTTCGCGGGTGAGCCGCGTCTGCGAGGTCACCGTGACATTGCCTTGGACTTCCGGATGCGGAATGAAGGTGAAGCCGGTGAGCGACGAGACATCCTCGATGAAGGCGTGGATATCAGCATCGCGCATGTTGATGGTGTAGCGCGGCTCGTCGTCCTGCGCCGCGGCCGGCTGGCCGAAAATGCACAGCGCGACGACGAGCGCCGCAGCCGCGACGATCGCACGCATTCGATCCGCAAGCTCAGCCATGCGCATCCGTTCCCCCGCCCTCATTCGAGTTCGAATTCGATTTCCATGCCCGCTCCGCCGCGCGTCAGAGCGACCTCTACGGTCGAGCCCGGACCGAGCGCCGAGAGCGCCGTACGAAGTTGTTCAACATTGCCGACATCCCTGCCGTTCACCCGATGAACGACGTCGCCGGACGCAAAACCCGCCGCGGCGAACGTAGCGCCGTCGCCGCGCGGATTGAGCGTCACGCCGCTCGCGCCGTCCGGCGTAGGGCTCGGCGCGACCGACGCCGTTAGCGCTTCGATCGCGACGACGGGCGCGCCCGCGTTCTCCACCACGGCTTGAAGTGCGGCGGCTTCGGACGCCGCGCTGACCGTTCCAGCGCCAAGCACTTCGAGCTCTCCGGTCGCGAACGGCAAAGCCTCGATGACGCCCTGGCGGCGCAGCAGAATCCGGCGCTCTTCGACGGCGACAAGCTCGACGCCGTTTACGATTTCGTCGCCGA
>JASFUX010000024.1:0-20056 GCA_050050115.1 Maricaulaceae bacterium | reverse complement strand
CGTTCGTCGCCGGAGGTGCGGATCGCTTCGATCGCGGCGCGGATGGCGCGTTCGGCGTCCGCTTCAAGCTCGAAGCCGGACATCGCCGCGGACTCGCGCGCGAGACGGAGAATCTCATCGACTTTGGCGCTCGTCAGCTCCAACGTTTCGCGGGTCTCCTCGACCGCCGTCTGCGTGCGGTCAGGCACGAAGAACTCGCCGACCTCCTTCAAGTTTGCGCCAAGCGCCAGCGTCGCGCTGCCGAACGCGACGATCGCGCCCCAGCGGACGACGACATTCCAGCGGCGCGGCGAACCGCTCTGCGGGCTCGGGGATTGTTCAGCGGACATCGGGTTCAAGCGGGCAGTTGACGGCGTTCGGCGCCAAGCTCTTTGGTCAATATGGCGCAGGTGTGGACGAAGCCGGGCGGGCGCAAGGCCCGTCGCGCCTCAGAACGGCGGCTTGAAGCCCGGCGGGAGCATGCTGGCGAGCCCGCCCGCGGCGTCCTTCATCGTTTCGGCCGAGAGTTCATCCGCCTTGGCCTTGGCGTCGTTCAAGGCGGCGACCAGCAGGTCTTCGAGCACGGGCGCGTCCTCGGGCTTCATCAGGCTCGGATCGATCGCGACGCGCTTGGTCGCGCCCTTGCCGCTCAGCACCACCTTGACGAGGCCGGCGCCGGACTCCCCTTCCACCTCGGCCGCTTCAAGCTCTTCTTCGGCGCGCTTGAGCTCGGCCTGCATCTTCTGGGCTTGCTGCACCAGGCCGGCGAGATCTTTCATCAGTCCTCGTCCTTGCTGTCGCCGGATTGATCCGGCTCTTCCTGCGGCGGCTCGCCCTCAAGCGGAGCTACGGGGCGGATCTCCGCGATCATCGCACCGGGCCAGATCTTCATCGCGCGCGCGACCAAAGGATCGGCCATCGCCGCCGCGTGCGCCTCGGCGCGCTCGCGTGCGCGGGCCTCGGCGACCGTTTCGCCGCCCTTGGCGTTCTCGTCGGCGTTCACGAACCAGGTCTGGTCCGTCCACGTCGAGAGCGCGCGCGACAGCGACGCGGCGAGATCGGGCGGCGCCTTGTCGGTCGGCTGAAAGACGACGCGGCCGGGCTCGACCCGCACCGGCCGGGCGGCGCGCTCGAGGTCGGTCTTCAAGATCAGGTCGCGATTGGCGCCGACCAGCTCGATGATCTCCATCCAGGTGCGCGGACCCGAAGACATCTCGTCGCCGTAGTAGACCGGCTCCATCGTCGGATCGTCCGCCGGATCAAGCTCGGGCGCATCTTCGGGCGCAGGCGCCGAAGCGGGCTCGATCCGGTCCCGCCCGCCGGACACCGCGCGCAAGCGGGCGGTCGGCTCGTCCTCGGACTGGCGATCGGGCGCCGCGGGCGCCGCGCTTGCACCTCTCGCATCGGCCGGCGCACCACTGGATGACGCATCGCTTTGAGGCGCAGCGCCGCCCTGACCGCCCGACACGGGCTGCCCCGCGAGCGCCTTGGCGGCCTCCTCCGGCGACGGCAGGCTGGCGGCGTGGGCGAGGCGCAAAAGCGCCATCTCGGCGGCGGCCAGCGGATCGGGCGCCGCGCGCGTTTCCTCGTAGGCTTTCAGAAGCATCTGCCAGGCGCGGGAGAGATGACCCATCGCAGTCTTCTCGCCCAAGGCCCGCACACGGGCGACGTGGTCGGCGGCGTCGGCGAAGTCGGCCGCCTCGCCCAGCACCTTGGCGCGGGTGACGTCATGACAGTGATCGATCACGTCACGGATCACCACGATCGGATCGGCGCCGGCGGCGTGCTGATCGTCGAGTTCCGCGAGCGCGCCCGCGCCGTCGCCCTCGATCGCCTTGGCGAAGAGATCGAACGTGCGCGCCCGGTCGGCGAGGCCCAGCATGTCGCGCACCATCTCGGCGGACGCCGCGCCTTTGCCGTCGGCGCTCTGCACGATCGCCTGGTCGAGCAGCGACAGCGCGTCGCGCACCGAACCTTCTGCAGCGCGGACGATCAGCTTCAGCCCGTCTGAGTCGACCTTGGCCTTCTCTTTCGTGCAGATGCCCTTCAAGTGGTCCAGCAGCACGTCCGGCGCGACGCGCTTTAGATCAAACCGCTGACAGCGCGACAGCACCGTGACCGGCACCTTGCGGATCTCGGTCGTCGCGAAGATGAACTTCACGTGGCTCGGCGGCTCTTCGAGGGTCTTGAGCAGCGCGTTGAACGCCGCGGTCGAGAGCATGTGCACTTCGTCGATGATGTAGACTTTGTAGCGGGCGCTCTGGGCGGCGTAGCGGACGCCCTCGAGGATCTCGCGGATGTCCCCCACCCCGGTGCGCGAGGCGGCGTCCATCTCCATGACGTCGGTGTGGCGCGAGGCGGCGATCGCCGCGCAGTGCACGCCTGGCGGATCGAGGTTCACGGAGGGACCGTCTTCGCCCTTCTTTTTACCTTTCGAGTCCGCCGGCTCGTAGTTGAGCGCGCGGGCGAGCAGCCGGGCCGTCGTCGTTTTGCCGACGCCGCGCACGCCGGTGAGCATGAAGGCGTGCGCGATCCGCCCCGAGGCGAACGCGTTCGTCAGAGTGCGCACCATCGCCTCCTGGCCGATCAGGTCGACGAAGGTCTGCGGCCGATACTTGCGCGCCAGCACCTGATAGGCGCCGGCGTCGCCGATATCGAGACCGAGAGAGTCGGCGGAGTCGCTCATGGAAAGGACTCTAAGGCGCGCGGGCGATCAAAAGAAGGGCGCGCGGACAACGATAGACCGCCCGCGTTGCGCCAACGTCGCAATAATTGGGGAGCGACGGCTCTACTCCTCGCTGCGGAACAGCTCCAGCGCCGCCACAACAGTGGCTTCAACGCCCGTGGTCACCGCCGGCTCCGGGACGATCTGAAACAACGCCGAGTGGTGCGCCGGCGCCGTCTCGAGGTTCTCGGCCGGGGTGCCGCCCACCGAGAAGTAGACGCCTTTGACCTCAGGCTGCTCGGGTGCGGCGAGGTAGGCGAAGTCCTCCCCGCCCATGCCCTCGCGCGGCTGATAGGTCAGCCGGTCTTCGCCGAAGGCGTTGATGAACGCCGCCTCGACGCGCGCGGCGGCCTCGTCGTCGTTGAAGGTCGCCGGCGTGCGGATCTCGCGCCGGGTGACGATCGGCAACAGGTCGTCGGGCACGCCCATCGCGCGCGCGACGTTCTCGGACACCCGGTCGATGCCGTCGAGAAGCTGCTCGCGCACCTCAAGGTCGTTGGCGCGCACGGTCAGCTGCATGTCGACGTGATCGGAGATCACGTTGTGCACCGAGCCGCCGTGGATCGAGCCGACGGTGATGACGCCGGGCTGGAGCGGATCGATCGAGCGGCTGACCACGGTCTGCAGCGCGACGACGATCTCCGAGGCAATCAGCACCGGGTCGAGGCCCTTGTGCGGCGAGGCGCCGTGCGTGCCGACGCCGCGCACGGTGATGTCGACGCTGTCGACGCTGGAATAGACCAGCCCGCCGCTGATCTGGATCTTGCCGGCCTCGCTCTGGCTCGAGACGTGGAAGGCGACCGCGTAGTCGGGCTGGGGAAAGCGCTCGTAGAGCCCGTCCTCGATCATCGCATGGGCGCCGCCGCCGCGTTCCTCCGCAGGCTGAGCGATCAGCACCAGCGTGCCGGACCAGTCCTCGCGCCGCGCCATCAGCTGGCGCGCCGTGCCGATCAGCGACGTGATGTGCACGTCGTGTCCGCAAGCGTGCATCACCGGCCGCTCGATCCCGTCGATGTCGGGCTGGCGCGCGGTCGACGCGTAGGGCAGCCCCGATAGCTCCTCGACCGGCAGCCCGTCCATGTCGGCGCGGATCAGCACCGTGGGCCCGTCCCCGTTCTCGAGCACCGAGACGAGACCCGTGCCCCCGACGCCTTCGGTCACCTCGTAGCCGAGGTCGCGCAGCTCCTGCGCGAGGCGCGCAGCGGTCGCGTGCTCCTGGAAGGAGAGTTCCGGGTTGGCGTGAAAATGCAGGAACAGCTCTTCGAGGTTCGCCTCGTAGTCCGCGGCGACGGCGGCCGTCAGATCATCTTGCGCGGCGGCGGGCGCGAGCGGCGCGGCGAAAAGGCAGACTGCGGCGAGCAGCTGAGTGCGGCGCATGGGTCGGGTCTCCTGCATCGGCATGAGAGGTGGAAGACCGAACGGCGACCCGCAGCGAAACTCGTTACGGCTGCTTCCTTCCGGACCTGACCGGGTTGGCGAGGGCCGCGCCCGCCGCCGGCCTTCCAAGGCCTCTATAGCACGCCGAGGGCGCGGCGAGGCAAGGCGGCGCCCTACTGCTTAGCGATGCGCAACAGGATCCGCAGCACCAGCGCGCCGACGAAAGCGACCGCCAGGACGTCGAGCCAGATCGCCCCGGACGAGGTGATCCCGGGCGCCGCTTCAAGCATGGTTTGAGACAGATCAAAGCCGAAGCGCTTCAATGCCCAGCCGAGCGCGAAGGCGCCCAGAAGCCCGATCGCCATGTCGCCCCAGAGGCCCAGGATCGCCTTGCCCTGCACGATCCGCCGCGCCGCGATCCCCGCAACCGTGGCGACCAGAATCCAACCGACCAGATTGGCCGCGTTCATTTCCGCATATTCGACAACCGGCATGCCCCGCCTCCCCCGAAAAAGCCGATGCGGAATGCTAGCGCATTTTCCGATCGAGTTGAATTCGCTCCGAAGCGGGCTTGGCGGCGCTCATCCGACCACGCCTTAAGGATGCAAAGAGCCGGCTGCGCATCCGAGGCGTATGGGCGCGCAGCCGGCTCGCGCGTCCGGGCGCAAGATGGGAGGAGGCGCCCGGACGGTAGTTTCGTGGCAGGGCGTCAGCGGCGCGCCGCCGCGCCCAGGAACGCGGCGTGGGCGTCGAGCGCGGCGATCAGCTCGGCGTCCTCGCCCTCGGCCAGCAGCAGGTCGCGCATGTGCTCGACCACCCGCGCCTGGGTGTCGAGCCAGTCGACCACCACCGCGCGGGCGGCGGCCGCGTTGAGGCTGCGCCTAGCCTTGGGCTCGGCCCCGGGTTGGGCCGCCTCGCCGCCGTCCAACGAGTTCGCGCGACGCATGTCCGGCAGGCGCACGACAGCGCTCATGAGCTTTCGTCCCTTCGTCATCCGCGAGGCCGCGACGGCAAAAACCGGCGGCTCCGCAATCTCGAACGGGACTTTCTCTTATTTGCGAACGATTTGCAATCGCAAAAACTAAGGCGATTGCTGCTCCGCCAGCCACACCCCCCGCGCCACCGCGCGCGCCAAGCAGTCTGCCGCCAGCGAACCAATGCGGGTCAGCGCCAACGGCGCGGGCTCGTCCAACGACCGCACGGCGGTCGAGAGGGCGAACACCACGTCGCCGTCGGTCGGGGCGTTGACCGGGCGGATCGCGCGCGTCAGGCCCGCCTGCGCCATGATCGCGACGCGGCGGGCTTGCGCGGCCGTCAGCGCCGCGTTGGTCGCCACGACGGCGATCGTCGTGTTGGTTCGGCCCGTCTCTGACGCATACGGATTGATCTTCGCCGCGCCCCAGTCGTCCAGGTCGAGCGGCGGCGCGATCGTGGCGGGCCGCGCGTCGCCGAACTCGCCCGCGCCGTCCCATTGCTGCTCGTAGGGCCAGGCCCAGAAGGCGTCCGAGCCGGGCATGCGCACCGCGCCGAAACTGTTGACCGCGACGATCGCGCCGACGGTGAGGCCGTCGTCGCAAAGCACGCTGGTCGAGCCGAGCCCGCCCGGCCCAGCGCCCGCCGACGCGCCGAAGCCCGCGCCTGCGCGGCCGAGGTCGAACGTCTCGCCCGCCGCCTCGAGCGCGGTGCGGCCGAGCATGGCGTAGGGCGGGATCTCGCCCCAGTCCTTCTCCCCGCCGTTGGCGAGATCGTAGAGCACGGCGGCCGGCGCGATCGGGCTCGGCGGCGCGCCGGGTTTCAAGACGAACCCCTGCCCCGCCGCGCCGAGCGCCGCGACCACGCCGTCCGCCGCGGCCAGCCCGTAGACCGAGCCGCCGGTCAGCACGATCGCGTCCACCGCGTCGACGAGGTTTTCCGGCGAGAGCAGATCGGTCTCGCGCGTGCCGGGGCCGCCGCCACGCACGTCGACGGACGCGACCGCGCGCGCGGCTGGGCGGATCACGGTGACGCCGGTGCGCACGCGGTCGTCGTGCGCGTTGCCGACGGTCAGGCCCTCGACGTCGGTGATCAGATTGCGCGGTCCGGGCGCGGCCATGGCGTGTCCTCGGTAGTGAGCCGTTTGCGAACTCATATCGCGGCCCGCGCAATTCGCCCACCTTGCGCGCGCTCGCTCGCCGCGAGGCAATCCCCCTCAGACGCGCTGCGCGCGCCAGCTCCCCCGTGGGGGAGCAAATCCCTTTCTTCCCCCTCGGGGGAAGTGGCCGCGCAGCGGTCGAAGGGGGATTGCCTCCCGATCCGCGGGCGGCTCAGCTGGGTCCCGCGTCCGCCGACTGAAGTGAATGCGCACCGCCATGACCGATCTCGACACGGAGACCTTTGACGTCAAACGCGGCGATCTCATCGCGCTTTACGGCACGCTGCGATTGTCGGAGCCGGGGTTCGTGCAGCTCCGCCTCGCCGACGCGCTGGCGCCTGCCGGCCGGTGCATTCTCAAGGGCGCGCTCTACGACCTCGGCGCCTATCCGGGCTTCGTTCTCGAGCCAGCCGGCCCGGTGACAGCGGACTTGTTCGAGGTCGCCGAACCCGCCGTGATGGAGCGCCTGGACGCGCACGAGGACTTTTTGCCCGGTCAGCCGAAGCGCTCGATGTACCTGCGCCAACGCCTCCGCCTGACCGAGCCCGACGTGGAGGCATGGACCTACGTCTACAACCGCTCCGTCGCCGATTTCCCGCAGATCGCGGCGGGAGACTGGTGTGAACATCTCGCCGCGCGCGACCCGGCGCCCTAGCGGAGCGGCCGCGCAGTGCTATGTTTGAACTCATGAATCATCGATCGGCCCGCGCCGCCCGAGAGGCCGCGCGGGATTTCACCGGGAACCCTGGGGGACTGCGCATGCGGATATTCGCGCTCAGCGCGCTCGTCGCGCTGGCGGCCTGCGGCGACGAAGCGACGGGACAGACCGTCGCGCCGGAGGCGACGTTCCAAGGCCCGGTCGTGGTCGCCGCCCATCCGCTGGCGTCGGCGGCGGGCGTCGAGATCCTCGCCGCGGGCGGCTCGGCGGTCGACGCGGCCGTCGCGATCGAAGCGACGCTGAGCCTGGTCGAGCCGCAAAGCTCCGGCCTCGCGGGCGGCGCCTTCATGATGTTCTACGACGCCGAGACCGGTGAGATAACCGCCTACGACGGCCGCGAAGTCGCGCCGATGGGCGCGACGCCGGAGCTGTTCCTCAATGAGGACGGCAATCCGCTGGGCTTCCTCGCGGCGAAGAACTCGGGCCTCTCGGTCGGCGTGCCGGGGGTAGTCGACATGCTCGCTCTGGCGCACGAGGACCACGGCGCGCTGCCGTGGTCGGAGCTGTTTGCACCCGCCCGCCGGCATGCGTGGGACGGCTTCGAGGTCACGCCGCGGCTGAATGCGCTGATCAATTCGAGCGCGCAAATCGGCCTCCGGGCCGGGGCCGAGACGGGCGACTATTTCTTCACCTCGCAGGGCGACGCGATCCCGGTCGGCACGCGGCTTCGCAATCGCGACTACGCCCTGACCCTCGACGCGATCGCCGCCGATCCGCGCGCGATGTACGAAGGCCCGCTCGCAGAGCAGATCGTCGCCGCCGTGCAGGCCGGCGACAACGGCGGCTCGATGACCACCGAAGATCTCGCCGCCTACCGCGCCCGCCGGCTAGAACCCGTCTGCGCGCCCTATCACGAGGTCACGGTGTGCGGTCCGCCGACGCCGTCCTCGGGCGGCATCGTCGTCAACGAGGCGCTGGGCGTGCTGTCGCACTTCACCTTCTCCGAAGACGGCCCGAACGATCCGGCGAACTGGGGCCTTGTCGCCGAGGCGCTGCGGCTCGGGATGACCGACTGGGCGGTGCACATCGGCGATGAGCGTTTCGTCGAAGTCCCGGTCGATGGTCTTCTCCACCCGGACTATCTCGCCGAGCGCGCCGCGCTGGTCTCGACCGAGAACGCGATGACGTCCGTGGCGCCGGGCGATCCCTGGGCCTACTCGAACCGCGCCCGCCCGGACGCCAACGGCGACGACGCCACCGTGGACAGGCCGGGCACATCGCACTTCGTCGTCGTCGACGCGGACGGCAACGTCGTCTCGATGACGGCGACAGTCGAAGGCGCCTTCGGCTCGATGCGCATGGCCGGCGGCATGATCTTGAACAACGAGCTGACCGACTTCTCCTTCCGCCCGGTCGACAGCCAGGACCGCCCCGTGGCCAACGCGGTCGCACCGGGCAAGGGGCCGCGCTCGTCGATGTCGCCGACGATCGTGCTCGATCAGGACGGCGAGTTCCTCTTCGCCACCGGCTCGCCCGGCGGCGCGTCGATCATTTCGTACACGGTGAAATCGCTGGTCGGCGTGCTCGACTGGGGGCTGACGCCGCAAGAAGCGATCGACCTGCCCAACGTGGTGCCCGGCCGCAGCGGCGTACGCGTGGAAAGCGCCCGCGCCCTGCCCGGCCTGATCGACGGCTTGAGGGACTATGGCCTCACCGTCCAGGAGAGTGCTGGAGAAACCTCAGGCCTCCACTCGGTGCTGAGGCTCGAAGACGGAAGCTACGTCGCCGGCGTCGATCCAAGACGCGAAGGCGTGGCGATGACGCCGTAGGGAGCCGCTACAATTGGCGCCCGGCCTGACCCACCCGAGGTCAGGCGGACGTTTTGCTGGTTAGCATTGCAGGCTCGTTTGGCGCGTCGTCAGCAGCGGATGACGAAAGTGAACGTCGTCGACTGAGGAGCCCGGCAGGCCGGCGGAGCGTCGGGCGGCAGGTTGCGCCTCCACTCCGACATTGAACGGATCGACAAGGCGTCCCATGGAACATCGGTTACTGGCGCCTCGGCGGCGACACGCGCATCTTCGACGCGACCATCAGCGTCAAGCGAATAAACGATCACGACCGCGCCCTCGATCACTTGCTCGGCCGCTGTATGAGGATACTGCGGCGGAACACGCCCTTCCCACTCGCCGCAATTCAGCTCGGGCGGCAAATCGTCATCAAGAAAGATGTTGGCCGCGCGCGTGAAGACTCCGCCTCGCGATCGGCAAACCTGATCGTCAGCGACGGGTTCCGTACTCACCTCATCTATGCGCGCGGCCAACGATCGCCACGCCGATACTTCTGCAAATGCGGTAGAGTTCGCAGCGCGTGCATCGTCGGGAAACATCTCCGCCGCCATGTCGAACGCCGCGTGCGCGTCCGACGCATTTCGCCCCGTCATATGGGCGGCGCCCTCAAGCACTGCGCCTTCGATCGCGAGAGCTTCATAACCGGCGCCAAGCGCCGCCGCGATCTCCACGACATGTCGAGCATGCTCAGCCGCCTCCACCGCCTCGTCGTTCTCCAATAGGCCTTGCGCCATGACCAGCTCAGCGCGAGCTGAAAGGTCTTCGCCCTGTGCTGCGTCCTGTGCGTATGCCGTGATCGCGGATCGCAATCGCTCGAGTTCACCACGCCGCGCGCGTCCGTCGGCAACGTCCGCGGTAGCCGCCAGCAGCTCCGCGTCCACGATGCTCGCTGCGCCGTCCAGAAGTCCGACCTCGGCAAGCTCCAGAGCTCGGCGCGCTGGTTCGCGAGCGTCGGCCGCGTTTCCTTCGTCAATCCGCAAGCGCGCAAGGTTGAGCGCGAGAACCGCCGTCTCTTGCGCATCGCCCCATTCGTCTTCGGCGGCCCGCCACGCCGCTTCGCCATGCTGATCAGCGGCGATCAGATCGTTGTCTTCGACAGCCTGATTGTACGCACGATAGTGATCCATCGCGCTCTGGCCCTGCGCAGACGCTATTGAGAGAGATGCCGCAGAGGCAACTGCAGCGATCGTGGCCATAAATCGCATTGATCGAACCATGCCGCTCGCGCATCCCGCCGATCGTCACCAAATCTGCTCTGCACACTAGCGTTGCCTAGCCCGCAGAGCGAGCATTCAGAGGGATCGGCTTCAGGCCCATGCTCTCCGATCTTGGTGTTGAAGCGGACGCCTCCCGTGATCTCGCCTTGCCAGACCGCGTCTCGCCAAGCGAGTATCAATCAACGATAGGGAGGGCGGCGATGCGCATTCAAGGTCTACCGGTCTTTGCACTCTTGGCGGTCGCGGGGTGCGCAACTGCGCCGGGCGGCGCGGCGAACGCCCAGCAAGGCGGCCCGCAGCGGCCGAGCTATCCGGTCGAGGCCGCCGACACGACCTGCCCGCGCGCCGAGCTGACCGCGCTCGTCGACGCCTACTCCGCGGCGATGACCGCGCATGACCCGAGCCTCGTCGTCCTCGCCGACGACATCCGCTTCACCGAAAACGCCGCGGTGCTGGCGCCGGGCGAGAGCGCGCTGTGGCGCGGCGCGGGCGCATGGAGCCTTCGCAACGACCTCATCGACACCGAACTCTGCGGAACGGTGAGCTGGGGCGTCATCGAAGAGGACGGCCGCCCGATCCACGCCGCCGTCCGCCTACAGACCAACGACGCCGGCGCGATCATCGAGGCCGAGCACATCACGGCCAAGGAAGAAGACTTCTTCTACGGCCCCGACGCGATCCTCGCGACGTCGTATCTCGATTGGGAGACCATCCTGCCGCCGGGCGAGCGCGCCTCGCGCGAGGCGATGACCGCGGCCGCCAACGACTACTTCGCCGAGTTCGACGAAACGCATTATGTCTCGGTCCCCTACGCCGACCGCTGCGACCGGTGGGAGAACGGCATCCGGACGACACGGACGCACGACTGCAATCCGCCGGCCCGCAGCGAGAACAGCCATCCGCCGCGGCGCATCCCGCTCGTCGACCTCGAAGCCGGGACCGTCGCCGCCTTCGTGCATTTCCGGCGCAACGTGGTGGACGTGCACGTCTTCAAGATGCAGCGCGGCCAGGTCGCCTACATCATGGCCGTCGTCGGCCCGAGCGCGGAGTCCGACGGCTGGCTGGAGCCGGACGGGATGTAGGCGGACTATTCCAGGCTGACGGTGGTCGCTCCTCCCGGCGCCACGACGGCCGGAACGCTCTGATCAGCGCCCCATTCGACGACGTAGTCTCCAGCAGGCAGCGCGATCAGCTCGCCCGGCCGGCCCTCGGCGACCGCCTCGCCGTCCGCGTTCCTCACGGTGAAGCTCGTCGCCACGGCTCGGGTCAGCGCGTCTGCCAACTCGGCAGCGTCCGCGGCGCTGAAGTAGGCGCCGCCGCCGAGTTCCGCCCAGGCGGCGAACTCGGCCTGCAACGCGGCGTCGTCGATGGCGAAACCCACGATGTTCACGGTGATGTCCCAGCCGCTCGCGCGCAAAGACTCGATCGCCGCGGCGGCGTCGCCCTCACAGGTCTCCTCACCGTCCGTCAGCACAATCAGCAGACGCTTGCCTTCGACGTGCGCGAGGTCGCTCGCAGCGAGATCGATGGAAGCTCCAAGCGGGGTGCGCGCGAGGTTCATCGCTTCGACGCCATTGATCGCAGTGCTCGCCGCGGCCGGGTCGAGCGGCCCGAGCGGAAGCTCGAGATCGGTGCGGCAGGAGCCGCTTTCACGGTGTCCGAATACGCGCAGCGAAAAGCCGACGCCGGGCGGGATCGTATCGGTCACCAGGTTCCCCAGCGTCTGACGCGCGATCTCGACGCGACGCACGCCGTCGATCCGCTGCAGCATCGAACCCGACGCGTCGAAGATCACGCCAACGGCGTCTTCAGGCTCGAGGACGACGCGAGCTTGCTCGACCAGCAAGGTTCCCGGCGGCTCGGGCGCAGGCGCGACGCGGATCGGTCGGCGCGCCATCTCGCGGCCTTCGCGCGAGAGGTAAACCAGGTGGAAGTCTCCGTCCGTCGGCGGCGCGACAAGACGCGTCTCCAGTTCGTCCGGAACGATGTAGGCGTAGGCGAGGCTCTCGTCGTCGCCGTCCACTACGCCGATCCAGTCGCCGCGGTTGCCCGCGCCGTCCCATGTCGCGAAGAACTCTTCGAGCGCCGTCACCTCGTCCGGCGCCGACAAATCGATCGACGCCTCGACGACGTCCACCGGGCTGCGCCCGACCACGCGGTCGCCCACCACGTACACGACGTCCAGCGGACCGACGGTCTCGGGCGCGCGAAGGACAATTGCGTTGTCCTCTTGGTTGGCGACGTAGCCGTAACTCGCGCCGGTTACGGGCTCGCCGTCGCGCGCGGCGAAGGTGATGTAGTCCTGCCCATTGCGCGGTCCTTCCCACACCACGCGCAGCTCGCCGCCGGCATGAACCTGCGACGCATGGCTCAGGCTCGCCGAGATCGCGCCGACAGTGATCGGCGCGCGCGCCAGGATGGTCTCGCCGGTCACGTAGACGACGTCGTAGTCGCCGGCGTCGAGGGGGGCGCGCAGGCCGGCCGGACCGCCGCCCGTGTTGCCGACATAGGCGTAGCTCGATCCGCGGATCGTCGGCCCGTCCCGTTCGGCGATCGTGACATGATCGTTGCGGCTATTCGGGCCCGTCCACGCAACCTCGAAGTCCGCGCCCGCCGCGATCTGCGCGGGCGCCTCGAGCGTCGCTTCGGGCAGGAACAAGCTGAGCGGCGCGCTCGCCCGATCCTCGTTCTCAAAGATCAAGACGATTTCGTAGTCGCCCGGCAGCTCGGGCGCCAAGATGCTTTGGGGGTTGGCCAAGGTGTAGGCGTACGCCAGCCGCGATCCGCCGTCTGCGGGCCGAATCTCGATCAGACCGCCGGAGTCCTCCGGCGCCGTCCAACCGACCTCGATGCTTTGACGGATATGGGCGCTGTCGGGCGCGTCGAGGGCGTATTCCTGCGCATGAGCGGCGGACGCGGCCAAAAGTCCGGCAAGCAAGACGACAGCGTAGCGGATGAAACGAGACACGATGGCTCCCCCAATCATGTGTTCTTGAACGCGCCGGACGATCCGCCGGCTGAGAGAACGATAGCTATCCGCTGCGTTAGGGCGAGAAAAGGGCGGGATGCGCCAGAGTTCGGGGCGCTAAGGCTCGACATAATGGTAGAGGCGTTTGGCCTGAAGCGCGCCGTCGCGCCAGTAGACGACCACCGCTTCTTTCTCGACGCGCTCGAGCACGAGGATGTCGCCGTCAGCTTCGGGCAAGGGGTAGCCGGTGAGGTGCAACGGCAGATCGTCGCCGGCGCGATCATGCTGCGTGATCCACTGCCAGGCCTCGACCTGATCGACGTAGCCCGGCTCGAGATCGCCGACGGCCGCGTCATCCAATCCGATCTCATGCAGCCAAGTTCCCGCGCGGCAGAGCGCCAGCCCGCGCTTGTCGTCCGAGAGGCGGCGAACCTGGGCGACATTGTCGAGCGCGCCGTCGCCGTCGAGATCGCCGCCGAGCGTGCGCGGCAGATAGCGGGCGTTGAGTTCGTTAGCTTCGAGGTCGAGACCGCAGGCGCCGAACATCTCCCGGTCCTCGTCGGTGAACTCGGGGCTGGCGAGATCTTCGAGCCGCGCTTGTTCGTCTTCGGTGCGCGGCCAGGACACGCAGGCCTCGAACTCCAGATAGTTCATCCGCGCTTGCGCGCCGGGGCCCGTGTTGGCAAGACCGTAATCGAGCACGTTCACCCAGCCGATCCCGTCGTCGGATCCGGGCTCCTGCAGTCTCGGCTCGTCCGGATCTGTCGACGGACGAAAGCCGCCGGTCCCCGCGAGCGACGGCGATACGACGAAAGCGCGCAAAGTTTGGGGCGCGTTGACGTCCCCGGTATTAGGCCCGGTGTTGTCGGCGTTCCTGAAATGCCAGCCGAAGACGTCGCGCGGGTTCGGCGCGCCCCCGAACGGCGGGGTCATCGAGGTGAGATCTACCGCGTTGCCGATCGCGGCATTTTCGTAGAGCCGGATCGACCAGCCGGTCTCGGCGCGTATCAGCGCGAACACCCAGCCGTTGTCGAGCTCTTGAAAGAAGCTTCGCTCGCCCGCGACGTAGGGGCGCTCCAGATCGGTGAGCGCGCCGTCCGGACCGGTCCCGAGAATGCGCACGGCGTGCGTGGTCGTCGTCGGCTCGCAGGTTTGAGCCGCTGCGGGCGCAGCCAGACCCGCGCCGCAGAGCGCGGCGACGGCGGCGAGGCGATAAAGCGGCGTGACCCTCATGAGCCCAGCTCGTCCATCAGCCACAGCTCGACGATCAACGCCGACTGCGCAAGCCAGGAGGCCGCCTCGTCCGCGGCCTCACCCGTCGCTTCGGGATCGGCCAGGGTTGCGGCGAACTCTTCGATGAAGCCCTCGGTGCGTTCGATATACTCCGGCCACGAATAGCCGCCTTCGGCGACCGCGCCGGAGGCTGCGAGCTCGGCGAACTTGGCGTCGATCGCGTCGATCGCCGGGGCATAGTCGAGCCGCAGCGCGGTGGCGGCGAACACTTGCGGCGGTTCCTGCATGCTCGCCATCGTGCGGTAGGCGACAAGGTAAGGCGGCAGCATCTCGCTGTCGAAGCCGCGCGAGGAGCCTTCGATCCAGACCTGCACGGTCTGGTTGTCGCAATCGGTTTCGGCCAGCTGTCGCGTAATTTCGGGGATGAGTTGCTCGCGCCGCTGATTGTCCCACCGCGCCATGTCCTGCCGGTTGAGCGCGCGGAGCGCGGCCGCCTGCCAGGGACGCATCAGACCGCATTCCATGCCGCGGATCGCGACGACTTCGAGGAATGCGGCGGTTCTGACCTGGCTTAACGGCTCCTGACCCTGCGCAGGCGACGCGCTCAGCGCTGCGAGCGCTGCCAGAAAACAGAAGAATCGCATCGGCTCCCCCAACCGTCACCTTCTCGATCACCCCAAAACCAGATGTGCTTTCAGCGTCGACATCCAGCGAGCGCGCAATCGTATAGCCCGATCGTTTGAAGTTGAAGCGCGGCAAACGGCGTCAAGTACTGTCGCGTACGAACACCGCGCTCTGCGACCAAGAGCGTTCTCAGGAAAAGTGAATCCCGGCTCCCACCCATTTCCCTCCCCCTCCGTTTTGTTCTAACTCAGACCAACGCGCGCCGGACGCGCGGGCCAATGACAGAGGGGAGAGACGATGCCAGGCGTGCTTGACGGAATCCGCGTTCTGGACTTCGGGCGATACATCGCCGGGCCCTATTGCGCCTGCCTGCTGGGCGACCTCGGCGCGGAGGTGATCCGGATCGAAAAGCTCGCCGGCAGCGAGGACCGCCATCAGCTCCCGTTGGGGCAGACCGGGCCCGAGACCAACGCCGGCGGCGCGCTCTACATCCCGATGAACCGCAACAAGCTCGGCATGACCCTCAATCCGATGAAGGATAAAGGCCGGGAGATCGTAAAAAAGCTGGTCGCCACCGCCGACGTCGTCGTCGCCAATCTGCCGCCGGCGACCCTGAAAGCCATGGGCCTCGACTACGAGAGCCTGACCGCGGTGAAGCCCGACATCATCCTCACCACCGTCTCCGCTTACGGCGAAGGACCCTATTCCGAACGCGTCGGCTTTGACGGCATCGGCCAGGTGATGAGCGGCGCGGCCTACATGTCCGGCCGGCCGGGCGATCCGATGAAACTCGCCGCGCCGTGGGTGGACTTCGGCACGGCGTCGCTGACCGCCTTCGGCACGCTCGCCGCGCTGATGGAGCGGCAAAAGACCGGGCGCGGACAGATCGTCGAGGGGGCGCTGTTGCACACGGCCGTCGCCTTCTCCAACGCCACGCTGCTCGAGCAGGCGGTGCTCGGGCTCGACCGCGAGGCGATGGGCAACCGCGGCTGGGCGGCCGGCCCGGTCGACATCGTCAAGTGCAAGGACGGCTTCATCATCGTCCAGGTGATCGGCCAGCCGCTGTTCGAGCGCTGGGCCAAGCTGATGGGCGAGGAAGACAAGTGGCTCAACGATCCGCGGTTCAAAGACGACCTCGCGCGCGGCGACAACGGCGAGATCCTGAGCGCGCGGATGGCCGAATGGTGCGCCGAGCGCACCCAGGCCGAAGCCCTCGCCGAGATGGAAGCTGCACGGGTGCCTGGCGGCCCGCTGCTCTCGCCCCAGCAAGCGCTCGACGATCCGCACATCCAGGCCTCGGGCATGCTCCACCCGACCGAAACGCCAGGCCTCGACAAGGCCGCCCCGGTGGTGCGCACGCCGGTCAAGCTTTCGACGACCCCGGCCGAGATGAAACGCCGCGCCCCGACGCTGGGCGAGCACACCGAGGAGATCATGGTGTCGCTGGGCTACGCGGCCGACGAGATCGCCGCGCTGAGAGCCGAGCGCGTGATCTAGCGCCTTAAAGGCTCCCCAATAGGTTGCAGGCCGTGGGCCCCGCCGTCTTCGATATGATACCGCTGCGACGGATCGAAGCGGCTTGAGGCGTTGAATTTACGGCAATGTCACATGATCTTGTGCGGATTCGGCGATATGACGTTTGAATTCTGAACGAGTCTTTCTATATTTCTCGTAATGTCTCAGCGATCGCCCTCTCCCCTCTGAGGCTGCTGAGATGATCTGAGGCGCCGCGCTTGTCGCGGCGCCTCTTTTTTGCCTGCCGATTTGTTCTGACATCCGCGCTTCCGACGGATCGCCGCGATCAGGCCTTCACCAGGCGCACCGAGAACGCCGCGCCCTCGGGGCCGGTGCGCGCAAGGCTGACGTCCCCGCCCTGCGCCCGCGCCAGCTCGCGCGCGATCGCAAGGCCGAGCCCGGAGCCCGCGCGGTTGGCGCTGTGGGAGAACGGCTGGAACAGCCGCGCGCGCGCCTTCTCGGGCACGCCGGGGCCGTTGTCGGCGACCTCGACCACCCAGAAGCCGTTTTCGCTCCCGACGGTCACGGTGATCACGTCCTGCCGTCCGCCGTTCTCTTCCGCACCGTCGAACGCGACGACCGCGTTGCGCATCAGGTTCAAGAAGACGCGATGGAGGAACTCTTCATCGCCCAGCGCCGCGACCTCCGCCTCGACCTGAAGATCCAGACCGACCGCCGCCTCGGCGGCGCTGGCCGCATCGGTGAAGGCTTCTTCGAGCACCGGCCGCAGCGCGACGCGCTCCCGGGCGGCGGGACGCTCCTCGGCCTTGCCGTAGGCGAGCACCTCCTGCGCCAGCCGCACGCCGCGGTCGATCGAGCGGACCAGCCGCTCGCCCTGGGCGCGGACCTGCGGATCGTCGTTCTGCGCCAGCCGGTCGGAGATCAGCTGGGCGCTCGAGAGCACGTTCCTCAAGTCGTGGTTGATCTTCGCCACCGCCTCGCCGAGCGCGGCGAGCCGGCCGCGTTGCGTGAGCGCCTGGCGCACCTGGCCCTGCAGCTCCGCAAGCGCCGCCTCCGCGTCGCCGATCTCGTCGGCGCGTTCGGACGGCGTGATGGCCCGGGTGGGATCCTCAGGCTCCTCGCGGAAGCGCATCATCGCGGCGACCAGCCCGCGCAGGGGCGCGACCAGCATATAGGTCACCGCAGCATAGAGCCCGGCGGCGACGACCGCGGTGATCGCCAGGGTGGTGAAGAACACCCGGCCGGTGAAGCCCAAGAGCGCGGCCTTGAGCGGGGCTTCGGAAACCAGCACCTCGATCATCTCGACATCGTCCATCTGGGCGCTGTCGACGATCAGCAGGTCGCGGCCTTCGGGCGCGGTGAAGGTCAGGCAGGTGTCGATGATCGCCATCCACAACCCCCGCTCGCGCAGGTCGATGCGGATCGGCGGCGCCTCTGCGGGATCGGTTGTCAGGATCAGCTCTCTCAAGCCGGCGCGCTTGACGCTGACCGCCTCGATCTCGGCCTGCATCAGAAGCCGCTGGGCCAGCTCGTCCGAGGACGTCAGGTCGGGCGCGGCGAGCGCGGCGAGGGTCGCCAGCCGCGCGGTTTCGACCTTCTCGGTCAGCCAGCCGGTGCGGAAGGCGGCCGCCGAGGGGATGAAGATCAGCGCCGAGACGATGAGCACGGCGGCGAGCGTCAGCGCCAGAAGCCGCGCGCCCACCCCGCGCAGCGGCCCTCGCTCATGTCCGGGCGGGCCGTCAGCGGCGCCATCGCGCGGCTGATCGCCGCGCTCGGTCGTGTGCGCGCCCTGCGCCTGCCCCATTCCTCGGCCTCGCTCCCTTGCCGTCGCGGCGGGCCGGGCGAAGCGCCGGCGACGCGAACGATCTGTTAGCCAAAATACCGCCGCGCCTCCAGTTTTACAGCCCGGACCGCCTGCGGCTTTGTCCCGCGCCGTGCGCGATCGCGCTGCTTGGGCGCAGCTCTCGTCCTTGCACAACGCCAGTCCCGCCCTTGACGTGTGCGCGCGCGACGCGTACGCACCGCGCGCCCGCACGCGCGTCAGCAGCGGCGGTTGGAGCGGGCGGCAACCAGATCGTGGGGCGATTGACCAGTGAAACGCACATTCCAACCCTCCAAGCTGGTGCGCAAGCGGCGCCACGGCTTCCGCGCGCGGATGTCCAGCAAGAACGGGCGCAAGCTGCTCGCCCGGCGGCGCGCGAAGTGCCGCAAGCGCCTGTCGGCCTAGAAGCTCCGGCCAAGCTGGGGCGCCTGACGCGGCGGGCCGAGTTCCTCGCCGCGGCGAAGGCGGCCAAGCGGACGCGGCCGGGATGCCTGGTGCAGATGCGTCCGCGCGGCGACGGCGATCCTCTGATCCGCATGGGATTCACCGCAACCAAGAAGATCGGCGGCGCGGTCGTGCGCAACCGGGCCAAGCGGCGGCTGCGCGAGGCGGCGCGGGCGCTCTTGCCTCTTCATGGCCGACCTGGGTGCGACTATGTGTTCATCGCGCGCCGAGAGACGGGCGAACGGCCCTGGGGTCTTCTGCTTGACGATGTAAAAGGCGCGTTGTTAAGCCTCGCGCCGGCCGCGTCCGACCCTGCCGACGGCCCCGCCTCCTAAAGAATCGAAGGCGCCCGCCGCATGGACGACCAGAAGAACCTGATCCTTGCAGTCGTCATCGCCACCGCGATCCTGCTGCTCTATTACGCTTTCGTCCTCGGCCCGGCCGAGGAACGCCAGCGCGAGGCGCTCGAAGCGCAGCAGACCGAGCAGGCCGCGACGGAGCAGGTCGGAGACGACGCGCCGCCGACCGCCGCCAGCGCAGACGCCGCTCCCGCCGGGACGTCAACTTTCGTGTCACGCGCCGAAGCGCTGGCGCAGAGCGAACGCATTCGCATCGAAACGCCCGAGCTCGCCGGATCAATCGCGCTTACCGGCGCGCGCATCGACGATCTGTCTCTTATTCAGTATACCCGCGAGGTCGATCCCGACAGCGGGGTCGTCACCATGTTCTCGCCCGCGGGCGCGGAAGGCGCCTACTATGCGCGGCTCGGCTGGCAGACGCCTGATGGCGGAGAAGCCGGACTGCCGGGCTCGAACTCCGAATGGCGCGTTCTCTCCGGCGACGTCTTAACGCCCGACACGCCGGTGACGCTCGGCTATGCGTCCCCCGACGGCATCGAGTTCGAGCGCACCATCGAGATCGACGAGCATTACATGTTCACCGTCACCGATCGGGTCACGAACCGGTCGGGCGCCGATCGCGAGCTGACGCCCTATGGATTCATCTGGCGCAACGGCACGCCGGAAAGCCAAAGAAGCACGTGGCTCGTGCACGAGGGGGTGATCGGCGTCCTCGACAACCGGCGCAGAGCGCGCAGCTACAAGAACACGCAAAAAGACGGCGAGATCGAGTACGACAACACCAGCGGCTGGGTCGGCATCGTCGACAAGTACTGGCTCGCCGCGCTGGCGCCGGCGCCGAACGCCGTCTTCAACGCGCAGTTCCGGGCGATCCCCAGGGGTGACGACTCCGCCTTCCAATCGAGCTGGCAAATCCCCTCGGTGCAGATCGCCGACGGCGAGACGATCCAAGTCTCGTCCAACCTCTTCGCCGGCGCCAAGCAGGCCGAGCTTCTGCGCGAATACGACGAGACGCTCGGCATCACGCGGCTCGACGACGCCATCGACTGGGGCTGGTTCTGGTTCCTGACCAAGCCGTTCTTCCTGCTCTTGGAGTTCTTCGCCGGGCTCGTCGGCAACTTCGGCGTGGCGATCTTGATGCTGACCGTCGTGGTCAAGGCGGCGACCTTCCCGCTGGCGAACGCGTCCTACAAGTC
>JASFUX010000023.1:0-20362 GCA_050050115.1 Maricaulaceae bacterium | reverse complement strand
CGAGCTGCCGACCGGCGACGAGGACGAAGGTTTCGGCACTGGCGGAACGGACTATTTCGCCGGCCTCGACGTGACCTACGACGCCGACAGCATCGTCTGGTCGGGAACGCTTGGCTATCAGATGACGGACGACTCGACGGGCTTCGAGTTCAACGACCCCTGGAGCGTCGGCGTCTCAGCAACCGCGCGGCTCGGCGGCGATGCTTATGTCGGCGCGGCGCTCGACGCGCGCGAGGCGATCACGACGGAGGCCGACGACAACCTCGACCTCACCCTCTACGCCGGTCGGCCGCTCGCCGGGTCTGTGTCGATCGGCGCGCACGTGTTCACCGGCTTCACCGACGCAAGCGCGGATCTCGGCGCCGGGCTGACGTTGAGCTTAAGCCGATAGAGCGGATCAGACCGGCTTCGCGCCCGAGCCGCGGCCGCCGCGCAGGGCGTACTCCTGCGTGCCGGCGTGATAGACGCGGTCGGTCTCGAGGATCGCCGCGGGCGCATATTGGAAGCCGGGCTTGAGCGCGGCGTAGATCATGTCGAACGGCCGATCGACCGTCTCGTGGAGCAGCTGCTCGAAGCTGTCGATGACGAAGTAGGTCTGCTGGAGATCGGAGATGCAGTAGTCGGTGCGCATCACCCGGTCGACGTTGAGGTGCAACCGGTTGGGCGATTCCGCTTCGAGCGCGAAGACGCACTCCTCCGCCGACGACGTGATCCCCGCACCGTAGATCCTCAGGCCCTCCGGCGTGTCGATCAGGCCAAATTCGACCGTATACCAATAAAGCGCGCCGAGCGCTTTCAAGCGATTGTACTTCAGCGCCTTCCAGCCGGCCTTGCCGTAGGCCTGCATATAGTCGGCGAAGCGCTGATCGAACAGCATCGGCACGTGACCGAAGACGTCATGGAAGACGTCCGGCGCTTCGATGTATTCGATCTCGTCGCGCGAGCGGATGAAGTTGCCCGCCGGGAACCGCCGGTTGGCGAGATGGTAGAAGAACACGTGATCGGGGATCAGCATCGGCACGGGCACGACGGTCCAGCCGGTCGCCGCGTCGAGCTTTTCCGAGAGCTTGCCGAAGTCCGGCACCCCGCCCTCGCCCAGGCCGGCGCGCTCGACGTTCTCAAGATACTGCGCACACGCTCGGCCGGGCAGCAGCTTCATCTGCCGCGCATAGAGCTCGTCCCAGAGCGCGTGCTCGTCGTCGCTGTACTTGTTCTGAGCGCGCGCGAGCCAGTCCTCACCGACATCGGCCGGCTTCTTCAATGGCGCGGTGTAAACCGCGCCCGAAGGCTCGGGCAGCTTGGCGTAGTCGATCTTGCGCTCGATTTCCGGATGCCGGGTCATCGTCGCCCACTATCGCACAATTGCGGCCGGACAATGAAGCGCACGCGCCATCCTCGGGCAGTGATCCCGAGAATGGCGCACGCTGTCGTCCGCGTTCGCGGCAGGTCGCTCAAGCCTAAGCTTGGCTTTCGCTCGCCGACGCGGCGGCCGCGCCGTTTTTCTTCTTCGCGGACCTCTTCGATCCGTTCTTGGACGCGAAGGCGCTGAGCGCGTCGTTCGACAAGGCCGCGGTCAGCTCGGCCTGAGCGCGCGCGTCTTCGCCCAGACGATCCATCTCGGCCCGCGTCCATTCCGCGAAGGCTTCGGCCGCGCCCTCACCCTGCAACATCCGGCTGCAGCACTCGCTGGCTTCGCTCGCCGCCTCGCGGCGTCGGGCGTACCAGTCGTCCATGAAGGACTGCATGTGCTCTGCGGCGGCGGCCTGGGACTTCCAAAAGGCCTCGGCGTAGCCGTTGGTCGCCGAGAGCTTCTGCGATTGCTCCATCAGTTCCCTGAAAAAGGCGGTAGGCGTGTCGGTTTGAGGCATCGAAACTCACCTGTGCTCTGGTGTGACGCCGGCCTAGCGCTCCAGACGACATCCCCGAAATGCAGCCAAGAGTGAGTGGTCGGCGAGGTCTGGACCTCCGCCCTCTTGCCGGGACCGGCCTCCTACCCAACACAAAAAAGAGAAACTCCCCGGCCGAGCGAAAAGCCCGAGCGGCATACTACTTCAAGATGCATCCACAAGCGAGCCCCGGCGATCGCGCAAGCGCAGGTTCGTGCAGACCGCCGCCGCGGCCGCCGGATTAGACCGGACACGCATCATATCATTTCAATTCTTTGTTTTTGTTGAATTTTGTCTTCCAAACAGCTCATTCAAGAAATTTTGTGCGATGCACCATTTTTTATTGACGCACCGCAGCAAGCCGGTTATGGATGCCGCCAAGCTGGAAGCAATCCAGACGCAGCAGGCAAACCCGAACTGAGGAGTCCCCCCAATGGCCTCGAAAGCCAAGACCGCAAAGCCCGCGCAAGCCGCGGCGACCGCCGCCCAGACCGCTCAGAAGACCGCCGCCGAGGGCTTCGCCAAGGCGACCTCGGCGTTCAGTGAGATGGGCGTCATGTCCAAGGACAATCTCGACGCGTTCGTCAAAAGCGCCTCGACGGCGTCGAAGACCGCAGAAGAGATCAACGCGCGCGTCGCGTCGTACACGAAACAGGCTTGGGAGACGAACGTCGCCTCGGCCAAGAAGATCGCCGCGGCCAAGAGCGTGCAGGAAGTGGTCGAGCTTCAGTCCGAAGCCGCCCGGGACGCCTTCAACGCCTACCTCGGCCAGTGCAACGAGATCGCCGACATCTATGCGGCGGCGCTCAAGGACTCGCTCGAGCCGATCAATAAGCGCGTCACCGCCGCGACCGAAGCTTTCCGGATCTAGCGCCTCCTCCCACAGCTTGATCCGCGCGCAGCCCGGACCGCTCTTCTTCGAGCGGCCGGGCTGCTTGCGTTTGGGCCGACGCATCGCGCGGGCGAGCATGATTGACGAGCTTGCTCCAAAACCGTAATGTAATTTCGGTTACGGTTTTGGAGGGCGACGTTGGAGACGGTCAAACCTGCGCGGCAAAAGCGATCGCGCGAGACTCACGACAAGCTGGTCGCTGCGCTCGAAGAGCTTCTCAAGACCAAGGAGTTCGACGCGATCACGATCGCCGAGCTCGCTGAACGGGCCGGCGTCTCGACGGCTGCGATCTATCGGCGCTTCGCGAACAAGGACGCGCTGATCCCGGTCCTGTTCGACCTTTACCTGCAGCGGATGGACGAATGGGCGCGCGGCGGCGCGGGCCGCGTGAGCGCCCCGCCCCCGACCTTGCGCGACGGGTTGAAGCAGGTCGGCCTCAGGGCCTGGGCGCAGGTCGAGCGTCACGGCCACCTGATGCGCCCCGCCTATTTGCACTCGCGCCTGCATCCCGAGCTGATCGGCCCGCGCTGGGCGGAGTTCGAGCGGCGCGCCGTCGACGGCTTCGAGCAGTTCCTGCGCGCCTACCCGAAGGAGGTGGCGCGCAGGGACGTCGGACGCGCGGCGAGCATGCTCGCCTACTTCTACAACGTGATGTTCGCCGGCAGGTTGCTGCACGCCGAAACGCCGGCGGGCTGGCGTCTGCCGAACACGGCCGAAGCCTTCGCCGATGCGCTCGCCGACTTCGCGCTCGGCTATCTGACCGCGCCCGCGCCGCAGCGGCGGAGGCGTCGCAAGTGAAAGACTTCCCCGTTCACCAGCTCGAGCGCCTGGCTCTCCTCGTCGCGTTGGGGGCGGCGGTCGGCGCGGGTCTGCCCGGCGAGGCGCGCGCCTTCGCCCTCCCCGCGGCGATCGGGGCGGTGGTCCTTGGAGTTGGCCTCGCCGACTACAACCCGATGCGCTGGCAGCTCTGGCCCGCGCAAGCGACCGGGTTGGCGCTCTTTGTCCTTGCGATCTTCGACCGCGATCCGTCGCTGTGGCTCACCCTAGCCGCGGTGCTGCTCATCACGGCCAGCGCCGTCTTGTCCGCCGGCTTCTCCGTCGCGCCGCTGCCGGCCCCGACGGGACCGTTCAAGGTCGCCCGGCGCACGCTGCGGCTCACCCATCCGGCGGGCGCCGAGCTTGAAGGCCGCGAGGTCGAGATCGAGATCTGGCGTCCAGCCGCTGAAGACGTCAGTGAGCACCGCCGAGCACCGCTGTGGACGCGGATCTATCGCGATCCCGTCGCGCCGCCTTTGATGCGCGCGCTGCTTTCCTACTGCGCCCGCGTGCTCACCCACGCTTACGACGACGCGCAGCCGGCGCCCGCCGCGGTCAAGGGTTGCGTGCTCTACCACCACGGCCTCGTGTCGGTCGCGGTGGAAAACCCGCTCCTGCTCACCGAGCTGGCGAGCCGCGGCTACATCGTCCTCGCCATAAGCCCGGCCGGTCATGCCGAAGAGTTCCGTGAGCTGAACGCGGACGTTCCGGCGGACGCCAAGGCGCAGAGCACCGCGTTGAACAAGAAGCTCGCCGGCGACTTGTCGCGCGAGGAGCGCGCGCGGCTCAGCGTCGAGCTTTGCGCGATCAGCCCAGCGACCAACGAAATCGTGCGCCGGCGCGCTGCGGACGGCGCGCTCGTCCTGTCGCGGCTAGGCGACCTGCTCGGGGCGGCGCCCGGCGACCTGCCCGTCGCTGCAGTCGGCTACTCGGTCGGCGGCGCGGTCGCTTTCGAGCTGGCGCGCACGCACCCGCGGATCGCCGCCGCGGTCAATCTCGACGGCGGCGGCTTCAGCGCCGACCCGGCCGCGCCGCTGCGCACGCCCGCCCTGATGCTCTACAGCGCGAAGAACCTCGGCGGGAACGACGCGCTCAAGGCCGCCGCGCAGGCGCCGTTCGAGGAAGACGTCCTGCCCGACACGACCCACCTCGACCTGCACGACGCCGCTCGGGTGCTGCCGATCACAAAGTGGCTCGGCGCAAGCGGCCGGGCGGACGCGCGCGCCGTCACGACCTGGCGGAACGGTGCGGTCGCGGACTTCCTCGATCGACAGCTCGGGGCGGACGACGCAGCACCGCGTTGACCGCCGGGCGCGCGCCCGGCACGATCCGCGGTGATCGGGCGCGGGGCCGCGACGAACGGCACGCCCGCTTGGATGGGTGGAGGACTTTCAGATGAGATCTCTTTTGACCGCCTCGGCCGCGGCGGCGGCGCTCTTGTGCGCGCCGGCGTTCGGCCAGGACGCCGAGACGGACGCCGCAATCGGTTCGGACTATTCCGTCGACTCGAATTGGCTCTGCCTGCCGAACCGCGACGACGCCTGCGCCGTGGACCTGAGCACGACGATCATTTCCGCCGACGGCTCGACCGAGATCGAGGCGTTCGCCGCCGATCCGGACGCTCCCGTCGACTGCTTTTACGTCTATCCGACGGTCTCGAACGACCCCTACACGATGAGCGATCTCGAAGCTGGACCGGAAGAGCTCAGCGTCGCGCGCGTGCAGTTCGCCCGCTTCGGCGCGGCGTGCCGGACGTTCGCGCCGATGTATCGCCAGCTCACCCTGCCCGCGCTCCGCGCGCGCTTCGGCGGCGAAGCGCCCGAAGAGCGCGGAACCGCCGAGGACGCCGCTGCGGATGTGGACGCGGCGTTCGCCTACTACCTCGAGCACTACAACGAAGGCCGCGGCATCGTGCTCGTCGGGCACAGCCAGGGCTCGGGGCACATCTCGCGCATGGTGTCCGAGCACTTCGACGGCGGGGCGCTGTCGGACCAGCTGGTCTCGGCGATCATCCTCGGCCCGCCGGGCGGCATTCCAAGCGACGCCTACGAAACCGTCCCGACGTGCGAGGCGACCGACCAGACCGGCTGCGTCATCTCCTACGCGACGTTCCATGAAGGCCTGCCGCCGAGCGACACTTCGTTCTTCGCAGTGGGGAGCGGCGACGCGCCGGCGATCTGCACCAACCCGGCCGCTCTGGCCGGCGGGGAAGCCGAGCCGAGGGCCTACTTTACCGACGCGGAACCCTACAATCTTGCGACCGGCGCGCCGGAACCGTGGCTCGAGGACGTGGAGATCACCACGCCGTTCGTAGCCGTTCCCGGCCTCATCACCACCGAGTGCGTCACCGAGGGGCCGCGCACGTTCCTGCAGGTTCGCGTACACGCCGACCCGGACGATCCGCGCGCCGACGACATCGGCGGCTTCGTTCTCGGCCCCGATCCAGATCCAGGTTGGGGACTGCATCTCGTCGACGCCAACGTCGGCATCGGCGATCTGGTCGAAATCGTCCAGGCTCAGGCCGAGACCTGGACCGCCGCGCAGGAGTAGCGCTGCGCGCATGCGCCATGAGAAAGCCCGCCCGGATCGCTCCGGGCGGGCCTTTTCTCGTGCCGCGAGGGGGCTCTACTCGCCCTCGACCTCGCCGAGCGCGCTGCCTTCGACGGTCTCGATCATGCCGCGGAGAATCCCCGGCATGGCGTAGTTGCCCTCATGGCAAGCGTATTCGTAGATGTTCTCCTCGCTCAGGTTGAGCGCCATCTCGCCGCGCCAGGGCTGGCTGTAGTAGTTCGGATCTTCAACCGTGTACTGATAGACAATCTGATTATCACGCGTGCGCGTGAAGCGCTCGGTGACCTTGCCTTCGGGCGACAGCGGCACCGCGCCCGAGCGCTCCTGGATAGGATGGACGTTCACCGTCTCGACGACGAGACTGTCGCCTTCGTACCAACCGATCGAGTCGCCGAACCATTGGCGGACTTCCTCGGGACCATGCGCCTCATCGCCGCCCAAGCGAATGATCCGCGCGTCGTGATTCATCTCGGTCAAGATCATCACGTGATCGGGCGTCTGCACGATCTGATAGTGGTTGTTGTACATCGCGTTGACCAAAGGCGGCCCGGCCTGGCTGCCGAAGCTGATCAGGCAACGGTCGCCCAGGGTGCGGATCTCCGGGCCCGTGTTGTCGGACTCGCGCGCCGCGGCGAAGCGCGCCGAGCGCAGCTGGCGACCCTCGGCCGAGTACGGCACCTGACCGTCGTCCGGCTCGACGATCCAGGAGGAGCGATAGGTGCCGTTGACCTCGGCGTAGCTGTCGCCGGGATCGATCCAGAAGTTGTTGTAGCCTTTGACGTCGCCGCCGCCGACGCCGTCGCCCGGGCCTTCGGACGCTGGGGTCGGCTCGTTGTCCTCGCGCAGGCGGCGATTGTAGTAGGAGTTGTAGTTGAGGTCCTCGAGCTCTTCCTCCGAAATGACGAGGGACTCGAACGTCTGCCCGCCCCGCCCGCTGCGCGTCATCGTCGTCAGCGACGCGCTCGACCATACGCCCTGGAAGTCCGGCGCACCGTCGGCGAGCCGCGGAACCTCATAGTCAGCGGCGATCGGATTGCCGACGGCGTCGAGCAGCTGTCCGTCCGATCCTTCTTGGGCGGCGGCGGAAACGCCGGCCGCGACCGCGATCGCGGCGGCGGACGCGCGAAGCGCTTGCTTGGTCATGACGCTGTATCCCTCCCCTGGAGCGTTCTTCGTGTTGTTGTTCAGCGCCTAGAGTAACCGAATTCGCGCGCCCGGCGGCATTAAAAACCACTCACCTGCGCGCGATCCGGGCCGGTGACCGGCAAAAGCGCTCCCGATCCGGACAAATGAAAAGCGCCGGACCGATCGGGCGGTCCGGCGCTTTGTCTGCTTGATCAGGCCTTGCGCGCTATTCTTCGCCGGACCCCGATTCCTGCGCGTCGAGCGAGCCGTCCTGGCGGCGGCCGCCGGCGAGGATGCCGACCATGCCGTGGTTGCCCTCATGGCAGGCGTACTCGAACACGCCGTCGTCGTTGCGATTGAGCGAAATCTCGCCGCCCCACGACTCTTCGTAGGCGGGATCTTCGACGGCGAACTCATAGAGCAGCTGATAGTCGTTCCAGCGGCTGAATCGCTCGGTGATCACCGCGTCTTCGGAGAAGAACATCCGGCCGCGGCGCTGCTCGGGATTGATGTCGGTGGTCTCGACGACCAGCGTGTCGCCGTCCCACCAGCCGATCGAGTCACCGAACCACGGCTGGACGCCGTTGTCGTTGTGCTCAGCATTCAGACGAACGATCCGCGCATCGTGGATCATCTCCGCCATGATCACGACGTGATCGTCGGTCTGCACGATCGAGATGTTGTTGTTGTAGAGATACTGGCCAAGCGGCGGGCCGGCGACGGGCAGCATGATGCAGCGCTCAGCGAGCCCGCGCTCCTCAGGGTTGTCGTAGCCCGAACCGCGACGGCCGCCGCCCATGGCGGCGCGCTCAGCCCGGGCTTCTTCGGTGAGCGCCGGGATCTGACCGTCTTCCGGATAGGTGATCCACGAGGTGCGCCATTCGCCCTTGACGACCGCATAGCTCGTGCCCGGGTCGATCCAAAACGAGTTGTAGCCGCGACCGCGCGCCAGATCGGCGCCGTTCAACAGCCCGTCGTCGAGCGACTGGCCATCGTCCGTCGCCTGACGGATGTTCTGCGGGTGCTGCGCGATCGCTTGAACCGCTTGTTCCTGGCTCATCACCAAGCTGTCAAAGCCCCGCCCGCGCGTCATGCCCGTATGGCTCGCCGTCGACCAGTTGCCTTGCAGGTTCGGCTTGCCGTTCGACATGCGCGGCGGCTCGTAGTCGTCGGGCCGCTCGGCGTAAAGCTCGGCCTGCGCGATCGCCGCTTCGACGATGTTGCGCGTCGCCTCGGTGATGTCGATGCCGGCTGTCGGGTCGAAACCAACCGGCGCGGCGGAGCCTTCTCCGCGATCGTCGTCGTCCTGAGCGACCGCGATCGCCGCAAGCGAAACCGAGGCGCACAACGCCAACAGTATCCTCATATTGCTTCTCTCCTTCATCGCCGGCGCGCGCCGGGTGATCTCTATTGCCCGGCTGTCGCGCTCGCGCGCGCTTCAAGCATGTCGTCGTTCTGCCGCCCGCCTGCGAGGATGCCGATCATGCCGTGATTGCCTTCATGGCAGGCGTACTCGTAGACCCGGCCGTCAAGCCGGTTAAGCGAGATCTCGCCGCCCCACGGCTCCCCGTAGATGCGCGGATCATCGACTTCGAACTCATAGAGGATCTGGTGATCGTTCCAGCGGGTGAACCGCTCCGTGATCACCGCGTCCTCCGAGTAGAGCCGCCGTCCGGTGCGTTGCGCAGGATGCAGATCCGTCGTCTCGACGACCAGGGTGTCGCCTTCCCACCAGCCGATCGGATCGCCCATCCAACGGTCCACGCCGTCATTGTGATGCTCGGCGTTCATGCGGATCACGCGAACTTCATGGATCATCTCGGACATGATCATCACGTGGTCGTCGGTCTGCACCAGCGTGATGTTGTTGTTGTAAAGGCCCGACCGCAGCGGCGGCCCTCCGCTCATGAACACGCAGCGCTCGCCCAGCCCGCGTTCTTCAGGGTTGTCGTAGCCCGTTCCGCTCCGCCCGCTCGCCGACGCGAGAAGCGCCCGGCCTTCTTCCGTGATCGGGGGCATCCGGCCGTCTTCAGGGTAGGTGATCCATGAGGTGCGCCATTCGCCTTTGACCACCGAATAGCTCGTGCCCGGATCGATCCAGAAGGCGTTGTAGCCGCGACCGCGCGCCAGATCAGCGCCGTTCAAGAGCCCGTCGTCCAGCGACTGGCCGTCGTCCGTCGCCTGACGGATGTTCTGCGGATGCTGGGCGATCGCCTGGATCGCCTGTTCTCGGGTCATCACCAGGCTGTCAAAGCCCGCCGCCCGCTCGAGCGGCGTGTTGGTCGCCGTCGACCAGTCGCCCTGCAGGTCCGGTCGACCGTTCGAGAGGCGCGGCGGATCGTAGTCGTCGGGTCGCGCCGCATAGAGTTCGGCGCGTTCGAGCGCGGCCTCGACAATCCCGCGCGTCGCCGCATCGATGTCGATGCCCGCGGTCGGATCGAAAACCGCGACCTCCGCAGCTTCTTCCCGAACATCGTTCTGCGCGACAGCCGCCGACGTCAGGCAAGCTGACGCCAGCAGCGCAATCATTATCCGCCTGGCCATTTGCTCCACGCCGATCATCGAATAAATCGACCGTCGACGCCCTGCTTTTCCTTGTACTTTCAGTGTCTCACCGCGCCAATTCCAAGTCCAGAGCGGCCCGCGGGAGATGACAAAACCCTCACGTTCCCCTCACCTAGCGCTGCAAGATGCGCAAATCCGCGAGGTTGCGCATGCGGACCGCAGCCGCCACGTTGATCGGCGACGGATGTCCCAGACCGGGCCCGCAGGCAGGGCCAGAGACAAAGCGAGAGCACACATGACCATCATCGGCGGCGCCGATCCCGCGCCCGGCGGCGGCGCCCAGAACACCGGAGCGCAGGGCGACAGCGCGCTCATCGTCGAAGGCTCGGACCGGACCTTCAAAGCGGACGTCATCGATCCGTCGATGACGATGCCGGTGCTGGTCGACTTCTGGGCCCCCTGGTGCGGGCCCTGCAAGCAGCTGACCCCGGCGCTCGAGGCGGCGGTGGCCAAGGCGAACGGCGCGATCAAGCTGGTCAAGATCAACGTGGACGAGAACCCTCAGATCGCCGGCCAGCTGCGCGTGCAGTCGATCCCGGCGGTGTTCGCCTTCGTCAACGGCCAGCCGGTCGACGGCTTCATGGGCGCGCTGCCTCCCAGCGAGATCGACAACTTCATCAAGCGCCTCAGCGGCGGCGGGCCCGACCCGGCCGAGGTCGAGGCGCTGCTCAAGCGCGCCCAGGCCGCGCTCGAGGCGGGCGACGCCGGCGGCGCGGCGCAGGACTTCGCCGCCCTCCTCCAGATCGATCGCGAGAACCCCGACGCGATCGGCGGCATGGCGCGCTGTCTGCTCTTGGGCGGGGAGACCGAACGGGCGCGCGAGCTGCTCTCCATGGTCCCCGAAGACAAGGCCGACCATCCGGCGATCGCCGGCGCGCGCCGGGCGCTCGAGCTAGCCGGAACCGACGTCGGCGACGAAGACCTCGCCGCTCTCGTCGCGCATGTCACCGGAGCGCCTAGAGACCACGCCAAGCGGTTCGAGCTCGCGCAGATGCTGAGTGCGAAGGGTGATCTCGAAGCTGCGGTCGGACACCTCTTGAGCATCGTCGAGGCCGACCGCGACTGGAACGAAGGCGCGGCCCGCGCGGAGGTCTTGAAGCTGTTCGAGGCCGCCGGCCCGATGAGCACCGTGACCAAGGAAGGCCGCAAGAAGCTTTCGACGATCCTGTTCTCCTAGCGGTGTTTTGATTTCCCCCGAGGCGCGAGCGGCCGCGCGCTGTGTTAGGGTCTCCTGAAGGAGGCCCCATGCCCGTCTTCGCCTACCGCAAGCCGCGCGACCTGCCTTCCACGCTGCCGGTGTTTCCGCTCGACGGCGCGCTCCTGCTGCCGCGCGCGAACCTGCCGCTCAACATCTTCGAGCCGCGCTATCTGAACATGATCGACGACGCGCTCGCCGGGCCGCGGCTCATCGGCATGATCCAGACCCGGCCGGCGCCCGCGGACGCCCCGGCGCAGGGCGCGGCGGACCCCGAGCAGGCCGCCGAGCCCGGCCCCGTGACGGTGCGCCCGGCGCTTCAGGACGTCGGCTGCGCCGGCCGGCTGACCGGCTTCTCGGAGACCTCCGACGGGCGCTATCTGATTTCGCTGACGGGGATCTGCCGCTTTCATGTCGATCACGAGATCGACGCGGACACGCCCTACCGGCAAGTGCGGGCGGACTACGATCCGTTCATGGTCGACTTCGCCGAAGAGGCGCTCGACCCGACGTTTGCGCGCGAGGAGCTGCTCGAGGCGCTGCGCGCTTTCCTCACAGCGCAGAACCTCGCCGCCGACTGGTCCTCGATGCAGGACGCGCCGACGGAAGCCCTGGTGAACTCCCTTGCGATGGCCTGCCCGTTCGAGTTCGAGGAGAAGCAGGCGCTGCTCGAAGCAGGCGCACTCGACGAGCGTTGCGAGATTCTGTTGACGCTGCTGCGTCTTCGCGCCGCGGGCCCGGCGGGCGGCGCGGCTTGAGCGACGCTTGCAGAGCGCGGCCAAGCGCGCGATATCTGAGCCCATGAACGATGAATCCGACGCCTCCACCTCCCAGAACAGCGACGAGCTCGACCCGCGGCTGCTCGAGATCTTGGTCTGTCCACAGACCAAAGGACCGCTCGACTACGATCGCGAGAACCAGGAGCTGATCAGCCGCGGCGCGCGTCTCGCCTACCCGATCCGCGACGGCGTACCGATCATGCTGCCCGAAGAGGCCCGCTCCCTCGGCGACGACGAGGCGTCGTGAACGCAGCCCAAAAACCTTGGCCGCTGCGGCTGCGGTTTTCGGCCGACGCTCGCCGGCTCGCGGTCGACCTCGACACCGAAGAGACGGTGGAGATCCCTTACGAGCTTTTGCGCGTCGAAAGCCCCAGCGCAGAGGTCCAAGGCCACGGCGGCGCGCAAAAGGCGCTCGTCGCGGGCAAGCGCGAGGTTCAGGTCGAAGCGGCCGAGCCGATCGGCGCCTACGCGGTGCGCATCATCTTCGATGACGGCCACGACACCGGGCTTTTCACCTGGGACTATCTGATCGAGCTCGCCCGCGAGAAGGATGAACGCATGGCCGCCTACGAAGCGCGGCTGGCCGAGGCTGGGATGAGCCGGTAAGGCGCGTCGGCTATTTGGCCGAAGGCGCGCACGCGTTCTATTAGACCCGGGTCCAACCTTGGCCTAGTGTCCGCCGAACTCGGCTGTTGGGGGGAGGATTTGATGAAACGCTTCGGACTGTTCGCGTGCGCCGTTTTCTGGATCGCCGGCTGCGCATCCAGCGACGACGCCACCCAGAGCGCTTCAGCGGCCGCCGCCCCGGCCGACGACACGCCCGTGTTTCTCCAGCCGATCGATCTCATTCCCGAAGCGACCGGCGCCCACAAGTGGCCGATCTCCACCGACGACCCGTTGGCGCAGGCCTACTTCGACCAGGGCATGCAGCTGCGCTGGGCCTACAACGTGAATGAGGCTGCTCGGTCGATGGCCGAGGCGCGACGCATCGATCCCGAGTGCGCCATCTGCTACTGGGGCGAGGCGTTCGCGCTGGGCTCCTTCCTCAACCAAGGCATGAGCGCCGAGAAGGCGCAGTACGCCCACGCCGCGATCGAACGCGCGGTCGAGCTGGCCGACGGCGCGAGCCCGCTTGAACGCGATCTCATCATGGCGACGCGCGTGCGCTATCCGGCCGACTACGACCCCGCGAACCGCAGGGTCTCGGACGAAGCCTTCGCCGCCGAGATGGCGCGCGTCTATGAAACGTACCCGGACAATCACGAAGTGGCGACAGTGTATGCGGTCGCCTTGTTCCTGCTCGAGGATCGGAGAGGCCATCGCGACATCGAAGATCCCGACGTCGTGCGGCTTCACGGCGTGCTGACCGGCGTCCTGGACGAAGACATCACCCACCCCGGCGCCTGCCACCTCTATGTGCATGCGACCGAATCGACCACGGAGCCCGGCCGCGCGCTTGCGTGCGCCGAACACCTCAGCGACGCGATCCCGATCGCCAGCCACATCCAGCACATGCCGTCGCATACCTGGAACGAGGTCGGCTACTGGGGCCGGTCGGTCCGCGCGAACCAGCAGGCGGTCCGCTCCGACATGATGGCCGCGGACAACGGAGGTTTCTCCTACGGCCCCACGCACAACCTCCACATGATGCTGTTCGCGGCGTCGATGGACGGTCAGAGCGCAGCGGCGCTGCAGGCGGGGCGCGACTTCACCCGCGTGTCGGGCGGCAACTTCACCCATGAGCTGCTGACGCTGCTGCGGTTCGGCCGCTTCGAAGAAATTCTAGAGGTCGGCCCTCGGCCAGACGCCGACATTCCCGGCGGCTACTGGGAGTTCGCACAGGGCTACGCCCGGCTGCGGACCGGCGACGTCGAGGCCGCGCAGACCCACCTCGCGCGGCTGCAAGACTTGGCGGCCAACTCGACCGACTCGATGGGCGTTCATTCTGCGGCGCACCTCATGGGCCTGTCGGCCGCGCTGCTCGAAGGAGAGATCCTTCGCACGCAAGGCGATCTCGAGGGCGCGATCGCCGCCTTCCGGCGCGCCGCCGAGATCGACGACCAGCAGGAATACTCCGAGCCCGAACCGATCCCCTACGCAGCGCGTCACTGGCTCGGCGCGGCGCTGATGGAGGCCGGACGCTACGCCGAGGCGGAGAGCGAGTACCGCCTGGAGCTAACCGATCATCCCCACAACGTCTGGTCGCTCACCGGACTGGTCGCGGCGCTGGAAGCGCAGGGCAAATCCGATGCCGCAGTCGAAAGCGACTTCGCGGAAAGCACGGCGCGCGTCGATCTGTGGGTCCCCGCCTCGCGCTTTTGAGGGCGAAGAAGCGCCTTAGAGCGGCCTCAACAAGCTCGGCAGCTCGCCCATGTCCGCGCCGGCGTTGCGGGTGAACAGCCGACGCGCCAGGCCGATCTTGTCGACCGCCGCCATGCCCAGCCCGCGCGCAAAGCGCACGAGCGGCATATCGTTCGAATACAAACGATTAAACCCGTCCGTCGCCAATGCGAGGACCACCGAGTCGAACCGCCGCCATTCCTGATAGCGCCTGAGCACATCGAGCCCGCCGAGATCGAGCCCGGCGGTCAGCGCCTCTTTGAGCACGTCGGCGAGCGCGGCGGCGTCCTTCAAACCGAGATTGAAGCCCTGCCCTGCGATCGGATGGATCCGCCGCGCCGCGTCCCCGACGAGCGCGGCGCGCGGGGCGACGAACTTGTCCGACACCGCCACGCCCAGGGGGTAAGAGAACCGCGGGCCTTCTACGTTGACTTCGCCCAGGAACGCGCCGAAGCGGCGGCGGATTTCGTCGGCGAAGGCTTCGTCGTCGAGCTTCATCGCCGCAGCAGCCGCGTCCGGGCGCTCGGTCCAGACGAGGCTGGCGCGATTGTCCGTCAGCGGCAGGATCGCGAACGGGCCCGACGGCAGGAAATACTCGTGCGCGACGCCCTCGTGCGGCTTCTCGCAAGCCACCGTGGCGACGATCCCGTGCTGGCGATAGGGCCATCCGACGATGCGCGCGCCCATCGCGTCGCGCACGGCGGAGAAGCGCCCCTCCGCCCCGACCACCAGCGGCGCGGCGTGCTCGGTTCCGTCCTCGAGACGCACGACGGCGCGCTGACGCTCAAGCCGCACTTCCGTGACGCGCGCGGGCGCAAGATGGGTCAACCGCGGAGCCTCGGCCGCCGCGGCGATCAGCGCGGCGCGCATCCGCCGGTTTTCGACCATGTAGCCCAACGGCTCGCCGTTTTCGGCGTCGTCGAGCTCACGGGCGTCGAAGTGCAGCAGCCGCGGGCCCGGCCCACCCGCGCGCAGGTCGTCGCCCGCCCGGCCGTCGGAGACCAGGATCTGCTCGATCCGCTGGGCGTGCGCGCCGATCCGCTCGGCGACGCCGAGCCGCGAGAGCATCCGGAAGTTGGCGTAGGCGATCGCCGAGGCGCGCCCGTCGAAGCTCGCGGCCAGCTGGGTCTCGGCCGGCGCGGCGTCGATGACGAGCACGTTGAGACCGACTCGCGCGGCCGCCAGCGCGGCCGCCAGTCCGACCAGGCCGCCGCCGGCGAAGATCGCGTCGAAGTCGTCGCGAGACGGTTCGGTCATCGGCGGTTGGTCTCCAAGCCGCGCCGCGCATCAAAGCCGCAGCGCTGTAAGCGGACGATCGGCGGACAGCTTAGTTCGCCAGCCCCGCCCGGCCAACGCGGCGGATGTTGTGACCGGTTGTCGCTCTTGGGAGCCGGCGCCGGGCCACCCGTCCGGAAATCCAGCCCGATAATCACAACGTCCCCCGCGGCGGGGCTGGCGCTTTCTGACGAACGCGTGCCATGCTGCGGCGCAGCGTAATTCCTCAGCGCAAATACGAGCAAACCGAAACGGGGCGGGCCATGGCGGACATCGGACAGCTTGCAATCACCCTCGGCGCGGCCGCGCCGGTCGATCTTGCTTCGCTTGCGGAGCGCGTCGCGCAGATCGAGGCGGAGTCCGCCTATGCGCGCAATTCGTTCCTGCTGCTGATCTCGGGCATGGTGGTCATGTTCATGGCCGCCGGCTTCTGCATGCTCGAGACCGGCCTCGTCCGTCAGCGCAACGCCGCGACGATCGCGCTCAAGAACATCTCGCTTTATTCGATCGCCGGGCTCGCCTTCTACCTCGTCGGCTACGAGCTGATGTTCAACATCGAGGAAGGCGGCTTCCTCGGCACCTTCGCGCCGTTCACCTTCGATCCGATGGACGAGGTCAACGGCGACTACGCCTCGGGCGCGATCTGGTTCTTCCAGATGGCCTTCGTCGCCACCGCCGCCTCGATCGTCTCGGGCGCTCTCGCCGAGCGGATCAAGCTTTGGCCGTTCCTGATCTTCGTGCTGGTGCTCACCGCGATCATCTATCCGATCCAGGGCTCGTGGAAGTGGGGCTACGGCTGGCTGGACGGCGCCGGCTTCCTCGACTTCGCCGGCTCGACGATCGTCCACTCGGTCGGCGGCTGGGCGGCGCTCGTCGGCGCGATCATCCTCGGCGCGCGCGAGGGCCGCTTCCCGCCGGGGCGCAAGGCGGCGCCGATGCCGGGCTCGAACCTGCCGCTCGCCGCGCTCGGCACGTTCATCCTGTGGCTGGGGTGGTTCGGATTCAACGGCGGCTCTCAGCTGGCCTTCGATACGCCCGAGAACGTCAACTCGGTCGCCCGGATCATGGCGAACACCAACACCGCCGCGGCCGCCGGCGTCATCGTCGCGATGATCCTGACCGGTCTGCTCTACAAGAAGGTCGACCTGACCATGGCGTTGAACGGCGCGATCGGCGGGCTGGTGTCGATCACCGCCGAGCCGCTGGCCCCGGCCCTCTGGCAGGCCGCGATCGTCGGCGGGATCGGCGGGGTGATCATCGTCTTCGGCGTGCCCCTGCTCGACCGCCTGCGGATCGACGATGTCGTCGGCGCGATCCCGGCGCACCTGTTCTGCGGGATCTGGGGCACCTTGGTCGTCGCCTGGACCAACAACGGCGGGGACTTCTTCGAGCAGGTCGGCGAGCAGCTGCTCGGCATCGTCGCCATCGGCGCCTTCGTCTCCGCTGCGTCCGCCGCCGTCTGGATCGCGCTCAAGCTCGTGCTCGGCATACGCGCCAGCGCGGATGAGCAGCTCGCCGGGCTCGACCGCGCCGAGTGCGGCCTCGAGGCCTACCCGGAGTTCGCCCAGAACTAAGGTCGCGATACGTTTCGTTAACGAGCCCGGCTGTGGAAAAAGCAGCCGGGCTCAGTTTTTCCGTCGCATCAGACTCTTATCTGCGCACGTCGGCGATTTTCCTTTAGAATCAACGGGAATCTTCCGCTCGCGCCCCTAGCCGGGCCCCGCGAAGCAGCTTACGCGTGCCCTTCGCAAGGCTGAAAAAGCCAGCGTGATAAACGCCCGTTTAAGGCTCTGCGGCGAGCCTTTGAGCAACCGGAAAACCTGGGACGACAAGAGGCGGAGACGAAGCATATGGCGTTCGATACGCCCGACGGCGAACGATACGAGAACGAAGGCTGGTTCACCCGTTTCACGCGCGCGCGACGCAACGAGATCGTCGCGTGTCTTCTGGGCGCGGTCGGCCTCTTCCTCCTGGTCTCGACGCTCACCTACGACCCCCTCGATCCCTCCTTCAACACCGCCAGCTCAACACAGCCGACCAACCTGTTCGGCGCCTGGGGCGCGATGGCTTCGGACATGTCGCTGCAATGGCTCGGTTGGGGCGGCGCGGCGCTCGGCGCGATGCTGTTCGCCTGGGGCGTGATCTTCATCGTGCGCGGGCCTCGCCGGCGCGGACCGAAGATCGTCACTATCCGCCTGATCGCCGGGGCGATGGCGGTCGCGGGGCTCTGCACCGCCGCGGCCAGCCTGCCCATGCCGACCACCTGGCCACTCGCGGTCGGGCTCGGCGGCGCGATCGGCGACCTGATGCACGGTGAAGTCGTCTCCTGGCTCAACGCGATCAGCCTGCCCGCCGCGGACAAGGTCGCCGCCGCGCTCGGCCTGGGCGCCGCCCTGCTCGGCCTTTTCGCCGGCTACGGGGTCACGCCGAACGACATCGCCGACGCGGCCGACAGCGCCCGCCGCCTCAGCCAGCGCACCAAGTGGGCGGTCCAGTCGCTCACCGACCGTTATCTCGCCGGGCTCGATGAAGGCGTCGTCCGGCTCCAGCCGCTCGACGACACCAAGGCCATCGCCGCGCCCCAGCCGCGCGCCGAAGCCCAGCGGTTCTCCGAGCCCTTGCCGCCCCGCGCATCCGAGCCGCCGCGCCGCAAGCCGGCGCAGAGCTGGAACGCCGGCTTTGGCGCGGACGCAGACCATCGGCTTTCACCCGCGACGCCACCCGCGCCCGAGCGCCCCTCCCAGCGCCAATGGTTCGCCGGCTGGGGCGGAGACGACCTCGAAGACGGCTTCGAGCTGCCCCCGCTCTCTCTCCTCCGCGAACCGCCAAGTCGGCAGATGGAGGACGACGAGGCCGCGCTTCAGGAAAAATCGATGGAGCTCGAAACGGTGCTCCTCGACTTCGGCGTCCGCGGCCAGGTGGTCAACGCCCGCCCCGGTCCCGTGGTCACCCTTTACGAGTTCGAGCCCGCGCCGGGGGTGAAGTCCTCCCGCGTCATCTCGCTCGCCGACGACATCGCGCGTTCGATGTCCGCCGTCTCGGCCCGCGTCGCCGTGGTGCCGGGCCGCAACGTCATCGGCATCGAGCTGCCAAACGATCACCGCGAGACGGTGTTCCTGCGCAGCCTTCTGGACTCGGACGATTACCACTCGAGCAAGAACGCCCTGCCTCTCGCGCTCGGTGAGACGATCGAGGGCGAGCCGTTCGTGGCCGACCTCTCGCGGATGCCTCACCTCTTGATTGCGGGCACCACCGGCTCGGGCAAGTCGGTCGGCATCAACGCGATGATCCTGTCGCTGATGTACAAGCTGCCGCCCGAGCGCTGCCGCTTCCTGATGATCGACCCGAAGATGCTCGAGCTGTCGGTCTACGACGGCGCGCCGCACCTGATCACGCCGGTGGTCACCGATCCGCGCCGCGCGGTCTCGGCCTTGAAGTGGACCGTGCGCGAGATGGAGAGCCGGTATCGCCGCATGTCCAAGGTCGGCGTGCGCAACATCGCGGGCTTTAACCGCAAGGTCGAAGAAGCGCGCGCCGCCGGCGAGATGCTCGAAGCCGACGGTGTCGAGCGCGTCGACGACGTCACCGGCGACGTCACGATCGAGCCCGAGGGCGCCGCGCCCGCGCACATGCCCTACCTGGTCGTCGTCATCGACGAGATGGCCGACCTGATGCTGGTCGCGGGCAAGGACATCGAGGCGGCGGTCCAGCGTTTGGCGCAGATGGCGCGGGCGGCGGGCATTCACCTGATCACCGCGACGCAAAGACCGTCCGTGGACGTCATCACCGGCACGATCAAGGCGAACTTCCCCACCCGCCTCTCCTTCCAGGTGACCGCCAAGGTCGACAGCCGCACCATCCTCGGCGAGCAAGGCGCCGAGCAGCTCCTCGGTCAGGGCGACTTGCTGCACATGGCCGGCGGCGGCCGCATCCAGCGTCTGCACGGACCGTTCGTCTCCGATGACGAGGTCGAGCGCATCGCCGCCTTCGTCAAAGCCCAGGGCGAGCCGGAGTACCTCGAAGGCGTCACCGACGAGGTCGAGGACGAGACGTCAGAGTTGCTCGCGGCGATCTCGGGCGGTTCAAACGGGGGCGACTACGGCGACGTCGACAACGAGCTGTTCGACCAGGCTGTCGCCATCGTCACCGCCGACCGCCGCGCCTCGACGAGCTATCTGCAACGTCGACTGAAGATCGGCTACAACCGCGCCGCCACCCTGATGGAGCGGCTCGAAGCCGAAGGCGTCGTCTCAGCGGCCAACCACGCCGGCAAGCGCGAAGTGCTCGCCGCCCCGCCGCCGAAGATGGATGAGGATGCTGAGGCCGACGCCGATACGGCGGGGGCTGGGGTTTAGGGGGGCGCTAGCGCCCGGTGTCTCATGTTTGCACGCCAGCACCGGCGCGATCCCAGAAATTCTGAACACCAGCGGAGCACAAGATGTCCACGACTTGTGTTCGCACTTTGTGCTGACCAACTGTTGCCAAGTTTCGCGGACTCCGCTCATGCTTGCGCGCCGCAAGATTTGCTTTCTAAAAACTGCTGTATTTTCAACAGGTTAGGTTGACTTGCGCGCGGATTTGCCGCATTCTCTCGACGCCTCAGACAAATAGGCCGCCGACCCATTGCCCGGGACGGCGGCCCTTGCCGCAGGCAAATCCCAGGAGTGCCGGGATCTGACCACTGCTTGCATCAACTACACTCTCTCGTAACACCGAGAGCGGTCAAGAGCCCGGCTTCTCCGACCAAAACAAGGAGAAGCCACCATGGCTAAGTTCGGAACAGTCACCTTCACCGGGGCCTCAGGCGCTGCCTACGAATTCGACGCGTATCCCCGCGACACCGATTTCAAGCCTATTGGCGCAGTCTACTTCATGACACGCCGAGAGCAGAGTGGAAGCGGACACAGCCACACCCGCA
>JASFUX010000022.1:0-20907 GCA_050050115.1 Maricaulaceae bacterium | reverse complement strand
AGGCAACAGAACTCTCGCGGCTGAGCTATGAGAGTGCTTCTAAAGATCCTCCCGCGGCCCCTCATAAAGCGGGTCGACCGTGTTCTCTCCGAACCGCAGCTCATAGTGCAGGTGCACCGCGTAGGCGCGGCCTGAGCTGCCCATGATCCCGATCGGCTGGCCGAGCGAGACGAGGTCGCCTGAGCTGACCTGCAGCGAGCCGGGAACCATGTGGGCGTAAAGGCCGGTGACGCCGCCGCCGTGATCGATCCGCACCGCGGTTCCATAAGCGCCGTCTTCACCCGCGAGCGTGACCACGCCGTCGCCGGCGGCGTAGATCTCGGCGCCGTCGCGGTTGTAGTAGTCAACACCGGCGTGGTTGCGCGAGGCGCCGTCGACTTGACGCGTTCCGTAGCCGGAAGAAAGGCACGCGGTCTCCACCGGCGCACGGATCAAGGCGCCGGCGGGGCTTTCGACCCAGGGCGTGTAATTGGTCAGCTCCAGATCGTCGGCGACGGGGCCGGAGTTCGACACCTCGATCACCGGGCACTTGTAGAACCGCGGGTGCACCCGCGCGTCCGCCGTGTCGGTGCGGATCGCCGTCGGCGGCGCGTTGTCGGGCGCCGGCGCGGCTGCTTCTTCGTCGGCGTCCGCTTCGTCCGCCGGTTCGCTTGGCGGTTCGTCAGGCGCCGGCTCTGCCGGCTGCGCGGCCGGCGGCGCGACGGGCGCGGAACCAGGCCCCGCGCCCCTCCTTGAGTCTGCGGCGCTTAGCGCCGCGGGCATGGCGGGCGCGAAGGTCGACGCGAGCATCTGCTCGGACTCCGCGGCGTCGTCTTCATCGACGTCGTCGGCACGCATCGTCATTTCGTAGGCCGCCAGCTCGCGCTGCCATTCCTCCAAGCCGTCGCCGAGCGCCTCGAGCTCGGGCAGCTCCAACGCTGCAACGTAGGTCTGCTCGAGCTGCTCGACCGCCGCCGCGCCGACGTTCGCGCCCGCGTCGCGGGCGAGGCTTTCAAGCTCGCCCGCGAGCGCGCGCAGCGTGGCGTCGTCGGAGACGTCTTGGGCGAACTGCTCGGCGCGGCGCGAGATCTCCTCGACCGAGCCGGAGAAATCGAACCGCGAAAGGTCCTCGATGGCGTCGGTCAGCGCTTCCCCGGCTTCGCCCGGCGCCTGCCGCGCCCAGCCTGTCGCCGCTTGCCACCCCCGCGCGACGAGATCGCGGCCGATCTGCGTCGACGTCAAAAACCAGGTCGCGGCCGATCCGATGATCAGGCCCAAGAACAGTCCTCGAAGATAGCTCATTTCGCGGATCCCCCGCTTCGATCCGCGTCACCCCGCGCGGACTCCGCGGTCAACCTAGCACTCCGCCGCGCGATGGTCTCGGGGGGATCGCAAATCTTTGATGTTCGCTGGCTAACCCCAGATCGGCGCGACCGGAAGGTCTGTCGGGCCGACGTCGACGCCGGCCTGGGTGAGCAGGGTGGTCGCCTGTCCGCGGTGGTGGGTCTGGTGATTGAACAGCTGCATCACCAGTCCCCAGTGCGGATGCGAAAAGTCGCGCGCATAGACGCCGCTCTTCCACTCGAGCGTCTCGGCGAGCCAGTCCTCGGTCAGCCCGCCCGCCCAGCCGACGATGTCCGCATCCAGATCAACGCGCGCGGCGCGCAGCTCGTCCCAGTCCTCGCATTGCAGCCCGCCGAGAGGCTTTAGCGGATAGTCGCGCGGGCCGAGCCGGTTCATCCAAGCGCGGTCGCCGAACACAAGATGATCGAGCGTGCCGTGGATCGATCCGAAGAAGGCGCCGCGATCGGCCTTGCGCTCTTCGTCCGAAAGCGTGCTCGCCGCGGCGTAGAGCTTCTCGTTCATCCAGGCGTTGTAGCGCGCCATCGCTTGGAACAGGGCGGGGGTTGTCATGTCTTGATCCATCCTTATGCAACTTCATCCGAGCCGACCAAAGGCGTCTGCACCGCCGGGCCGATGCGGCCGCTGTCCTCCGCCCGCCGCACGATCGCGGAAATGACCGCCGCGCCCGAAAGCTTGCCCAGGATCGACATGACCGCGTTGGCGACGCTCAAGGATCCCGCGCGCACGAAGCTCGCCCCGTAGAGAAACACCGTCGTGTCGACCGGCGCGGCGATGAGGCTTGAGAGCATGATCCGGGTCGACATGCGGAAGCGAGTGAAGGTGAAGAGCGCCCAGTCGACCAGCTCGGAGATGGCGAACGCGGCGCCCGAGGCGAGCGCGATCTCCGGCCCTGCAAGCAGCACCGACAGCACGAGCGCCACGGCCATGCAGGCGAGCACCCAATGGCCGATCTGGCGCTGGGCGAAGTCGCGGAAGACCAGCACCAGGCCCGTGACGATCGTCACCGGGTTGAAGGCGACCTCGCCCCAGAGCGTCCAGTTCGGCGCCCAGGTGAACGACCAGTTCACCAGCGGAATGAGCGCGACATAGGCCAACGGCCAGAGCACGCGCGCCGGCGTGAGGCCGGTTCGGGAGGCAGGCGATTCAGGCGCGGCGGTGGACTTGAGACTCATAATAGGCTCTTTGCACTGTGCAGTTGCGCCCTCTCGGGAGGAATCGGGCGCATGAAGCTGCACCGGAGAACAGCGCGCCCCGGAAAATGGCGCGCAAATTGGTCGATGTCGAACTGAACATGAGCATTCCTCCCGCTTCCGGGCCGGCGCATCCGCGCCTCGCCATGATCGTCGCGCGCGCGAAAAACGGCGTGATCGGCCGCGACGGCGGCATGCCCTGGCGATTGAAGGCCGAGCTACAGCACTTCAAGAAGACCACCATGGGCAAGCCGATCCTGATGGGGCGCAAGACCTGGGAGTCCCTGCCCAAGCTGTTGCCCGGCCGGCCGCATTTCGTTCTTTCTCGCGATCCGCGCTACGTCGCCGAGGGCGGACTGGCGTTCAATGATCTCTCCGCAATGCTCGCCCGCGGGGCCGAAGTCGCCGCCGCGGCCGGCGTCGACGAGTTCATGATCATCGGCGGGGAGTCGCTTTACGCGCTGGCGTTCGCGCGCGCCGAGCGGCTGTATCTGACCGAGGTCGACGCCGAGATCGAAGGCGATGCGCGCTTTCCCGACTTCGACGAAACCGAATGGCGCGAGGTCGAGGCCGTCCGCCACGAAGCGGACACAGACAACGCGCACAGCTTCACCATCCGCGTTCTCGACCGGGTGCGGAACCAGGCTCCGCGCCCCGCTTAGAATCTGCGGCGCTGTGCGTCGCGGGTGCGTTGACGCGCTCTCGCGTTCGGCTCGCCGATCCGGTTCGTCAATCAGTTTGCTTCGATTTGGAGAGAAGATTTGATGCGTACACGGCTCGTCGTCCGCTTCGGACTCGTTCTTGCCGCCCTTGCGTCGCTCGCGGCCTCCGCGAGCGCGGTGCTGCCGCCCGAGGTTTATGCGCAAGGCCGGGTCGACGCGGTGCATCATGTGCAAGTGCGCATCGACCGGCGCTCGGGCCTGTCGTGGTTCACCGATCACGGCGCGTGTGCGATCGAGGGCGAGGTGGTGCGCGTCTTCCGCGGCGACCTGTCCGTGGGTGACGAGATCGGTTTCGATATCGACTGCGCCAAGCCGCGCGCCAACATCCCCGCCGGTCCGGTCCTCTGGACGGCGTGGCGCGCGATCGAAGACGCGGCCTACATCGAGGTCTACCTCGACGCCGAGGGCGAGATCGAGATGTGGCAAAGCATGCTCCTCTCCGCGCCCTCCGACGAGCCGGCCTGTCCGGTGGAGGGCGAGGGGAGCTGTTAGGAGCCGCTCCCAGCCGACAAATCGCAGCTCTCTACGTCCCAATTAACCACGCTGCGCCCGATCCGGCCTGAAACCTGAATAGTCCCGGCAAGGAACAGTTAACCTTGCGGGGGCGTAAACATGAGGGCGGCGGGCGGCGCTTTGGGGATATTCGGCGCGATCGCGCTTGGGTCCCAGGCGCTGGCGTTCGTCGTCGATGCGCCCGGCGAGGGCTCGGGCGATCCGGGCGCCGACCTCGCCCAGGCTGCGCGCTGGGACGCCAACGCCGCATCCTTCATCGAAACCGGCGAACGCGGCCTCGGCGGCGGGCTCGAGTACGCCGTCGACGCGAGCGTCTGTGAGGCGCTCGTCTTCGCCGAGCCGGTCTCTTGCGCCGAGGTGCGCGCCCAGATCACCGAGGCGGCCGAGCGTTGGGCCGCGGGTCATCCCGCGATCGCTTTCACCGACGTCACCGGCCGCGTCGCGCCCGAGCTTGCGCCCGAAGACGACGGTTGGCTGGGTCATGGCGCCGAGATCGACTTCTTCGCCGGGTCGGGCGACGAGCTGATCGCCCGCCACGGCCCCGACGTCGCCGCCGACACGCGCAGCTACTATCTCTTCGAGCCCGCGCCGCGCGACGCGCAGGGCCGTCTGACAGCCGCACGCGGACGGATCACCGCTGCGGACATTCGCCTCAACGCCGACCGCTGCTTCTACCTCGATCCGGCGACCGACGCGCCCGGCTGCGCCCACTTCGGCTCGGTGATCATGCATGAGATCGGGCACGTCCTAGGGCTCGATCATCCCGACGAGCATCCCGTCCGCAACCTCGCGCGCGCCGATGCGCTGGAGATCGGCTGCGGCGGCGGACGCTTCACCGAAACCACGCAGACGGAGCGGTTCGCCGTATTGAACGGCCGCTGGGCCGGCGCGGGCTACTGGACGCGCGGGCTGAGCGCGGACGACTACGCCGGCCGCGACGCGCTCTACCCGGCCTGCGGGATCGAGCCGCAGCCGGGCGTCTCGGGCGGCGCGCACCGCTGGGCGGCGTTCGCCCTCAGCCAAAGCGGGGGCGGCGCGGACGCCGAGGAGGCCTTTGGCTGGGCGCGCGGCTTTGAGACCGAGGCGGCGGCTCGTCTGAGAGCGGAAGGTCAATGCGCCGCCTTCGGGCAAGGCTGCGCCGTCGCGGCGGTGTTTTCTCAGTGCTTCGCCTTCGCCCAGTCGCCGTCCGGGGCCTGGGGCTGGGCGGTGCGCGACGGTCTGACCGAGGCGCGTCAAAGCGCGGTCGCGAACTGCACCCAGGGCGGGGAGATGTGCGAAGCGCCGATCGCGATGTGCGCGAGCGAGGCCGAGCCGGGTTAGGCGCGCCGTCCTTCGACGGAGCCAGGCCGCGTTCAAGAGCCTGCGATTGCGCCGTTCGCGCTCCAATTCCTAATCGAAGCTTAACGCGCGCAGCCAAGCTCTCGGAAACCATTCTCGCCTATCGTGTCAGTCCGAGGTCTCGGCAGGCGCCGTTATCGTTTGTGGACTGACGCAATGCAGTTGAAACGCGAAACCGTCAAAGCTGCGGGCGGGTTCTCCCTGATCCTCGGGAAGGACGGCGCCGTCGTCTCGACGGAGATCGACGACAGCACGTCGGCGTTCGCCGATCTTCCCCAGGTCGGCGACCGCATCGAGGCGTTCATTTGCGACGCCGATCGCGACTCTTTTGCGCATAACTGCGCCTGGGTGCTTAACGCGCCGGATCGGCGGGTCACCTTGAAGGTCGATTTCCGCAAGGCGCGCGAAACCTGGGTTCCTGTAGACGTAACGATCCGCAACGTTCGCTCGGAAAATCTCTGGGTCGGGGTCACGCTCGACGACGCGGAGACGTGGAAAACGGCGCTGGCCAAGTTTCGCGACCTCATCGACGGCTCGCAGCATGGCGTCGTGGTGATCGCCGACAAAGAGCCTGTCTTCGCCAATGAGGGGTTTGCGCGACTGCTCGGCTACGACAGCATGGTGGACCTTGCCTCCGCCGGACTGGTCCACATGTCGGATAATATCCATCCGGAGGACCTGCCGGTCGTGCGCGCGCACATCGCCGCGCGGGTGGCCGGCGACGAGACGGATTCGCGCTACGAAGCGCGGATGAAGCGCAAGGACGGCTCCTATATTTGGGTGGAGTCGAGCGGGCGGCTGGCGAGCTGGGGCGGCGCGCCGGTCTCCATCTCCTGGATGTCCGACATCAGCGCGCGCAAGGCGGCCGAAGCCTCGCTGGTCGAAAGCCGGCGCGAAGCCGAGCGGGCCAACGAGGCGAAGTCCGCATTTCTCGCCACGATGAGCCACGAGGTTCGCACGCCCTTGAACGGCGTGCTGGGCATGGCGCAAGCCTTGGGTGCGACCGAGCTGTCGGCGTCTCAGCACGACATGGTCGAGACGATCGAGCAGTCGGGCAAGACGCTTCTGGCCATCGTCAACGACGTGCTCGATCTGTCGAAGATCGAAGCCGGCAAGATGGAGATCGCCCCGACGCCCGGCGACCTGCGCCACAGCCTCGTTCGCATAAAGAAGCTCTACGCTCCGACGGCGGCGGAGAAGGGGTTGGAGCTTCAGTTGAGCCTCGACCCGATGATCCCCGAGGTGCTGAGCTTCGATCCCGTGCGCGTGCGTCAGTGCGTCTCGAACCTTGTCTCGAACGCGGTGAAGTTCACCGATACGGGCGCGGTGAGCGTGCGCGCTCTTTATACGCAACGTCCCGACGCCAATTCGCTGATCACCATCGAGGTGTCCGACACGGGCATCGGACTGAGCGACGAGGCGCAGCAGAAGCTGTTTGGAGAGTTCCAGCAAGCCGACACCACGACTACGCGGCGGTTCGGAGGCACCGGCCTCGGCTTGGCGATCACCCGCAAGCTCGCGCGCATGATGGGAGGCGATGTCGTCGTTTCGAGCGAGCTTGGACGCGGTTCGGTCTTCGCCCTGACGTTCGAGGCGGCCGAGCCCGCAGAGGCGGCGCAAGCGTCCGATAGGGGCGCGAGCGATGGCGCCGCCGCTGTTCCGCAGCAGCCGGTCAACGTCGCTTCGGCGCGGGGGCGACGGGTGCTGGTGGTCGACGACAACGCGACCAACCGGAAAGTGGTCGAGGTGTTCCTAAGCCAGCTCGGGGTCGAGATCGTGCAGGCCGGGGACGGTCAGGCCGCGATCGATGTCTTGTCCGCCGAGCCCATCGACCTCGTGCTGCTCGACATCCACATGCCCGTGATGGACGGTCCGACGACGCTCGGCCACATCCGCCAAGGCGACGAGGCGTGGCGGGACGTTCCCGTCATCGCGCTGACCGCGGACGCCATGAGCGGCGACCGCGAGCGCTATCTCGCCATGGGCATGAACGGCTATCTCGCCAAGCCGATTGATCCGCGAGAACTGCAGGCCGTGGTCGTCACGCATCTGTCGAGCGGGACGGCCCAGTCGGCCGCAGCCGCTGCAGGCTGACTTTCTTCGCGGAGTTCGCTGGAGACCTTAAGCCGGCAGTGCGGCGAGGCGTTGCGGGTTGTGACGGTCGAGCCAGGCGTCGCACTCGTGGGAGAGCCACGAGCCGAGGCTGTCGATCAGGTGGATCAGCTCGGCGGCCGAGCGGGTCGGCTCGACGATGAACTGGTAGGCCAGCTCGACCTCATCGGATCGGTCGGGGAAGTTCAACGCGATGAAATCGCGCTGCAGATCGGGGTCTTCCGTGTAGACCCCTTCGTGCGGCATCACCAGCGCGAAGCCGGCGTTGAGCAGGAAACGGCTGATGTCGGAGGAGACGAGCGCGACTTCTTCTTCACTCGAGGCGAGGTCGATGCGCGACAGCGCGCCGGCGACGCGCTCGCGCACCTGCACGATCCAGGAGTTCGCCGCAGAGACGTTCAAGCGCTGCGGGGCGACGAGGCGCGCCAGATCCCGACCGACGAGACAGACCGAGTTGACGCCCAGCTGAAAGCGCGCCGGCGAGAAGGCGTCCGCCGCCGGAAACACTTCGCGCCAGGCGTAGAGCTTGAGTTCGGGATGACCGACGCCGGGCCAGCGCGCGCGGATCGCGCCCGCGGTCTCTTCAAGCCAGGCGAGCCCGACGGTCGAAGCGGTCATGCGCAGCACGGCGAAAGCCCGGATCGGACCGGGGCGGCCGCGCGCGGCGGGACCGGTAAGGTAAACGGAATGCAGCGACGAGCCGAGGCGCTCGCGGCAGGAGTCTCCGATGGCGCGGGCCACCCGGCGGGCGAGCGGCGTCATCGCCGCGCGATCGCCAGCGTTCATGGCCCGGCCGAACCGGTCCATAGGCCAAAGATCGCCGCGTCGGGCCTCCACCAGGCGCCTCCTTCGACAAGAAAAGGACATCCCCTACGTCGTTTCAGATCATAGCTCGGAATGCTGAAGCTGAGTTTAAACGATGCAGCAAAATGCAAGTTAACTGCAGTTGACGGCGGGCAAATGACAGTACGCGGCGGGCTTTGTAGCGCGTCGCGCGAGGCCCGAACGACTGACCCAAAGCGGGAACGCGGCGCCGCGCGGGGGAGTTGCCTCACGGCGCCGCCGCCGCCGACTGGGCCGGTCTACTCGAAGACGATCTGCGGCGGCTTGCGGGCTGGATCGGCGGCGAGGCCGGCGAGCAGCGCGTCGGCCATCGCGGCGAAACGCCGCCCCATCGGTCCGTCCGGGTCGAGGGCGGCGGGCGGCTCGCCGGCGTCCGAAGCGCGCGCGAGCTCGGGATCGAGCGGCAGGGCGCCGAGGTAAGGCGCGCCGAGCGTGTCGGCCGCGGCCCGCGCGCCGCCCGCGCCGAAGGGCGCCGCAGTGCTCGGGTCTTCGTCGCCGCCTGAAGACATGTTCTCGATCACGCCGAGGATCGGGATCGACACCTTGGAGAACATCTCCACCCCGCGGCGCACGTCGGCGAGGGCGAGCTTCTGCGGCGTCGAGACGATCACCGCCCCGGTCAAGGGCGCGCGCTGGGCGAGGGTCAGCTGCGCATCGCCCGTTCCCGGCGGCAGGTCGAGCACGAGGATATCGAGCGGCGCCCAGGCGACCGAGCCGAGGAGCTGGGAGACCGCGCTCATCACCATCGGCCCGCGCCAGATCATCGCGCTGTCGGCCGAACTCATGAAGCCGATCGACATTACTTTGACGCCATAGGCCGTGGGCGGAATGATCCGCTTGTCCTTGTCGGCGTCGAGCTTTGCGCCTTCGAGCCCCATCAGGATCGGCGAGGAGGGGCCGAACACGTCCGCATCGAGAAGGCCGACGCGCTTGCCCTTGCGCGCCAGCGCGCAGGCGAGGTTCGCCGCGACGGTCGACTTGCCGACCCCGCCTTTCCCGCTCGCCACCGCCAGTAGCGCGCCGACCCCGGGCATGGCGATGGGGCCGTGTCCCGATTGCCGACCCGGCGGCTGACGGCTTGGCGCCTGGCGAGGTGGAGCTTGGCGGGGCGGGGCCTGAGGCGCTTGGGCGGGCGATCCGCCGCCCGGCGCCTCGGCGTGCGCGGTCAAGACGGCGGTCACCCGGGAAACCCCGGGGAGGGCGGCGACGGCGGCCTCGGCCTCGGCGCGCAGCGGCTCGAGCGCCGCGGGGTCCTCCTCGGGACCAAGTTCGATAACGAAACCGACCCGGCCGTCGCGCGCGGTCAGGCCTTTGACCCGCCCTGTAAGGACGATGTCGCCGCCCCCGGCGGGGTCTTGAAGGGTCGCGAGGGCCTCGCGCACCGCGGAAAGCTTGGATTCAACCATTGGCGCGTGTGTTCTTGATTGGTGCGTTTGCGTGCGCCAGATAGAGTGTGTCACACACTCTCTTTCAAGGCTTTAGCCGTAAACTCGGCGCGTCTTTAAAGTTTTTCGACGCTGTTGAAGCCTCATTCCAGTCAAGCGAAGGGTCCGACCAAGCATCATGGCCAGTGAACATCGCAACAACGGTCCTTGGGGCTCCGGCGGCGGAGGCGGGGGCGGCGGACCGTGGGGGCAACCCCCGCGCGGACCGGGACGGGGACCTCGCCCCGGCGGCTCGCAGCAGCCGCCTCCCGACCTTGACGACCTGATCCGCCAGTTCCAGCGCGGCCTCGGCCGGATGTTCGGCTCGGGCGGCGGCGGGGGTCGCGGACGGGGCGGCGGCGGCGCGCCGATCATCCTGCTGATCGCGCTCGGCCTTGTCGTCTGGGTCGCCTGGCCGGGATCGGGCTGGTACATCGTCGAGGCCGAAGAGGTCGGCATCGTCCGCCGCTTCGGCGAGTTCCAGCGCCAAGATCAGGCCGGCGCCCACCTCAAGCTTCCCGTCCCGATGGAGCGGGCCGACAAGGTGCCGGTCCAGCGGGTGCAGACCATCGAGGTCGGCTTCCGCACGCGCGCCAGCGGCGCAGGCGTGCAGGAGATCGAGGAAGAAAGTCTGATGCTAACCGGCGATGAGAACATCGTCGACATCGACTTCACCGTGATCTGGCGCATCGCCGACGCCGAGTCCTACCTCTTCGACATCGCCGATCCCGAGGCCGCCGTGCGCGCCGCCGCCGAAAGCGCCATGCGCGAGGTGGTCGGCGGACGCCGGCTCGAGCCGATCATGACCTCCGAGCGGATCACCGTCGAAGAAGAAGCGCGCACGCTCATGCAGTCGATGCTCGACGCTTACGACGCCGGCGTCTTCGTGCGGCAGGTCACGCTGCAAGCCGCCGACCCGCCCGAAAACGTCATCCAGGCCTTCCGCGACGTCGTGAACGCTGAGCAGGACGCCCAGTCGCTGATCAACGAGGCGACCGCCTACGCCAACCGGGTCGTGCCGACCGCGCGCGGCGAAGCGGCCCGCGTCGTCCAGCAGGCCGAAGCCTACCGCGCCCGCGTGGTCGCCTCGGCCGAGGGCGAGGCGGCGCGGTTCAACCTCGTGCTCGACGAATATCTTCGCGCCCCTGACGTCACGCGAACGCGGATGTACCTCGAGACCATGGAGCGCGTCTTCGGAGAGTCCGACAAGATCATCATGGACGAAGCGGCGAGCGCCGGCGCGGTGCCATATTTGCCGCTTAATGAGCTGACGCGTCCGCGCGCGGGAGGGCAGCAATAATGGTCCGCGCAATCCAGCTTTTCTTCGCGATACTGATCATCGTCGCAGCTGTCGTCGGCTGGCAGGCGGTCTACATCGTCGACGTCACCCAGCAAGCGGTGGTCACCCGCCTCGGCGCGCCGATCCGCACGATCAACGCTTTCGGAGACGCCGAGTCCGGTCCGGGTCTGCAGTTCAAGCGGCCGTTCACCGATCAAGTGGTGCTGTTCGAAAAGCGCAACATCGGCTTTGACATTCCCACCGAGGAAATTCAGGCCGCAGGCCAGGAGCGCCTGATCGTTGACGCCTTCGCGCGCTACCGGATCACCGATCCGCTGCGGTTCTATCAATCCGTGCGCGACCAAGCGGGCCTTGAAAGCCGGCTCGAGCCGATCATGGACGCCTCGCTGCGCGGCGTGCTCGGCGGGGTCGATCCCAACGACATCATCTCCGAGCGCCGCTCCGAGCTGATGCGCGCCATCCAGGAGCAGGCGACGCTGCAGGCGCGCGGCCGGGCCGCGGGCGAGGAAGTCGACGTGGTCAACAACGAGGACCTCGGCATCGAGATCATTGACGTGCGCATTCGCCGCGCCGACCTGCCCAACCAGAACGCCGAGCGGGTCTATACCCGGATGGAGACCGAGCGGGCCCAGGCCGCCGCGCTCATCCGCGCCCAGGGCGAAGAGCGGGCGCGCACCATCCGCGCCGAGGCGGATCGCAACGTCCAGGAGATCCTCGCCGAGGCCAACCAGACCTCGCTGACCATCCGGGGTGAAGCCGACGCGGCGCGTAACGCCGTCTACGCCGATGCGTTCAGCCGCGACACCGAGTTCTTCGACTTCTACCGCTCTATGGAGGCCTATCAGCGCGCCTTCGGCGGCGGGGTCGAGGGCGACGAGGCGACGACGGACGGCGAGACGACCTTGCTGCTTTCGCCCAACAGCGAGTTTTTCCAGTACTTCCGCGACGAGCTGGGAGGAAACTGAACAGAATCGGCGCCGCTTCGCCTCTTCTAAGTCTTGATTCGAGGTCTTGATTCCGCGTCAGGTTCGATGAGGTATATCCTTCGAGCCAGGACAAGAACCAAACGCCGCGGCCCCAGGGCCGCGCTGAACGGGTGAAGCTATGAAGACAGGCGGATGGGCGGGCGTGATTGGCGGCGGCGCGGCGGCGCTGGCATTGAGCGTGTCCGCCAGCGCTCAGACCTATCTGCCGATCGACGGCTTCGCCGATCTCTACGACCGGCTCTCTCCGGCGGTCGTCAACATCTCCACGAGCCAGAACATCTCCGGCACGCTGCCGACCTTCCCGCCCGGCTCTCCGCTCGAGCGGTTCAACGACTCCCTGGGCGGGGGCGGGCGCACGCAGGAATCGCTCGGCTCGGGCTTCGTGATCGATCCCGACGGCGTGATCATCACCAACAATCACGTCATCGAGGACGCCGACGCGATCGAGATTGCGTTCGAGGACGGCCTCGTGCTCGACGCCGTGATCGTCGGCCGCGACCCGGCGACCGACCTCGCCGTGCTGCGGGTCGAGCCCGACCACGCCCTGCCTTACGTTTCCTTCGGCGACTCCGACGCGGCGCGCGTGGGCGATCTGGTCCTGGCGATCGGCAACCCGTTCGGTCTTGGCCAGACGCTGACCACCGGCGTCATCTCGGCGCGCAACCGCGACATCGAGACCGGCAACTACGACGACTTCATCCAGACCGACGCGGCGATCAACCGCGGCAACTCCGGCGGCCCGCTGTTCAACATGGAGGGCGACGTCATCGGCGTGAACAGCGCGATCCTTTCGCCCACGGGCGGCTCGGTCGGCATCGGCTTTTCGATCCCGTCCGAGCTGGCGCAGACGATCATCGACCAGCTTCTGCTTTACGGCGAGACGCGGCGCGGATGGCTCGGGGTGACCGTCCGTCCCGTGACGCTCGACATCGCCGAGGTCTACGGCCTCAACAGCGCGCGCGGCGCGCTCGTCGGCCGCGTCACCGACGAGAGCCCGGCCCATCTGGCCGGGCTGCAGACCGGCGATCTGATCCTCACCTACGACGGCGTCGACGTGACCTCCGACCGCCAGCTGACGCGTCTCGTCGCCGAGACCGAGGCGGGCGAGACCGTGGCGATCGAATATATGCGCCAGAACGAGCTCAACATGGCGATGGTCGTCATCGAGGAGCTCGACGAGGGCGATGAGGCCTTGGGATCTGCGCTCGATTCGCTCGATCCCCCGCCGGCGGGCTCGGCTCTCACCGCGCTCGGCGTGACCTTCGGCCCGCTCGATGACGCCGCGCGGCGTCGCTACAACGTGCCCGACGACGTCGACGGCGTGATCGTCACCGAAATCCAGCCCGGCTCGGACGCCGCCGCCAAGCTGCGTATCGGCGACGTGGTCGAAGAGATCGCCTGGGAGAAGGTGGCCTCGCCGCAGCAGGCCTCCGAGCTGATCGACGCGGCGAGCGAGGAAGGCGGACCCATCCTTCTGCTGATCAACCGTAACGGCCGGCTCGATTTCATCTCGGTGCGGGCTTAGCGGGTCTTCACCCCCGCTCGACGAAGTCGGCCGCACGCACGCCCTGGAAATAGAGCGCGCTGCGCAAGTCCCCCGTCGCGATCCGCGCATCCGCTTCGGCCTCGACGATCGGCTTGGCCCGGTAGGCGACGCCGAGGCCTGCGCGTCTCAGCATGTCGAGATCGTTCGCCCCGTCGCCGATCCCCACCACGTCGTCCGGCGACGCGCCGAGCTCCGCGGCGTGACGCTCCAGCGCGTCCTGCTTGGCCTGCCGGCCGAGGATCGGGGGAACGACGCGACCGGTCAGCGCGCCGGCCTCGACCTCGAGCGTATTGGCGTGATGGACGTCGAAGCCCGCCGTTTCGGCGACCCGCGCGGTGAAGAACGTAAAGCCGCCCGAAACCAGCACGGCGCGCGCGCCGCCCGCGCGCATCGTCGCCGTCAGCGTGCCTGCGCCGGGATTGAGCGTCACGCGCGTTGCGACCACCTCTTCAAGCTGCGCCTCGGTGACGCCTTTCAGGCGCGCGACCCGCTCTTCAAGCGCGGCTTCGAACGGCAGCTCGCCGCGCATCGCCCGTTCGGTGATCTCGGCGATCTGCGGCTTGATGCCGAGCACGTCGGCGATCTCGTCGATGCACTCGCACGAGATGATGGTCGAATCCATGTCGCAGACGAGCAGGCGTCCCAGCCGCGGCGCGCCGGCCTGCAAGCTCCAGTCGACCGGCCGGCCTTCGAAGGCGCGCGCGATCGCCGTGCGCGCGGCGGCCCGGTCGGCTGCGAAGGCGATCTGGGCGGCGGTCGGCGAAAGCGCCGTCTCGCCGCCGAGGTCCGCCGACACCGCGGCGAGCGCGCCTTGCGCCAGGGCGTGTGCTCGGGCGAACTGATCGGGATCGGCCGCCGCGACGGTCAGCGTCAGGGCTTGGGCTGTGCTATCAGGCATCGGATGTCGAGCGACCTTGAACGACTGAGAGGCGACGCGCTGTTTCTGGCCGGTCCGACCGCCAGCGGCAAGACCGGCCTTGCGCTCGCCGTCGCCGAAAGGCTCGCAGAGCATGGCGGCGGCGAGATCGTCAACGCCGATTCCATGCAGGTCTTCGCCGACCTGCGCATTCTCTCCGCCCGGCCGTCGGACGCCGAGACGGCGCGCGCGCCGCATCACCTGTTCGGCCACGTCGACGCCGACGAGCACTATTCGGTCGGCCGCTGGCTGAGCGAGGCGATGACGGCGCTTGAAGACATCGCGAGGCGCGGCGCGACGGCGATCGTCGTCGGCGGCTCGGGGCTCTACTTCAAGGCGTTGACGGACGGTCTCGCCGACGCGCCCGACCCGGGGCCCGAAGCGCGTGCGGCGGCCTTGGCGATCCTGGAGCGGGAGGGGGTCGAAGGTTTGCGCGGCAAAGCCGAAGCGCTCGATCCCGAAGGCGCCGCCGCGCTTGCGCCGGGCGATCGTCATCGCCTGTTGCGTTTGGTCGCCTATGCGCTCGCTCACGGCGCGCCGCTCTCTGAAGCGCGCGCGCAGACCGCGCCGCCGCGCCTGGCGATGCGGTGGCGCGCGCTGGTTCTCGAACCGGACCGGACCGAGCTCTACCGCCGCATCGACGCCCGCGCCGCGGCGATGCTCGATCAAGGCGCGATCGAAGAAGCGCTCCGCCTCGAGGCGCGCGGGCTTGCCGCCGACCGTCCAGCGCTCAAGGCGCTGGGCGTGCATGTGCTGGCGCAACTCGGCCGCGGCGAGATCGCGCGCGAGGTCGCGCTCGAGACGCTCGCCCGGGACACGCGGCGCTATGCGAAACGTCAGCTGACGTGGTTTCGCAACCAGACCGCCGACTGGCCCCGCATCGCCGCGCCCGATCTTGATGCTGCGATCGAGACTTGGTGCGGACAATCGCCGAAATAGCGGCTAGGCTCTCGGCGTCTAAGGCGACGGGAGGGCGTTATGGCGCGTTTCGGACTGGCGGCGACCGCCGCGGCGCTGTTGATGTTGGCGGGATGCGCCGGGGGACCTGGCGGGACGGGTGCGTCCGGGCTGGAGAGCGCCGTGACGATGCGCGCCGAGCGCGAACTGATGGCCGCCGACCGCGCCTTCGCCGCCATGGCGCAGGAGCGGGGCGTCGCGGCGGCCTGGGCCGCCTATCTCGCGCCGGACGCCACACTTTTGAGCGCGGCCGAGCCGCCGGTCGTCGGCGCGCAGGCGATCGTCGACGTGATGTCGTCGATGCCGGTCTCGGCCACGGTCGATTGGGCGCCGGAAGAGGCGCTCGCGTCCGCGGCCGGCGACTTCGGCGTCACCTGGGGCGACTACGTCGTGACGGCCACGGCGCCCGGCGGCGAGCCCATCGCGCAGGGCGGCCGCTATCTGACGGCGTGGCGAAAGATCGAAGGACAATGGCGGGTCGTCCTCGACTTTGGCGTCGAACGCGAAGACTGAAACGAGGACTGATGTGAACCGCTCAAGCAGGAGACAGCACGGATGAGTTTCACTCCGGTCAAGCCGCGCCCCTACGGCACGCCCAAAGCGGCGGTCGCCAGATTGATCGAGGCGGCGGGCGGGGCGAACGCGGCGATGGAGATCCTGGAACTCTCGCGCACTCGCGTTTATGCGTTCACGGATCCTTCCGACGAATCCGAGATCTCGTTCGCGCGGGTGTGCAAGCTCACCGAGACGAGCGGCGGCCGGCCCGGCGCGGAGCATCTCGCGGCGCTCGCCGGCGGTCTGTTCCTGCCGCTCGACGCAGCCGAGGGCGCAGATTGGCACGCCATGGCCGGCTCGGCGAGCCGGCGCAACGCCCGCACCATCTCGACCCTGCTCGAAGCCCTCTCGCCCGAAGACGATACGCCCGGCGAGATCACCGCCCAGGAGGCGCGCGCGCTTTTAGAGCTGGTTGACGAGCAGCTGGCCGTGCTGGCGATGGCGCGCGTCAAGCTGATGACAATCGTCGACGACGCCGAAGAGGCGGAATAGGGCGCGCCCTCGGTCGAGCCGGCTTTGCGCCGAGGCGCGTATTTCCACGCCTCCATCTCGCCGTGATCTCTGCTAGTCTTCCGCTCTGGGGGTGAAGGAGGGGAGACGCGATCCGTGAGCGAGCAAAATTCCGGACACCAGGGGCCGCTGAGCGACTTCTGGACGCCGACCAAGAACCTCTTGAACGTCATCCGCCCGGCGATCTGGGCGCCGTTCTTCATTATCGCGTTGATCGCCGCGCTGTTCATCCCCAGCCAGACGCACGACCTCATCCGCACCTTGAGCGACGCGCCCTTGAGCCGGGAGGCGCTCGCCGAGCCCGGCGCGGCGGCGACGCTCTTGAACGCGATCGCGGACGCGACGGTGCGGTTCGGGCCGACCTCGGCGGGCGTCGCCGGACTGGGGCTGGCGATGTGGCTGGCGATGCGCGTCTCGTTCGTGCGGCGCTATCCGTATACGCCTGAAGTTCAAAAACCCTGGCACCGCTGGCTGCGCAAATGGACGCCGCGCTTCGGCGCGCTGCTGCCGTCGGTGACCTTCGCGTTGGCGTTCTTTGCGTTCGGCTCCACCCAGCTTGCAGCGGTGCAGCTTGTCATCGGCGTGATCTTGTTCGTGCTCCTCGTCTTCCGCCGTCCGATCATCAGGATAATCCCGGTGCTGGGCGGTGTCGCGCCGGTCCGCCGTGAACTGGAAAACTCGACCGACCTCGCCGCGACATCGGAGATCAAAGAAGTCGAGCTGACCCTGGCGCTGTTCGCCGGTCTGTTCCTCGTACCCGCTTTCGCCTGGATGGCTCTGAGCCCCGTCGCCGCGCCCCAGCACATGGGCACCATCGGCGTAGCGACCGTGCTGATGTCGTTCTTCATCGTGATCGTTTCGCTGTTCTACGCCCTCATCGCCGAGCCGGTCCTAACGGGTCTGCGCAGGCTGACCGGGGACCCCGACGTGCTGTTCCCGGCGCTGACGGTGACCGTGCTGGCGATCTTGGTCTTGAACGCCCGAAGCATGCGCTACGAAGTGCCCACGCTGCCGCCGGCGGCGGATGTCGCCGCCTTCAATGCGCCTTACCTTCTCGCCGACGGCGCGACCCCGGACGCCGAGACCTTCGCCGACCAATGGCTCGAGGCGCGGCTTGGCGAAGGTGACGGGCCGTACACGGCCTACGTCGTCGCCGCTGAGGGCGGAGGCTTGCGCGCCGCCTACTGGACCGCCGCGGTGCTTGGCCGCTGGCAGGATCACGACCCCTGCTTCGCCTCGCGCGTCTTCGTCGTATCGGGCGTTTCGGGCGGCGCGGTCGGCGCGGCGTCCTTCGCCGCGGGCCTGCGCGCCGCGGAGACCGGCGCGCTTGGGCCGCGGACCGAGGCGTGCGCCGGCCAACCCGCCACAGCGCTTCCCGCGATGCCCGGCGGCGCCGGCGCGCCTGAAAGGATCGGCCCGCTGCAAAGCCTCGCCGAGGCGCATCTGGGTCAAGACCATCTCGCGCCGGTGATCGCCGGGCTGTCGTGGAACGTGATCGGCAGCGTATGGATCTGGGCGACCGACCGGATCGCGCCGCAGCGATTCGACCGGGGTCACTATCTCGAAAGCTCCTGGGCCGAAGCCTGGCGGCGCGCGCTCGCCGATCAGGCGGGCTACGCCGACCTCGACGCGGACCGCCGCGCGGCGCTCGAAGGGCTTTTCTCCTTGGACGGCGATTTTCTCGACCTCTGGCGCCCGCTTGGCGACCCGCAGGCCGCGCCCGACGTCGCTTCGCCGCGCACTCCGCCGGCGCTGATCTTCCCGACAACTTCGGTGCGCACGGGAGAGGCGTGGTCGGTCTCGCCGGTGCGGATCACCGAAGCGGTCGACCGCTGCGAGCCGCCCGACGTCTACGACGTGCTCGGCGACCGGCGGCTGTCGACCCCCGCCGCGGCGCACATGAGCGCGCGCTTCACTTACATCTCGCCGGCCGGCCGGCTGCGCTTCGACGCCGAGCGCTGCGCCGAGGTCGGCCACGAGGTCGAGGACGACCGCTTCGTCGACGGCGGCTACTTCGAGGGCTCTGGCGCGGACCGGGCGCTCGACGCGGCCCAAGCGCTCGCCCGCGCCGCGGCGGCGCGCGGCGTCGACCTGACGATCGTGCCGATCATCATCAACACCGACCCCGGCGCGCCCGCTGAAGACGCCGGGACGTTCCTGGTCGACCTCGTCGCGCCGCCCGCCGCGCTCCTTCAAGCGCGCAACGCTCGCGGCCGGCACGCCGTCGCCGAGCTCACAGCCTTCACTCAGGGCCGGCTCAACAACCCCGCTGCGCCGATCGTCTGCACGCTGCCGGCGACTGAGGACGGCGAGGGCCCGAATGGCAAGGCCGCCGCCGCGTCGACCGGCTACGACAGCGCCGGCGAGCCGGTGCCTTTGGGCTGGGTGCTCTCGGGCTGGATGCGCGAGCGCATCACCACCGCGGCCGCCGAGCAGTTGAGGACCGGCCAACCCCCGTGCGCGCTCGACATCGAAACGCTCCGGCGGGAGATGAAGTAGCGGCGCAGCGCGAGGCTGTCGCGCCAAGATGCGCTATAGTGCGCCCGATGCGGACGGGCCAAAGGCGCCTCAGACGCCGGCCTGCGCAGATAGCTGGCGCACGACCGACGGGAGGTGGTCCATGAGAAGCGCTTTGTTGAGATCGTGCGCGGGCGCCGCGGCGCTGGCGCTGGCCGGCGCAACCGCGGTTTTGGCGCAGAGCTACGAGCCGCCGCGCACGCCGGATGGACATCCCGACTTTCAAGGCTACTGGACAAACATCTCGATCACCGACCTCGAGCGGCCCGCGGGGCTCGACAAGCTGGTGCTGACCGAGGAGGAGGCCTATGCGTTCGAACAGGCCGAATACTACGTCAACCGCATCCGCGACGACGCCCAGCCGGCGAGCGCGGACGATCTGGAGCTGCTCGACGGCTCGGACCTGCTCTCGGGCGGCGGCTACAACGCTTTCTGGGTCGATCCCGGGCTGCATCTGGCGCGGGTGAACGGCGAAGTCCGTTCCTCGTGGATCACATATCCCGAGGACGGGCGCATTCCTTACAACGACGCGGCGCGCGCCCGGCTCGCCGAGGTGCGTGAAATCCGTCAGGACTTCGCCAACCCCGAGTCCCGTCCTTTGGCCGAGCGCTGCATCATCGTCGGCGGTCGCGCCGGACCGCCGATGGTCAACGGGCTTTACAACAACAACTACCAGTTCGTTCAGACGCCGGACCATCTCATGATCCACGTCGAGATGATTTCCCACGCCCGCGTCATCCCGATCGACGGCGAGCACGGCCCGACCGAGGTCGCGCCGCTGTTCGGCGACTCGGTCGCCTGGTGGGACGGCGACACGCTGGTGGTGGAGACGACCAACTTCCACCGCTTCCACGGCGAGAACGCCTTGCCTGCGCTCTTGTCGGAGACCGGCAAGACGACGGAGCGGTTCACGCTCGTCTCGGACGATGAGATCCTCTACGCGTTCGAGGTCGAGGACCCGACCTTCTATACCGAGAACTGGCGCGGCGAGATCTCGATGCGCCGCAATCCGACGCCGGTCTACGAATACGCCTGTCATGAGGGCAACTACGCGCTCTCGGGCATCCTGCGCGGCGGGCTGAGGGCGGAGGGGTTGTTGGAAGCGCCGTAGCTGCTCCACTGGGAGCTTGAATCGTAGCAGCGCGCACGCTTTAGCGCCGTGCTCCTTGATCAGATCGTAACAATTTGAAGCTGAGTTCCTGAGCGCGTACAATCAATGCGATTGGCGAGTGCATGAGCTTGGGGGCGGCGCGGTGGCGAACGAAAACGATCAAAGCGAGCGCGCGCACGGAACTGAGCGATCCGCCGAAAGTTGGAGATCATTCGGCCAACTGGTCGCCTTGCTTGCGCCCCTGGTTGTCTCCCTCGCGGCCGTCGGCTCCTACGTCGCTGTGAGCATTTACCTTTTATCTTTGGCGCCCAAACCAGGGTCGCCGCGCACCGACCAGTTGTCGGACATCGTTCGAGTTTCGATAGAAGCGCTCACCGACATAATAGAAAAAGGGATCTACATCTCTTTTGGCCTCATCGGCTTGGTCGGCGGCGCAATACTCGGACTATCCGCTTTTTCGGTGAGAGACAGGCGAGAAGCTTTTTTAACTGCGGCCTGTATGTATTTTCTCGTGCTTTCCAGCGTATCGGGCATTTCGGCAAGAATTAACATTGCCAAATTGATAACCAACAAGGCTTTAGCGGCTCTGTCCCAGAATATTGTCAGTATACCGATCAGTTTTCAATTTTACTCTTTGATCGCAGCAATTGCGTGCCTGGCATGGATTGTAGCCCGTAGAGCGTTTGATCAATCGTCCTTGAGTGCGCAACAGGGGGAAAGAAATGTTTGAACGTCACGCTGGTTGCGCGGCCGCAATGGCCGCTTTGGTATGCGCTTCGGCTTCTTTCGGACAGCCGATAGGCCAGGAAATCGAGCAGGAGTGGGTCGCCGGCGCGGTCCCTTATTTCAAAGGAGTGCTCCACTCTGACGCCACAGCATATTCCGACGAAGAGATCTACAGCGCTTATTCGGATTGGTCGGTATACAACGAAATCGATCTCACAGATCAACAAATATACTCGCTGGTGGCGGTATATAGGCATGAAGCGTATGGCTCGCCGATCGAAGCGATATTCAATATAT
>JASFUX010000021.1:0-22251 GCA_050050115.1 Maricaulaceae bacterium | reverse complement strand
ATCTCCAAAAGCCGCTCGGTCCCGTCGGGACGGCGGTTCAAGATCACGTCCTCGACGCGCTCCCTCAGCTCCGGTTCGATGTCGTCGTAGATGTCGAGCTGGCCGGCGTTGACGATCGCCATGTCCATGCCGGCGCGAATGGCGTGATAGAGAAACACCGAGTGCATCGCCCGACGCACCGGTTCGTTGCCGCGGAACGAAAACGAAATATTCGACAGCCCGCCCGAGACCTTCGCGTGCGGCAGGCTCTCCTTGATCACCCGCGTCGCCTCGATGAAGTCGACCGCGTAGTTGTTGTGTTCTTCGATGCCCGTCGCGACGGCGAAGATATTCGGATCAAAGATGATATCTTCGGACGGAAAGCCGACCTTGTTGACCAGCACGTCGTAAGCGCGCGTGCAGATCTCGATCTTGCGGTCCGCGGTGTCGGCCTGGCCGGTCTCGTCGAACGCCATCACCACCGCGGCGGCGCCGTAGGCCATCACCGCGCGAGCGTGCTTGATGAACTCGTCCTCGCCTTCCTTCAGCGAGATTGAGTTGACGATCGCCTTGCCCTGGACGTTCTTCAGCCCCTCCTCGATCACCTCCCACTTCGAGCTGTCGATCATGATCGGCACGCGGGCGATATCGGGCTCGGCGGCGATGAGACGCAGGAACGTGCGCATCGCGACCACGCCGTCGAGCATGCCTTCGTCCATGTTCACGTCGATGATTTGCGCGCCGTTCTCGACCTGCTGGCGCGCGACCTCGACGGCGGCCGCATAGTCGCCGTTGGCGATCAGCTTGCGAAACCGCGCCGAGCCGGTGACGTTCGTCCGCTCACCGACGTTGACGAAGTTGGCGATGGAGGGGGTAGAGGTCATGCGCTTTCGGATTGCGCCGGCCGCACTAGCCCCGGCAGGCCGTCGATACTTTCCGCGTTTGAATCGTAGCGGCGCTCTTTCCACTCTTCCTCGGTGCGGTTCTCGACGTAACGCGTGAGCTGATCGCGCTGACCCCTGTACTCGTAGAAGGGCACGCCCCAGCCGCAGGAATCCTGGATGAGGTCGAGCTTCACCTTGATCACGGAGCGAGCGCGGTCGTGGCCTGGGAAGAGCTTGAGCAGCTCTTCGTAGCCCGGATCGTCGAAGGTCGTCGCTTCGCCCTGCCCGTAAAGCCGCAAGATCTTCGCCGCGCCTTCGAAAGCGCAGAACATGATGGTGATCCGGCCGTTCTGGCGGACGTGCGCGACCGTCTCGATGCCGGAGCCGCCGAGATCGAGATAAGCCACCGTATGCGGATCGAGCACGACGAAGCTGTCGAGCCCCTTCGGCGAGACGTTGACGTGTCCGCCATTCCCGCTCGGCGCGGTGGCGACGAAGAACATCTGCTGCGCCTTGATGAAGCTCGTGAGCTTGTCGTCGAGCGCTTCGAATGTCTTGGCCATCGGAAGATCCTCAAATGAACTGTCGACAATGAGATGTCAGCGGCGGCTCCGTTTAGACCCGCCGAACGCACAGGTCACGCGACGATCAGGCCAGCTCGAACGGCTCTAATCCTGATAGGCGCATCGCCGGGACGCTGCCGGGCAGCGGACGCGGCGCCTTGTCGGCCACCACCTCGGCGATCGCCTTAATGTGCGCCGGCGTCGTGCCGCAGCAGCCGCCGACGGCGTTCACCAGTCCCGAAGCCGCCCATTCGCCGAGGTGCGCCGCCGTGGTCTCGGGCGTCTCGTCGTATTCGCCGAAGGCGTTCGGCAGGCCGGCGTTCGGATAGGCGATCACCCGGGTGCTGGCGACGCGCGCCAGATCGTCGACGTAGCGACGCAGCTGCTCGGCGCCCAAGGCGCAGTTGAGCCCCACCGCCCACGGCCGGGCGTGGCGGATCGAGTTCCAGAACGCTTCAGTGGTCTGCCCGGACAGGGTGCGGCCCGACGCGTCGGTGATGGTGCCCGAGACGATCAGCGGTATGTCCTCGCCGGTCTCGGCGCGGCGGTCGATGAGCGCCTTGATCGCCGCCTTGGCGTTCATCGTGTCGAAGATCGTCTCGATCAGGAAGAAGTCGACGAACTCGGCCATGGCGTCGGCCTGCGCGCGATAAGCGACGGCGACGGCATCGAAGTCGATGTCGCGAAAGCCCGGGTCGTTGACGTCGGGGCTGATCGACAGGGTCTTGTTGGTCGGCCCGATCGCGCCGAGGACCGCGCGCGGACGCTCGGCCGTTTCGTGCGCATCCGCCGACGCGCGAGCGAGACGCGCGCCTTCGCGCGCGATCTCCGGGGCGTACTCCTCGAGGCCGTAGTCCGCCTGCGCGATGGACGTGGCGCAGAAGGTGTTGCTTTCGGCAAAGTCCGCGCCGGCGTCGAAGTAGGCGTTGTGGATCGCCGTGACCGCCTCCGGACGCGTTAGGTTCAAAAGGTCGTTGTTCCCCTTCAGAGGCCGGTTCCAACCCGCGAAGCGCTCGCCGCGGTAGTCCTCCTCAGAGAGCCTGAGCGCTTGGATCTCGGTGCCCCAGCCGCCGTCGTTGACAAGCACATGTCCCCGCGCGCGCTTCTCGAGCGCGTTCAGACGTTCGTCCCGCGTCATGCGTTGAGTCATTGAAAGCTTCTCCTTCAGACCCGCGCCGCGGCGCTGCTGCGCACGCCAAGCACACGGCAGATCGCCAACGTCAGCTCGGCCCGGTTGAGCGTGTAGAAATGGAAGGCGTCGAAGCCCTCCTGGTAAAGCCGCGCGCATTGCTCGGTGGCGACCGCCGAAGCGACGAGCTGGCGCGTGCCCGGATCATTGTCGAGGCCGTCGAAGAGATCGACCAGCCACTGCGGCGTCTGAGTGCCGCACATGCTCGCCATGCGGAGCAGGCTCTTGACATTGGTCACCGGCATGATCCCCGGCACGAGCGGGATCTCCACCCCGGCCTTGCGCGCGCGCTCGACAAAGCGGAGGAACACGTCCGGATCGAAAAAGAACTGCGTGATCCCGCGATCGGCGCCGGCGTCGACCTTGCGCTTCAGGTTGTCGATCTCAGCGTCCCAGTCGCCGCTCTCGGGGTGGCGCTCGGGATAGACGGCGACTGAGATCTCGAAGTCGCCGATCTTTTTCAGCCCCGCGACGAGGTCTGACGCGTAGGCATAGCCGTCCGGATGCGGTTGATAGTTCGCGCCGGCGCCCTCGGGCGGGTCGCCGCGCAAGGCCACGATGTGGCGCACGCCTTCGTCCCAGTAGCTTTGCGCCACCTCGTCGACTTCCGCCCGGCTCGCCGCGACGCAGGTCAGATGGGCCGCCGCGCTGAGACCGGTCTCCCGGCCAATCCGGGTGACGATCCGGTGGGTGCGCTCGCGGGTCGAACCGCCCGCGCCGTAGGTGACCGAGACGAACGTCGGCTCCAGCGGCGCCAGCCGCTCGATCGCCGCCCAGAGCTTTTCCTCCATCGCCTCGGTCTTGGGCGGGAAGAACTCGAACGACACCTTGGGCGGCGGGCCCGAGGCGAAGCGCTCGGCCGCGGCCGAGACGGGTCCTAGGTATTTCACGGCCGGTCTCCTTCGGTCTCTCCGCCCGCGCCTCGTGCAGTTTCCGCGCCGGCCGCAGCGTCCGCCAAGGCGACGGACGCGGTCTGCCGCGCGCGCCAGATCTTCACCGTCAGGCCTTCATCGGTTCCTTCGCTCGGCGCGAGCGTGCTGACGTGGTCGAGCTCAAGGCCCGCCGCGCGGGTCCACTCCTCGACCTCCTCGTCGGAGAAGCCGAGGCGGCGGTGGGCGTGCTCGTCGCGCAGGAATTCATGCGTATGCGGCGCGAAGTCGACGATCAGCAGCCGGCCGCCTTCCTTCAAGGTGCGCGCCGCCTCGAAGATCGCCAGCGCCGGATCGACCAGATAGTGCAGCACCTGGTGGATCACCACGAGATCCGCGCAGCCGTTCTCGAACGGCAAGGCGTAGATGTCGGCGTGGCGCACCGAGCAGTTCGGCGCGCCGTCGCGCTCGAGATTGCTGCGCGCGACCGTCAGCATGTCGTGGCTCAGGTCGACCCCGACGCCGCGTTCGATCCGGTCGGCGAACACCTTGAGGATCCGCGCCGTCCCGGTGCCCACGTCGATCATCAGATCGAACGGCCCCGGCCCCGCCGCCTCGCGCATCGCCGCCTCGACGGCGGACTCTGAGAGGTGCAGCGCCCGGATCCGGTCCCAGTCCTTGGCCACCGACTTGAAGTAGGCGCGCGCCGCCTCCGCGCGGGCGGTCTTGACCGCTTCGAGCCGCTCGAGGTCGCGGGCTACGGCCGGATCGTCGCGGCCGGCCAGATGCACCGCCGCGTCCGCCAGCCGGCGCACGCCGCCCTGGCCGTCGGCCAGCCGATAGAACACCCAGGCGCCTTCGGGCAGGCGCTCGATCAGGCCGGCCTCGGCGAGCAGCTTCAAATGCCGGCTGACCCGCGGCTGGCTCTGGCCGAGTAGCTGGACCAGCTCGCTCACCGTCAGCTCCCCGCGCGCAAGCAGCGCAAGAATGCGAAGCCGCGTCGGCTCACCCGCAGCCTTGAGAACCGCAACGATGTCGTCGATCTGAGTCATTATTTTGAGATATAAACATATCTTTATGTGCTTGTCACGCGCCTTGTTCCGTTGAGCGCGACTCGTGGCCTAATGGACACGCGGCGCGCGTTGAACAGAGCCGTAAAATCACCATCCTTTAACCGGATGCCGTAACTTTAGGGGCGTCGCCGCCACACCCACTGAGGGGGTCAACCTTGTTCTTTCGGATCGCCTTGAGCTGCGGCGCCGTCTTGCTTGCAAGCGCCTGCGCGACGAGACCGCCCGAAGAAGGGGCCGAAAGCAGTCGGCTGGGCGGCGCGGCGCGCAACGCGGCGCGGGTGACGACCGGCGCGGTCCAGCGCGCGGGCGAAGGCGTCGATCAGGCCCTCGCGGCGCTGGAGAAGCCCGAGGACGGGCTGGTCGCCGACCCCTTCGAGCCGTTCAACCGGGTGATGTACCGCTTCAACGACGGTCTCGACCGGGTAATTCTCGGCCCCGTGGCGCATGGTTACCAAGCCGTCGTGCCCCGCGCAGGCCGGGCGCGGGTCCGCGATTTCATCGACAACTGGAAGTCGCCAGTGTGGTTCGCCAACGACGTGCTGCAAGGCGATTTCGAGCACGCGGGCGTGACGGCCAGGCGGTTCGCGCTCAACACCACCGTCGGCGTGCTCGGCGCCTACGACTTCGCCGCCCACCACGCCGATTTGCCCAAGCGCGATGAGGACTTCGGCCAAACGCTCGGCGTCTGGGGCGCAGGCAACGGCGCCTATCTGATGCTGCCCGTGCTCGGCCCTACGACGTTTCGCGACCTGACCGGCACGGTCGTCGACTTCACCATGGATCCGTTCACCTGGACCGAGTTCGACGGCGACGACACCTATCGGATCACCAATCGCGCGCTCGATTTCGTCGACATCCGCGTCCAAACCGACCCGGCGCTCGAGGCGATCCGCGACAGCGCCGACCCGTATCTGCAGGCGCGCGCGGTCTACATCCAGTCCCGCAACGAGAGAATCCGCAACGGCGGACAAGGCGAAGAAGAAGTCTACGATCTGCCCGAGTTTGAATAGCAGATCGCCATATTTCGAGTTCCTACTGGACGCTGATCAGGCGCCGCCTATCTAAGGGCGCAGGAGGCTGTCAGATGAAGCGCGCACCATCGTTCTTTGCGACGTTCCTTCGGACATTGGCGATCGCCGCCGCGGTCGCCGCAACGGCTGCGTCAGGCGCTTTCGCCGACCAGCGCGCCGAAGCGTTCGTCACCGAGCACGCCAACGAGGCGCTCGCCGTCTTGAGCGACAATTCGATGTCGCTTTCTGAGAAGAAGGCGACCTTCCGCGACCTCGTCGACGAGGTCGCGGACGTGCCGAAGATCACCCGTTTCGTGCTCGGCCGCTATGCGCGCAGCATTGATCCGGCGACGATGTCGGAATTCTCCGACGTCTTTCGCGATTACGCGATCGGGGTCTACGAGGAGCGTTTGTCCGACTACGCTGGCGAAACGCTCGAAGTCACCGGCTCTAGCCCGGTCAGCGGCCGCGACGGAGACTTCGTCGTGCATTCGGTGGTCTCGGGCGGCGGCCAGGAGGACGACCTCAACGTTAACTGGCGCGTGCTGATCGACGAGAGCGGACAGGCCCAGGTCGTCGACGTCGAGGTCTACGGCGTCTGGCTGGCGGTCAATCAGCGCGAGGAGATCGTCGGCATCATCAACACCAACCGCGGCTCGATCCAAGCCGCGATCGACGCCCTGCGCCGCCGCATCTCCGAACAGGAGATGGCGAGCTAGGCGGTCAGAATGAAAGCGCCAATGCAGAACGGCGGCCCGCGCGGCCGCCGTTCTTTTTTTTGACTTTTGGCCCCTTCGGCGCTATGCCCGCGCGAACTTCTGGAACTTCACGCGGTGCGGAATGTCCGCGTCCGCACCGAGGCGGCGCTTCTTGTCTTCAAGGTAGTCCGCGAAGTTGCCCTCAAACCATTCGACGTGGCTGTCGCCTTCGAACGCGAGGATGTGGGTCGCGATCCGGTCGAGGAAGAAGCGGTCGTGGCTGATGATCACCGCGCAGCCGGGAAAATCCTCGAGCCCCGCCTCGAGCGCGGCGAGCGTCTCGGTGTCGAGGTCGTTGGTCGGCTCGTCGAGGAGGAACAGGTTCGCGCCCGACTTCAGCATCTTCGCCAGATGCACCCGGTTGCGCTCCCCGCCCGACAGCTTGCCGACGGGCTTTTGCTGATCCGCGCCCTTGAAGTTGAACATCGACACGTAGGCGCGCGAGTTCATCTCCCGCTTGCCGAGCTCGATCACGTCGAGCCCGCCGGATATCTCCTCCCAGACATTCTTTGAACCATCGAGGCTGTCGCGCGACTGGTCGACGTAGCCGAGCTTGACCGTCTCGCCGACACGTATCGCGCCGCCGTCGGGCTCTTCCTGGCCGACGATCATGCGGAAAAGCGTGGTCTTGCCGGCGCCGTTGGGGCCGATCACCCCGACAATGCCGCCGGGCGGCAGTCGGAACGACAGATCGTCGATCAGCAGCTTGTTGCCGTAGCCCTTGCGCAGATTGTCCGCCTCGACGACGACGTTGCCCAAGCGCGGGCCGGGCGGGATCTGAATCTGCGCGGTGTCGATCGTCTCCTTCTCGGCCTTCGAGGCGAGCTCTTCATAGGCGCTGACCCGCGCTTTGGATTTGGCTTGGCGCGCTTTCGGGCTCGACCGGATCCAGTCGAGTTCGCGGGCGAGCGCCTTGGTCCGGTTCGCCTCCTCCCGGCCTTCCTGTTCGAGCCGCTTGGTCTTTTGTTCGAGCCAGGACGAGTAGTTGCCCTCGTAGGGAATGCCCTGGCCGCGATCGAGCTCGAGCGTCCAGGCGGTGATGTTGTCGAGGAAGTAGCGGTCGTGGGTGACCAGGATCACCGCGCCCGGATAGTCGACCAGGTGATGCTCGAGCCAAGCGACCGATTCCGCGTCGAGGTGGTTGGTCGGCTCGTCGAGCAGGATCAGATCCGGCTTTGCCAACAGCAGCCGGCACAGCGCGACGCGGCGCTTTTCGCCGCCTGAGAGGTTCTCCACGCTCGCTTCGCCCGGCGGGCATCTGAGCGCGTCCATCGCCATCTCGATCTTGGAGTCGACGTCCCAGGCGTCGCGCGCGTCGATCTGCTCTTGAAGCGCAGTCATCTTCTCCATCAGCTCGTCGGTGTAGTCCTCGGCGAGCTGCATCGAGACCGCGTTGAACTCGTCGACAAGCTGCTTGTCGGCCGAGCCCTCGATCACGTTGTCCCAGACGGTCTTGTCCGGATCGAGCTGCGGTTCTTGCGGCAGATAGCCCGCGGTCGCGCCTTCGGCGAGCCAAGCCTCGCCGGTGAAGTCGGAATCCTGGCCGGCCATGATCTTCAGCAGCGTCGACTTGCCCGCGCCGTTGACCCCGACCACGCCGATCTTGGCGTCCGGGTAGAACGACAAATTGATGTTCTCGAGCACCTTCTTGCCGCCGCGATAGGCCTTGGTTAGACCGCGCATGTGATAAATGAACTGCCGCGCCATGGCGTCGATCGCTCCGTCCTGGGTGGAAAAACCGTCCGCGCGCGGGCTTCGCGGCGAACCTTTGCGCGCTATGTATAACCGCGAACGGCGCGCGCCAAGCGTTGTGACGGCGGACCGGGCGGCGGCCAAGCCAACAGCAATGTAATCAAGCCGTAAGGCCCCCGACGCTTGCCCGCCGCAAGCGGGTCGGCTTAGGTGATTTGCGGGGAGAGAGGCTCCGATCGTTCGCGAAGACGACGACGCGGCCTGAAGCGAGAGTGATGTTGAGGAACCTGCGCACCTTTGCGGCCAGCCTCCTCGCCGCCGGCCTGTGCGCCTGCGGCGAACCGAACGAACGCGCCGAGGACCGGGCCGCGCCAGCGCCGGTCGATGCGGCGGCGGCCGAGGCGCTCCTGGCGAACGCCAACCCGAAGATCTCCAACCGGCTGATCCCGCGGACGGTGCTTTTCGGCGATCCGCAGCGCACCCGCGGCCGGCTGTCGCCCGATGGCGCCAACCTCGCCTGGCTCGAACCTCATGGCGGGGTGCTGAACATCTGGACCGCGCCAGTCGAGCACCCCGACACGGCGCGCGTTCTCACCGCGGCGCGCGCGGGCGGAGTGACCAGCTTCGACTGGCTGCGCAACAACACCCACATCATCTTCACCCAGCGCGACGAGGACGGCGCGAACCAGCACGTCTTCACCGTTAACGTGATCACTGGCGAGGTCGTCTCCCTGCCGCCAGGCGGCGCGGACACGATCTCGCGGGTCGCCGCGGTCAGCTGGGACTATCCCGACGACGTGGTTATCGAGGCCAACGACCGCGACCCGAATTATTTCGATCTGCACAGGATCAACGTGATCACCGGCGCGCACGAGGTGATCTTCGAGAACACCGAGCAGTTCGCTCGGATCTACCTCGACAATTCCTTCAACGTCCGCTTCACCGAGATCGACCGGCTCGATGGCGCGCGTCAGTTCTTCGCCCGCCTCAACGGGCAATGGATCCCGACGACGCTGATCGCCGCCGAGGACGCCGATGCGACGCGCATCCTCGACTTCGACCTGACCAACTCCGCCTGGTTCGTGCTCTCGGCGCGTGGCCGAGACTCGACCGCGCTCGTGCGCTACGACCTCGCCGCGAGCAGCGGCCCCAACGAGCGCACAATCGTGGCTGCGGTCGCCGGCGCCGACATCTCCGACGTCTTGTTCCATCCGATCACGTATGAAGCCGACGCGGTGCTCGTCGAAGGCCTGACGGACGACTGGCTGCCGTTGACCGCACGCGCGGTCGACGCATTCGCCGATCTCGACCGCCAACTTGCCGGCGACTACGAAGTGCTTTCGCGGACCATCGACGACCGGCTGTGGGTCGTGCTCGAGACCGATCCGGCCAACCCCGGCGCCTATCACCTCTACGATCGTGAAACCGGCGAAGTTCAAGAGTTGACCGAGAGCCGGCCCGCGCTCGGCCGGCATCGCCTTGCACCGATGACGCCTGTGATCATCACCGCGCGCGACGGGCTCGAGCTGACGAGCTATCTGACCCTGCCCGCCGGCGCGGACATGGACGGCGATGCCGCGCCCGAGCGGCCCTCCCCGCTCGTGATCATGCCCGATCCCGGACCCGGCTCGCGGGCGCGCTACGAGTTCAACGCGATCCATCAATGGCTGGCCGACCGCGGCTATGCGGCCCTGTCGGTCAACGTCCGCGGCGCGTCGGGCTTCGGCAAGGACTTCCAGAACGCCGGAGACGGCGAGCTCGGCGCGGCGGTCAACGACGACCTCGTCGACGCCGCCGCCTGGGCCGTCGAGCAGGGCGTCGTCGAGCCCGGCGCGATCGCTGCGGCGGGCCATTGGCTCGGCGGCTACACCGCGCTGGCCTCGGTGCTGGAGGAGGACACGCCGTTCGCCTGCGCTGTCGCGTACAATTCGCCGTTCGATTTCGCAGGCTACGTCGACAACATGCCGCTGATCTGGTCGAACATCCGCAGCGCGATCAGGCGCAAGCTCGGCGATCCGTCCGACGTCATCGATCGCGAGATCATGCAAGCGCGCTCGCTGATCGGCCGCACGCCGCAATTCGCCTCCCCGGTGCTGGTCATCGACGGTGCGCCAAGCTCGGGCGCTCAGGCCGTCGCGTCGCGGCCCGCCATGCAGGCCGCCTACGACGCCGGCGTCAGGGCCACTTACGTCGAGCTGCCCGAGGACGCCGATGGGCTCGCCGCGGCGCGCAACCGGGTGGCGTTCTACGCCGTGGTCGAAGCGTTCCTATCAGAATGCCTCGGCGGCATGATGTCGCCAATTGAAGAAGATCTTGAGCTGACGACCGTGCGCGCCCCGATCGGCGCGGAGCACATTCCCGCGCTGGCCGAAGCGCTCAGCGCCGACAGCTCCTGACCGCCCTCACCAGGCGCCCAGCTCGACGAGCTTGCGCCGCAGGCCCTCGGGCAGGTCGTCTCCGCCCGCGCCCCCCACGAGGTCGGCCGGCGCGTCGGCGTGGGGCAGGTAGCGCCAACCCTGAAACGGCTTGCGCGGCGCGGGCGCGACCGGCACGAGCGTTCGATCAAGCACGATGGCGCAACGCTCGATCCCGTCCTCGCCGCGCACGGTGTCGAGATCGAGGATGCGCTGGCGCACCTGGACCACGCGCTTGAGCACCCAGTAGATCGAACCGCCGTCGAGCACCTTGTCGCGCCGCGACGGGGCCATGCGGGTGACATGATAGGGCTCGGGCGGCCCGTCCTTGCGGCGCGGGTTCTTCACGAGCCAATCCTGGCGCGCCTTGAGGTCGGCGATCGTGTGAATGCCGACCGAGAGCTTGATCAGATGTAGAGCCATGTCTTCACAGATAGTCCGCTGCGCGCGCGATGCGAACGTCTGCGAGGCGGCAAGCTGTTGAATACCGCCTCAAGGCGCGATCGCGGGGCCCACTTCGTCAGGCGCGACGGGGGAGAAATCGGAGTTCACCGTCCGCACGGTCTCGTCGAAGCTCTGGAACAAGGCGCTGCCCGAGATCCGCATCTGCATCGCGAGCATGCCGTCGGGGCCGTCCGGAGCAAGCGGGCCGAACTGCATCGTCATGTCGAGCTCGCGAATGCGTGCAGCGACGTTCGGCTTGAACGACTCGTCGGCATAGACCCGCAGCGCCCGCACGCTCCCCGAGCCTCTTTCGAGCGTCACCTCGGCCGAGAGGTCGTCGGCAAACTCGCCCATGTCGTCGTCGCCAAGCACCGTCGGATCAACCGCGAAGACATCGAAGTCGCCCTCGGTGCGCACCAGCGCGCCGCGCGCGTCGGCAAGCGTTTCGAGATCGAAGTCTTCTTCAGGTTCTTCGGCCCCGGGCGCGGGTTTGAACACGAGCGCGAAGTCTGCGTGCGGCTCGGCGAGGAAGGACTCGTAGAGATCAGCCTGTTCGTCCGTCATCTGCTCAACGCTCGCCGGCGAAACGGGAGACCAGCGCCGATTCTCCGGCCGGCTCGGATCGAAGCGCGCAACTACGCGCCCGCTCGAGGTCTCCATCTCGCGCGTGAACGCCCAGCGCATATCTTCAAGCGGTGCCGGAGGAACGAGCGCCGCCGCGACCGCGACGTCATCATCGTCGTCGGCGCGCGTCGGCCCAATCGCGATCGTCGCGACGAGTCCCGCCGCAAGAAGCATCCGCAAAGACCTCTTCATCGTCCTCACTCCGCTCGGCCCGGCGCTTCTCCAGCGATCCGCGCCAGCACGTCGCCCAGGCTCACCCGGTCGCCGACGGCGACCCGCACGTCTTCGAGCACGCCGTCCCGGGGCGCGGCAAGCGCGTGCTCCATCTTCATCGCCTCGAGGATGAACACAGGCTGACCAGCGGTCACCGCATCCCCGGCCTCGGCGCGCGCGGCGATCACTGTCCCCGGCATAGGCGCGACGATCGCGTCGCCGCCGGCCGCTCCCTCTTCGAGCGCCGAAAGCGAGGGCGGATGAAAGCCGTAGGCTTCCCCGGCCGAGAACAGAATCCGCGTCGCGCCGACCAATTCCAGCCGCAGCGGGCGCGTCACGCCGTTCATCTCCACGACGACGGGGCTGACCAGGTCGCCCTCGTCGCGCGCGGCGACGCTAGCGACCGCCTCCTCTCCGCTGCAGGCGACGCGCGCGCCATCGGCGGTCTGCGTCACGGCGACATCGAAGCGCGCGCCGTTCGCTTCATAGCAGCGCCAAGTCCGCGCGGGCGCATTCATCCGCCAGCCGTCAAAACCGTCCCACGGGTCGAGCGGGACGAGCCCCACGCCGAACGCCGCCTCGGCCTCGCCTTCGAGCACCGCCGTCAGCATCGCCGCGGTCTCCACTGACATCGACGGCTCGACCAGATCGGGACGCGCCTCGATGAAGCCGGTGTCGAGCTTGCCGGCGCGGAAATCGGGATGCGCGAGCGCGCGGGCGAGGAAGGCGGCGTTGGTCCGCACCGGCCAGATCTCCGCGGCGCGCAGACCCGCCGCCAGCTGGTCGATCGCCGCTTCGCGGCTGTCATGAAACACGATCGCCTTGGCGATCAGCGAGTCGTACTCGGCCGACACGACGTCGCCCTCTTCGACCGCACTGTCGACCCGCGACGGGAAAGCGAAGACGTCGTCCGTCAAAAGATCGAAAGCGGCGGCCGCGCGAGCGGCGCTCAGAGGATCAAGTTTCGTCAGATCGAACACCTCGAGCCGCCCGGCCGACGGCGCCCAGCCCGCCGAGGGATCTTCGGCGCAGATCCGCGCTTCGATCGCATGACCTTCGAGCGTGATCTGATCTTGCGTCGGCAGGCTCTCTCCCGACGCGACGCGCAGCTGCAGCTCAACGAGGTCGAGCCCGGTGACCATCTCGGTGACCGGGTGCTCGACCTGCAACCGGGTGTTCATCTCCATGAAGAAAAAGCCGTCCGGCTTGAGGCCCTTCGACGCGTCGACGATGAACTCGACCGTGCCGGCGTTCCGATAGCCGACCGCGCGGGCCGCCTCCACCGCCGCATCGCACATCGCCGCGCGCATCTCTTCGGTCATCCCGGGCGCGGGCGCTTCCTCGATCACCTTCTGATGACGCCGCTGCAGCGAGCAGTCGCGCTCATAGAGATGGATCACGTCGCCCGCCGCGTCGCCAAACACCTGCACCTCGATGTGCCGCGGCGTCGCGATCAGCTTCTCGACCAGCATGCGATCGTCGCCGAAGGCGCCGGCCGCCTCGCGCTTGGCCGAGGCGAGGGCGTCGGCGAACTCAGCCGCGCGGGCAACCTTGCGCATGCCGCGCCCGCCCCCGCCGGCGACGGCTTTGAGCAGCACCGGATAGCCGATCTCTTCGGCCGCGGCCTGCAAGGTCGCCTCGGACTGGTCGTCGCCGAAGTAGCCCGGGACCACCGGCACGCCGGCCGCGGCCATTGCCGCCTTGGCTTCGTCCTTGCGCCCCAACAGTGCGATCGCCTCGGGCGAGGGGCCGACGAACACGAGGCCCGCCTTCACGCACGCTGCGGCGAAGGCGGCGTTCTCGGCGAGGAAGCCGTAGCCGGGATGGACCGCCTCGGCGCCGGTCTGCTTGGCGGCCTCGAGGATCGCCTCGATCTTCAGGTAGCTCTCGGCCGGCGGCGGCGGACCGATCCGCACCGCGGCATCCGCTTCGCGCACGAAGGCCGCATCTGCGTCGGCGTCCGAGTAGACCGCGACCGTGCGCACGCCGAGACGCCCCGCCGTGCGCATGATCCGCCGGGCGATCTCTCCGCGGTTGGCGATGAGCAGGCTTGAAATCATGGGACTCGCTGACCCCGACAAGACAAGACGTCTTAGCCGACGTCGGACGTCGTGAACACGCTCAGGGCAGAGCCAAAGCGACGATCTCGGCGGCGTTCTCCCCATCGCCGACCGCCACCACGACGTACTGGCGGCCGTTCCAAACATATGTCATCGGCATACCGGTCTGCGCGCCGGGCAGCGCGATCTCAGCCAGGATCTCGCCGGTGGCCTTGTCGTGGGCGCGCAGCACGGGCCGGCCGCCCTCGCCTTCGCCGGAGAACAGCAGCGTCCGGGTCACGAGCAAGCCGGAGCGGCTGGCCCGTCCCGTTCTTGGGATGTCGAGCCCTTCAAGCGCGGGGTGATCAGCGATCTCCGACGGCGTGTCGGCGTTGGCGATCATGAAAACGTGCTCGCCAGTGTTGAGATCGATCGCCGTGATCCGGCCGTACGGCGGCCTGACGAGCGGCAGGCCCTGCACGTCGGGTCCGCCCGAGCCGCTGGCGAGATTATACCCAGCGTCCGAGCCCGGGCGCGCAGGCTGCAGACCGCGGACCGTCGTTTCCGTTTTCGACGCGACGTAGAGGATCCCGGTTTCGGGATCGACGACGCCGCCTTCCCAGTTGGCGCCGCCCGTAAGGTGCGGCGCGGCGAGAACGCCGCGCGGCGCGTCTCCCTCGCCCACCACTGTGTAGGGTGTATAGAGCTCGGCCAACTCAAAGCCTTCGATCGCTTCGAGCGCTTCAGCGCGCAGCTCCGGCGTGAAGTCGATGAGGTCGTCGACCGTCAGGCCTTGCAGGTCGAACGGCGCGGGGCGCGTCGGGAACGGCTGGGTCGCCGCGGCCGTCTCGCCGGGCGCATTCGACGCCGGAACCGGGCGCTCCTCGATCGGCCAAATCGGTTCGCCGGTTTCCCGGTTATAGACGTACACGAATGACTGCTTGGTCACTTGCGCGACGATGGGAACCGTTTCGCCGTCGATCTCGACGTCGACGAGGATCGGCGCGGCGGGCGTGTCGAAATCCCAGATGTCGTGATGAACGAGCTGCTGCGCCCAAACCAGCTCTCCGGTCGTCGCGTCGAGGCAAACGATTGAGCTGGAATAGAAGTTATCGCCCGGACGCGCGCCGCCGTAGATGTCATTGGTCGGCGCCTCGGTAGGCAAATAGACAAGACCACGTTCAGGATCGGCCGAAATCGGCGCCCAGACTCCGACGTTGCCGGTGCGCGCCAGGCCCTCGGCGGTCCAGGTCTCCGAGCCCGGCGAGCCGAGCTCGGGCACGGTGCGGAACGTCCAGGCGAGCTCTCCGGTGTCGGCGCGGTAGGCGCGCACATCGCCTTTATCGTTCCGACTCGAGGGCGCGTAGATGCCGACATCGTGCGCCGGCCCGACCACAACCACGTCGCCAATCACCAGGGGCGGCGAGCTGTTCCCAATGTCGGGAATCTCACCTTCGACCGCGTTGCGTACACCGATCATCATATCGACGACGCCGTCTTGACCGAAGTTGGGATCAGGCCGGCCCGTCGCCGCGTCCAGCGAAACCAAATGAAAGCCCGGCGTGACCGTCAGCACCCGGCTCGTTCCGTCCGGCGCGCGCCAAAATCCGAGACCCCGGCCCGAACCCTTCCGCGGCGCTTCGTCAAAGCGCGCGGGATCTTCCTGGGGCCGATACATCCACAACGTTTCCCCCGTGCCCGGGTCGACCGCGATCACGTTGCGCGTGGGGCCGGCGGTGAAATAGAGCACGCCGTCGATCATCAGCGGCGTGGTGATGTTGCGCGTTTCCGGCGTCGGACCGAAGTTGCGCACCGTCCAGGCCCAAGCGATCTGCAGCTGATCGACGTTCTCAGGGGTGATCTGGTCGGCGGCCGAGTAGCCCTGCATCCGCAGGTCGCCCCGATAGGCGGTCCAGGCGAGGCTGGCGCCCGGCGCCGCGGGGACGGCGTCCCAGCCGTCAGGCGCGGTGAAGACGATTTCCCGCCAATCGTCCGTGCTCGCATCGAGCCGCGCGACGCCGACGTCCGCGCCGCCCTCGGCGAGCACCATCGCCAGGATGTCGAGGTATTCCTGCTCCGGCAGAGAACCCGGGTTTTCCGGCGGCATCATCGCGCGGACCTGATCGGCGTAGCCCCCGAGCGCGCGGCCCTCGGCGCGCGTGAACACCAGCTCCACCGCCTGGCGCACCGAGTGACAGCCCGCACATGACCCGGAGAACGCGCGCGCGCCGGCCTGAACCTGTTCGGAAGCCATGCCGGCCCCCGGCGCGTTCGCGGGCGCCACGTCCGAAGACATGGCGCCAACCTGATCGGCGGCCTCTGCATCGGGAGCGTCCTCGGTTCGACCACAGCCGACGACGACAAGTCCAATGAGCGCGGCTAGCCCCGCGCGCCTCATCTCAAATGAACGCATTTGACACCTCGCCCGCCTCCGACACCGCCCAGGCCTGGATGCCGTTGTAGTGATAGAAGTTGCCGCTCGAGTAAGGCGCGACCGCCTGAGCATGGGTGGGCTGGATGTTGCCCGCTTCGTCAACCGCGCGGCTCGCGAGTAGCGCCGGGCCGCCGTCCCAGGCCCAGGGCGCGCGAAAACGCGTCAAGCACATCGGCATCGGCGTTCCCTCGAGCATCGCCTCGGCCCAGCTCATCCCGCCGTCGGCGGAGACGTCCACCCGCGCGATGCGGCCATGACCTGACCAGGCGAGCCCGGAGATCTCGTAGTAGCCCTGCCCGTCGATGCTCATCTGGCCCGACGGATGAGTGATCACCGACTTGACCCCCATCGGTAGCGAGAACTGCCGCGCCCGTCCGTCGGGCAGAAGATCCGTGTACTGCCCCGTCTCCGCGCGCGAGTGCGCCGGTCCGCTGGTCACCTTGATGCGGTGCAGCCACTTGACGTTGAGGTTGCCCTCCCAGCCCGGCGCGAGCAGGCGCATCGGATAGCCGTTCTCGGGGCGCACGCGTTCGCCGTTCTGGTAAAGAGCGATGATCACATCGTCGAGCGCCTTTTCGAGCGGTATCGAGCGGACCATGTTCCCCGCGTCCGCGCCCTCGGCGATGACCCAGGCCGCGTTCTCGGCGAGGCCGGCCTCGTCGAGCAGCGTCGAAAGCGGAACGCCGGTCCATTCCGCGCACGACACGAGCCCGTGGATGCCGCCGCACGTCGATTGCGGCGCGGCGTCGCGCGTGTTCGATGCCGAGTTGCCGCCGCACTCGACGAAGTGAAAACGCGAGATCATCGGATAGCGCGCAAGCGCATCAAGGTCGTAGACCAGCGGCTGGCGGACGAGACCGTGCAGGATCAGGCGGTGCTGCGCCGGATCGATCTCGGGCACGCTCGAATGATGGCGCTCGAAATGCAGGCCGTTCGGCGTGACGATCCCCTGGAGGAGCTCGAGCGGCGTGCGGGAGGCGCCGACGCCGGGCCAGAGCGGATTGCCTTGGCCATGGGCGCGCTGCACGCCGCCTTCATGAGGCGAAGGCGCGCCGTAACCACTCACCCGGCCTCCTTGGCTGGTCATCCACGGCGGACGTTCGTCCGGCAGCAGATCGTCCTGCGCGCGCGACGCGCCCGAAAAGGCGACCGCCGCGCTCGCAGCGCCGGCGAGCCGAAAGCTCTGTGTCAGTAGCGCGCGACGATGAAGCAGGCCGCCGCCCGCGACGCGCTCGGCGTCGGCTGCGGTCTTCTCTTTGCTGCCCATCTTGCTCCGCCCTCCCATTCCCCCAGTCGGCGCGCTTGGCCGCCCGGACGACGTTTCTCAGTCGTCGGCGACAACCACCCCGTCGGCGTCATCCGGCGCGTAGACAAGCTGCAGATCAAGCATCTGCACGAGCGGCGGCTCAGCGCCAAAGTTGATCGCCTCAGCGTGACGCACCGCGTCTTCGACGCTCATGCCCTGGTACTTGATCAGATACGCCGCCCACATGTGACTAGCGCGCCAAGCCACCGTGCAGTGTAAGAGCGTCTTGCCCTCCGCGCCTTCGAGCGCCGCAGCGAACGCGTCTACAGCATCTTCCGTATAGGGATACTCGTCCGAGCCGAGCGGAATATGGACGTAGTCCAACCCAAGCGCCGCGAGCGTCGCGGCCTCGTCAAACGGCACGACCTCGCGGTTGTCCATCTCCTGAGGCGTGCGCAGGCTGATCACCGTGCTCACGCCCTCGGCCGCCAGACGCTCGAGCGCCGCCTCGTCGGGTTGACCGGCGATATAAGCGGGTCCGACGTCGGCCAGCACGTCGCGGAAACCGTCCGGCTCGAGCCGCTCGGGGAACACGATGGGCTCCTGCGCGCTGGCGCCGAGCGACGCGCCCGCAGCAGCCGCAGCGGCGATCGCCGCCGCAAGGCTCAATCGAAGCAGCTTTTTCCGCATGCGACCCTCCCCGTTCCTTTTCGAGACGCCATTCTCGATTCCGCTTTGGACACCGCTCTGGGCGGCGTTCTTGACGTCGTTCTCAGCGGCATTCTCAGCGTCTGGAGACGCCTCGCGCAAGGCGCGCCCGAAAGAAAGCCGCTCGGATCGACTTGAAACTGACTGACTGGTCAGTTATAAAACAGTCATGACTCGCGCCAAACCCGCCCGCCGGCCGGAAGCCCGCCCCGACGAGATCCTCGACGCGGCGCTGAAAGTCTTCACCGACAAAGGCTTTTCGGCTGCGCGGATGGACGACGTGGCCAAGGCGGCTGGCCTGTCCAAGGGCGCGGTCTATCTCTATTTCGACTCCAAGGAGACGCTGCTCGAAGCGCTGATCGCCCGCTCGGCCGGCCGGCTGGTCGCCGACGCCGCCGCCTTCATCGACGCGGCGGCAGACGCGGACCCGGAAGGCACCCTGCGCGCCGTGGTCCAAGGCATCGCACGGGGGCTCGCCGACCCGAACATCTCCGCCGCGCCGCGCCTGATGATCTCCGAGGCGCACCGGTTTCCGCGCATCGCGACCTACTACCGCAAGAACGTCGTCAACGTCGGCAAGGCGGCGTTCGCGCGCCTCATCGCGGCGGGCGTGCGCAAAGGCGTGTTCCGGGACGTCGACCCCAAGGTCGCCGCGCGCGCCTTCGCCGGACCGTTGTTCGCCAACATGGTCCTCACCTTCATTTTGCCCGACCCGGACGACCCGCCGCTCGATCCCGACGATCTCGCCGCGAAGGCGTTCGACATCTTGTTCAACGGCCTCGCCGCGCCCAGCTCCAAGGAAACGAAATGATCCGTGCACTGCTTCCGTTGACTTTGCTTGTCGCGCTCGCTGGCTGCAGCGGGTCCGATGACGTCCTGCACGGCTACGCCGAGGGGCGTTTTCGCACGCTGGCGCCCGACGTCGCCGGCCGGGTCGTCGCGATCGAGGTCGCCGAAGGACAGCGCGTATCGGCCGGCGCGGTCGTCGCCCGGCTCGACGACGCGCGGGAAACGGCCGAACTCGAGCGCGCCGAGGCCGCCGCCGAAGCCGCCGAGGCGCGCTTCGACGACGCTGCGGCGGGCGGACGCGCGCCCGAGATCGAAGCGGCCCGCGAGATGCTGACGCAGGCCCGCGCGGCGGCCGACGATGCACACGACGAGCTGGAGCGCATCGAGCCCTTGTTCACGCAGGGCGTGGTCCCGCGCGCCCGGCTGGACGCAGCCGAAGCCGCGGTCAGGGCGGCGGACTCCCGCGTGGCGGAAATGCGCGAGCGGGTGACCCTCGCCGAGCTGCCCGCCCGCGAGAACGCCCTGCGCGCGCTCGGCGCCGAGGCCGACGCCGCCCGCGCCGCCGTCGACGCCGCCCGCGACGCCCTCGCCAAACGGGTCGTGCGCGCGCCGTCCGACGGCCTGATCGAACGCATCCTACGCGACGAGGGCGAAACCGCCGCGCCGACCGCCCCGGTCGTGCGCTTCCTGCCGGACGGCGATCTCGTCGCCATCCTGTTCGCGCCCGAGCCCCGGCTCGGCGCTCTTTCCGTCGGCGATCCGGTAAGCGTGCAATGCGACGGCTGCGGCGACGCCCTGGCGGCGCGCATCTCTCACATCGCCAGCGAGGCCGAATACACCGCGCCGACGATCTTCTCGGACAAGGAGCGCGCCCGTCTGGTCTACCGCATCGAGGCGCGCTTCGAGGACGCCGCTCCGCCCGCCGGCGCGCCGCTGCGCGCGCGCCTGGAAACGCCCGCGTCATGACCGAAGCCGTCATCGACGTCCGTGGCCTGACCAAGCGCTTCGGCGACAAGACAGTGGTGCGCGATTTCGACATGGCCGTGCCGAAGGGCGCGATCTACGGCTTTCTCGGCCCCAACGGCTCGGGCAAGACGACGACCATCCGGATGATGTGCGGCCTCTTGAAGCCCGACGGCGGCGAGGGGACCTGCCTGGGGTTCGACATCGTCAAGGACAGCGTCCAGGTGAAGGCGCGGGTCGGCTATATGACCCAGCGGTTTTCGCTCTACGAGCACCTCACCGTGCGCGAGAACCTGCTGTTCATCGCCCGCCTGCAGCAGGTGCCGCACGTCGGCGTGCGGGTCGACCAGGCGCTCGACGAGTACGAGCTGGCTCCGCGCGCAAACCAGTTCGCCGGCACGCTCTCGGGCGGTTGGAAACAACGGCTCGCGCTCGCGGCGAGCCAGCTGCACGATCCCCCGCTCTTGCTGCTCGACGAGCCCACCGCGGGGGTCGACCCCAAGGCGCGACGCGACTTCTGGGAGCGCATCCACCGCCTCGCCGACAACGGCGTCACCGTGCTCGTTTCGACCCACTACATGGACGAGGCGGTGCAGTGCGACTCCATCGCCTTCATCGCCTACGGCAAGAAGCTGATCGACGCGCCCGCCGGCGAGGTCGCGAGCCGCGTCGGCCTGACCACTTGGCGGGTCGAAGGCCGCGGGCTCAAGGCGCTCTACGAGGAGCTGAAGAAAACGCCCGGCGTCGATCAGGTCGCGCGCTTCGGCGCGGCGCTGCACGTCAGCGGGACCGACGAGGCCGCCCTCGCCCGCGCCGTCGCGCCCTACCGTGACCGAGAAGAGCTCTACTGGACCAAGGCCAAGACCGGACTTGAGGAGGCGTTCATCTACCTGATGACCGGCTCGGAGGATAATTTCCAATGACCGGCGAGCCGAACGCCTCTTCGCCGAACGACCAGCGCCGCATCTCCACCGGCTTCAGCTTCGCGCGCGCCCGGGCGATCTTCGCCAAAGAGTTCGTGCAGATGCGGCGCGACCGGCTGACCTTCGCGATGATGGTCGGCATACCGATCATGCAGCTCCTGCTGTTCGGTTTCGCGATCAACACCGATCCGCGCCACCTGCCCGCCCTCATCGAAGCGCGCGACACCGGTCCCGCCGTCCGCGCCATCGTCCAGGGGCTCGAGACCTCGGAGTACTTCGACGTCGTCGGCGAGGTCCGCACGCCTGAAGAGGTCGACAGCGCGCTGGCTTCGGGACGCGCCCTCTTCGTGGTCACGGTGCCTGAGAACTTCGAACGCGATCTGGCGCGCGGGGATCGCCCGCAGCTGCTGCTCGACACCGACGCGACCGACCCCGTGGCGTCGGGCTCGGCGTCCGCGGCGTTCCCGCGCATCGTACAATCGGCGATCAGACCGCTCATCGACGATCCTGAGCGCACAGACCCTGCGGTCGAGGCCATCGTCCACGCTCGCTACAACCCCGCCGGCCGGACCGCGGTCAACATCGTGCCGGGGCTCCTGGGCGTGATCCTGACGATGACCATGACGCTCCTCACCGCCATGGCGCTGACGCGCGAGCGCGAGACCGGCACGCTCGAAACGCTGCTCGCCGCCCCAACCCACGCCAGCGAAGTGATGGCGGGCAAGATCGGCCCGTTCATCGTCGTCGGCTTGCTCCAAGTTCTCCTGATGCTGACGCTCGCGTTCGCGCTGTTCGACGTGCCGTTTCTCGGCGACCCGCTCGCCTTCTCGCTAGCGACGGCCGAGTTCGTCGTGGTCAATCTGTCGCTCGGCTTCCTGTTCTCGACCCTGGCGAAGTCCCAACTTCAGGCGATGCAGATGACCTTCTTCATCCTGCTCCCCTCGATCCTGCTGTCGGGCTTCATGTTTCCGTTCCGCGGCATGCCGGGCTGGGCGCAGGCGATCGGCAACGTCCTGCCCAACACCCACTTCATCCGCGCGGTGCGCGCGGTGATGCTCAAGGGCGCGGACGTCGCGGAGATCTGGACCGAGCTGGCGGCGCTCGGCGCGATCCTCGTGGTAATCTTCTCGATCGCGATGCTGCGGTATCGCCGCACGCTGGATTGATCGGCGGTTTCGCCGGCTCGCGTCTCGCTCTAGGCTCTCCACATGAAGCGCCTGACCGTCTTCGCCACGCTCGTCGCCATCGGCCTGTGCGCCTGCGCATCCGGGACGGGCTTCGCTGACGCGGCTGGGCAAGAGGCCGAGATGAGAATCTTCCTCGTGCGGCACGCCGAACGCGCCGACGACGACCCCAATCCCGGCTTGACGGACGCCGGCCAGGAGCGCGCGCTTGCTCTCGCCGACGAGATCGCCGCGCGCCTGGGCGACGCGCCGC